>JAHIVN010000051.1 GCA_018816645.1 Patescibacteria group bacterium | reverse complement strand
TCTCTATTGGAACTCTTTCCTTCCATAGGTTCCACGCTATTCTAATTTTTGCTATATTTCTCATGCGACTTAGTTGTTGATATGTTAGTTAACCACAACATATTCTATCAACTTTGTCGCATTTTTAATGACAATTTATCGGGTTTCGCCATTTTCCAGAAAAAGTTGAATAGCTCGCGCTCTTGGTCAGCAACTATTTTATTTTGAATTTCAAGCCCATAACACTCATCTTTAAGCCATTGAACTATGGAAAAAACATCATTATATATAAATGAATCATAAGATATTTCCAAAATGTCTCTCTCGATAATCCTATATCTATGATTTTCATCTATTTCCTTCTGGAAATTTTCATTTTTAGTTTGTGTCCTCACCCTGTCTGAAGGTACAGGATTGAACAGCTGAGTATCAGTCAATCCCCTTTTTATCATCTCCTTCCACCATCTAACCATAAAATCGGTTCCAATAATCTCACTTATTGAATAATACCCCAATCCTATTGTTCCATTACGAGCATTCAAGGTATTCCAAATAAGCTGTTTTACTTCTTCGCTTCCGGAGTAATGAGTAACCTTTATTTTCTGAGTGTTTGTTAATGATTGCGACTTCAGTATACTTTCAATAGATTTGAACCCATAGCCAAGTAGCTTTACTTTTTTTTCTTCCTCACTAACGAGCTTTTCTAGTGAAGAAATGTTATTTATCCGATACTTCACTGCTTCATTTACTTTAAGTTTTTCTACAAGCCCCTTCTCTCTCAAAGCTTCACATATCCTGTATATGGTAGTTCTTGAGATTCTAACACCACGAGAAAGATTGAGAACTGATTGCTTACCATTTTTCAAAAGATACAAGTAAACTTCAACTTCATCAGAACTGAGACCGAGTTGTCGAAGAAAATCATTTACCTCCTTCATAGTTACCCCTTATAATGCTTACCAAGTTTCCACAAGATTTCAAATTCCCTCCTTTTAAACCTACTTATTTCCTCATTCTGAATTTCCACTCCAAAAGCCAAATTCTCATCCCACTGCACAATGGAAAAGATATCGTTATAAATAAATGTTTCGTAGTAAATCTTGAATATTTTTTCATCAATTTCTCTTTCTTCTACCTTTACCCATTGATCATATATCAACTTATCCCTAGATTTATTATCAATTGTATCTTTTAACTCAAAAGTGCCTGGATTAGCAAGAATTCTATCACGTATCCCTCTCCTCTTTGCCTCATTCCACCATTTGATTACGAAGTTCCTTCCAACCATCTCGCTTAAAGTTCGGTAACCAAAGCTCAAAGCCTCTCCCCTTGTTTCAAGATAATTCCACAGCAATTGTTTCACTTCTTCTTTGCCCTGATAATGAACAACCCTGATCTTATGATCCTGTAGTTGTGAGATTCTTTGAAATTTATTCTTAACAGAATTAAACTTAGCCCTAATATCATTAACCCTCCTCTCTATATCATCTACTTTGAGCTTCAAATATTCAACTGAGGCAGCTTCGTACTTCGTAGTACCTTTATCCGAAAGTTTCTTTAAAAATCCTTCACTTGTTAACCTCTCGCATAACCTATATAAATTAGTTCTATTGATACCAATCCCCTTTGAGATATCAAAAATCGTCGAAATCCCATTCTGCAGCAGGAAAAGATAGACTGCCGTCTCCTCATCAGTTAACCCAAGCTTTTTGAAAAAAGAATTCAATTCATTCATTGCCTGCAATTTTTGCGTTATTACATATTACATATAAGATATTATTCATGTACAAATTCTGGACAACATTTTCACTTTTCTACCTATTATCTCATATAATTCAACTAATCAAAATTAATTTATCAAATTTTGCATACTGAAGGCATTATGAAGATAACGATAGTTGATAAAATTAACAGATTCGCAAGCAAGGACATTAAAACTCTCCAGAAGAATGGGGATGTTATGTTCACACCTCTGAACAGCTCGGCTTTGAAAAATTTACCTATTAAAGTTTACAACGAAGATGTGATATTGGTTATCGATCCAGAGATTTACAACTGGAAGATTGGTAATGAAGTTTTCAAGCTATTTAAAAATTTAAAAGCTGTCTGCCTTCCTACAACTTCTTTTGAATGTCTAGATCTTGATTACTTTAAAAAGAATAAAATAACTGTCACAAACACGCCCAGCTATTCTACGCAGGCAGTAGCCGAATATGCTATCTGGATGATGATGAGTCTTGTGCGAAAGCTTCCTATGATTTTAAGGTCTAAAATGGATATTTTTAATCCATTCTCTATTCAGGAAGAAATAAAAGGTAAGACTATGGGAGTAATAGGACTAGGTAATATTGGAAAAAGAATTGCAGAGTATGGGGATAGAATGGGAATGAGAGTTTTCTACTGGTCTAGATCGGACAAAGATGTTTTCTGGGAGAAGGTAAAGTTAGGCAGACTTTTGGAAAGAAGTGATTTTGTATTTCCATGTTATGAGATTAATAGGGAGACTAAAAAAATTTTCAAGGACAAGAAAAATATTGATAAAATTAAATCAGGAGCATATCTTGTTATCCCCATAATAGGCGGAAGCACTAGGTTGGGAAATGAAAGTTTTGATTTCAGGTTACTGAAAAAGTATGTAAGGGAGGGAAAACTCTCGGGCTTAGCATATGAATCGCCTAATCTAGAGAAAAGTAGATCAAATATCTTCACTCCTCCTCCAGTCGCCTGGTACACAAAAGAGGCTCAGGACAGATGTTATCAGATGGTAACGAATACAGTGCTGTCGGTAATCAAAGGCTGTCCGGAGAATAGAGTTGTTTAACAGTAGGTCGAAACCATAATCCATATTCCGTAGCTCATCGGCTACTACTTAACTATTTCACTTTTTACCTTCCTCCTCACCCTTCTAAACACACTCTCCCTCTTCCATTCTTTTAGAATTTTTTCTGTCACTGGAATAGCCATACTCCAAGTCAGTTCAAATATCGATCGGATGCTGTCAGAAAACAATCGGCTGTTCATAACAAGCCCCCACATCTCATCATCTTCGATACTTGTAATACGAATCCTTGTTCCAGCAACTGCAAAGCGAAGATACATCTTGAAGATCGGTGAATCAATGTAGCGATAATCCCAAGTCTCAAGAAAATTAGGATTTTGAATATATGTATAAACCAGAATATCCCGTGTCCAATCGTTTAAGGGAACTATCTCCCTCACTCTTCTTCCAGCCAATCGCTGCTTTCTTGCAGCTTCCGCCATATCCTTGTCAATTTCCTGGTGACCAAAAGCGTCAGCACGTATAAGATAAGTCCAGGCGATATCATCATAAATTCTCCTTTTACCTTCGAGTCCATAATAAGTTTTCTTCGCACCCTCGATGCCCGGATAAAACTGAAAATTTGCATTTGGCTTTCTGTCTTTGTGATACGTCCCTTTCAGTTCTGGAAGAATTTCTATCAAGTCGATCTCCAAGTCTTCCAAAGATTTCCTTCTATTCCGAACAGTTTTTCTCAGCTCTGACGGATTTTTTGCCTTTACTCTGGTTTGCTGTTTCGTGAAGCCATCGCTTTGCTCGAGCTCTACCAAATTCTTTAACGCTAAATCCATAAGAACATCGTAGATTGTCGTACGCGGAATACCCGTAGCTTTCGAAAGTGAGTATGGAGACGATTCAGAATGCTTTAAGCATTCAAGATAGACTATAATCTCCTTCTCGCTTAAACCAAACTTCTCAAGAACTTTTGCCTTAGAATCCATAGCTAAATAAATAACAATTTAACCATATAATCATCACAACCCGTTCTTGTCACCTGATCCTATCATTGTCGACACTCACCGTCAACTTTGACACTCTGCCCTGCCGGCAAATATAATTCTTCTCGTTAGTAAAAATCCTTATGGAAAAGAAGATTAAAATCACAACAATCAAAAAGCTTGCTCTAGAGATAATACATAACCAGGGCTACGACAAAAAAGAAAGCGAGCAGATTTTCGATATGCGGCTTTATGCTCAACTGCGAGGAAATGACCACGGCTTTGTCGGACTCTTTGGATGGAATCCAGATAAGGATAGGACCGCCGGTCAAATCACAATAGTTCGTGAAACAAAGCTTTCGGCATTAATCGACGGCAATGCTAATTCGGCAATTACTGTAATGCAAAAAGCAACTGATATAGCTATCCAAAAAGCAAAAAAGTCAGGATTTGGAATTGTTGGAGCCAAGAGAACTTACAACTCGACCGGAGCAATTGGTTACTACGTTAAACAAATAGCTCAACATAATTTAATCGGCATGACTTTCTCGGGGTGTGACGCCTATGTTGCTCCTTTTGATTCTAACGAGGCAATCTTCGGATCAAATCCTATGGCTGTAGGATTGCCTACACTGAAAGATCCTGTCGTTCTCGACTTTGCAACTACAGACATGACCTGGCACGACTTGACCGAGCAAAATATTCTGAATAAAAAACTTGCCCCGGGAAGAGGCTATGACAAAAGTGGGAAGCCGACACTTGAACCGAAAGCCGTCATGGCACAGGGAGCATCTCGAATTTTCGACAACACATACAAGGGGTCAGGACTCTCATTTATCATCGAAACACTTACCGGTCCTTTGGTGCAGGCTGCAGCGTTTGGAATTCTTGATGAAGAAGCTGACTGGGGCAATCTTGTGATAGCCATTGACCCGGAGCTGCTTGTAGACATAAAAGACTTCAAGAAAAATATGACCAAGCTGATAAAACGATTTAAAGGAGCACGAAAACTGAAAGGAGTTAAAGAACTTTTTTATCCTGGAGAGAGAGGCAATCGAATGGCTGCAAGATGTTTAAGGCAGAGAATAGTTGAGATCGAAGAAGAATTATTGGAAAAAATGATGGCTGAAGCTCAACCACCGTCTGGATTTGAATAATCAAATACCTACAAGCTATCCTCTATTAGCTGTATGCTGTCTGCTGTCCGCTGTTTGCTATCTTGGATCCTTCCCCATCTTCCAAACTATCTCAAAAAGTTGTTTTTGAAACTGAGCAATTTTCTTATTATAGATCTCAACCCCAAACACCTCTCCTTCGTGCCAGTTATAGAGCCCCATTACATCATTATAAATATCGTACTGATGATCAATCCTCAGAATCTTTGAAGGAATATATCTTCCCTGAAAGTGCTCCGGTGAGTACGTAGTCGCACTCCCCTTTTGATCTGTTTTTAAATACTCATCAGAATACAGATCTCTAAACATTAACCTTCGCTTAGCAAATTCATTGACCCATCTCTTCATAAAATCGAAACCCACTAATTCTGCAAGAGGCCTATACGAATAACCCACAACCTCCTTCGAAGCACGTAAAACATTCCAAGCCATCTGCTTTATCCCATCCTTCCCTCTATAAAAAAGAACTTTTGTCTCCGGCTCATTTAACCCAAGTTTTCCAGTAAGATACAGGCTGACCTCCCCAAAATCTTTTTTAAGTTTATTTACTATCTGCATCTTTCTTTCAAGCAAAAATTCTAATCGGTCAATAGCGACCGCCTTAGACTGCTTTCTATGTTCATCTATAACCTCCTCAACCACTCCCATGTCTCTCATCCTCTCCAATCTTCTGTAAACCTTAGATCTATCAATACCTATCTCTCTTGAAAGCTCTAGTGTAGTAAGAATTCCTTTTTGTACTAAAGCAAGATATATCTCTGCTTCGAACTCATCTAACCCCAAATCCATTAAAAACTCCCTCACCTTCTGTTCGTTCATTAAGGTAATTTTTTAAGAATTTAAATTTTCCAAACTATGACTATTCTACAATATTCTGTTCATCAAGTGAACAACAACTCTGCTTTGCCCAATAGAGTGGATATAATTTTTTCGCAATTAGATTATTACTCGAACAGTAACATGATTAGAGGTGATTTCCACAAAGTGTTTAACGACAAAAAAAGGATACTTATTATTATGCCTCATCCAGATGATGCTGAGATCTACTGCGGAGGTACGATTGCACATCTTGTAAAATCAAAAAAGGAAGTCCGAATTGTGAAGGCAACTTTTGGAGAAAGAGGTTGCCAGCAAGAGAAGATTACCCTTTCAAGATTAAAGAAAATACGCAAAAGGGAAGATTCGGCATCTATGGAGGTTTTAGGTATCAAACCATCAAATAACATTTATCTTGACCTTGGAGATGGAAAGGTTGAAAACACCATTGATACTATAAAAAAAATTGCCTTCCAAATAAGACTGTTTAAGCCAGATTTAGTCATAACAACGAATCCAGAAGATTCTGTTATTCGATTCGATAAAAACATCAATTGGATAAATCACAGAGACCACAGAAATACAGCTCAATCCACTCTTGACGCTATTCTACCATACAGCCGAGATCTCCTATTTTTTCCAGAACAGTTAAAAGGTTCAAGGGCAATCTCGCATAGTGTGACAGAATTTTTACTTACCGATTATTATGATCACCCAGATAATGTTCTTATCAATGTTACAGATTTCATAAATACAAGAGTGAAGGCTCATTCATGTCACAAATCTCAATACAGTTTGTCGGATGCTAAAGAATCGGCAGATTTTTTTACTATTCGCAACTACTATCCAAAAGGAAAAAGATATGAATCTTTTCGTTATGTCGTAGCTGACTAAATAAACCTATATCTATTTATGAAAAAAATAGACTGGACAAAAATAAGAAACCAATTCCCAGCAGTAAAAAAGTATGTTTACTTAAATGCTGCTTCAACATCTCCAATTCCTAAAATAGTAGCACATGAGGGGAAACTCTTTTATGATGAGATTTTAGAAAATGGAGAAAAAGCATGGGATAGGTGGGCAGATAAAATAACCGAAACAAGAGAAAATGCAGCACAACTACTAAACGCATCTCCAAAAGAGATTACTTTTATTCATAATACAGGACATGGACTCAACATTGCCGCAGAGATATTAAAAGACAAGCCTGGCGAAGTACTAACAATGGAAGATGAATACCCTACTTCGACAATTCCTTGGATACATAGAAATAGGAGAGTACGATTTGTACAACCAGTTCGCAATACATATTCTATTGACCAAATAGAAAAATACATTTCAAAAGACACAAAGATTCTAGTGACAAGCCATATCCAGTATAGTACTGGATTTAAGCAAGATCTGAACGAACTCGGAAAACTGTGCAAAAAGCACAACTTGATATACATTGTCAATGCAACTCAGTCCGGAGGTATCTTTCCAGTAGATGTAAAAAAGGCAAATATAGACTTTCTCGTATTTGCAGGTTATAAGTGGACATTATCAGGGTTTGGAAACGGAGTTCTATACATAAACAAAAAATGGCTAAAACCAAAAGCCTTCCCATTGGTCGGTAGTGAGAGTGTAAAAGATTGGGAAGCTATGGACAACAAAAACTTCACAATACGTAATGATGCTGCTGTATTGGAAATTGGAGCACCAAACTTCGCACCAATTATCGCACTGGGATCAGCTCTAAAGTATTTAGCCAACATCGGACAAAGAAATATCCAAGAGAGAATCTTCAGCTTGAATGATTACCTCGTTGGAGAGATCTCTTGCCTAAAAGATGTCAGAATAACAACACCTTTAGATAAGAAATGGCGTTCCGGCATAACATTGATCAAAGTTCCTAATCCCAAAAGAATACAAGAACAACTTGTCAAAAGAAAAATTCTTGTATCCTGCAGAAGAAAGCAAATAAGAATAAGCCTACATATATATAACAATAAAGATGATATCCACAAGTTCGTCAGGGCTCTTATGAAACTTCTTGTTGTACGTTAAACTACAACCGCTACCCCTATCCCTCTGGATTAATAAATCTCTATGTTACAACTTCTAAGCAGGAGAAAATAGCACAAAATACTTTGTGCTATAATAATCTCAACTAACTTATCTCTATTCTTAATGAATGCAAAATTTGCTGTTATAACAGGTGCAAGTGCCGGTATAGGAAAAGAGACTGCAATAACTCTTGCAAGTAAAGGATACGATGTCATATTAATTGCAAGAAGAAAAAATAGGCTTGAAGTAATACAGCAAAAAATACAGGAAGCTGGAGGAACCTGTAATATCTTCCCTTTTGATCTAACTAAGACAGAGAGGATATCAAACCTTGTACAGAAAATAAGAAAAGTGACTAACAAAATTGATGTTCTAGCTAACATTGCAGGATCCTGGCATAACAGTAGTCGTCCGTTATTCGACAGAAACCTTACTGAGCTGGAAGATCAAACGATAACTGCTCCCCTAGATATTGTTAAGGGTGAGATTCTACTTACAAAAAAAATTATCCGACAAATGCGAACCAATGCAACAATAATTAATATGTCAGGAACATTTAGTGAAGATGATACTGGATGGATACCAGACTTTGTTGCCAAAACAGGACTTGAGTCTTTTACCAAGATGCTTGCACGTGAACTGAAAGATTCGAAAATATTAGTTTTTGCTATTAGACCTTACTTCGTATGGACAGAGGCTGTACAGAAATTCTATCCTGATTCAGAAAACGAAGCGATGAAGATTTCGAAAGTGACAAAACTAATTATGAACCTCATTGAAAGAAAGACAAAATACAGATCCGGGGAGGTAGTTGAAATAAAGCCATAGGAAGCATTCTTGTATTGAAGCTAAAAACATCACTGATCAGTGCATCAAGATACGGAAGACTTAGAACCAATCAGCTAGTCATTATCGATATAAGCTATTTTTTTCTACTATTTACTATTTTACTACTTTACTATTTCACTACTCCCCTATTTACTTTCATCATAAACCTGCTATAATCTCCCCAGTGCTAAGCCAAGTTTCAGTTTTTTATTTTTTGAGAAAGGAGGTTTTTTTAGATTTAACGAACTGGTGCGAGTGAAACCTCATTAAGTTTCTTCCAATTAGCATATCAATTAATTATTTATTAGTTTCTATAAATGGATAACAATCAATTCAAAGTATTCGTTGGTGGAATCTCCTGGGACACAACAGAAGAAAGTCTTAAGGAATTCATGAGCGAAGCAGGAGAAGTAGTCGAAGCAAAGATCATCAAGGACAAGTTCTCAGGCCGATCAAAAGGTTTCGGATTCGTAACATTCGCCGATGAAGCAGGTATGAAGAAGGCAATCGATGAGTTAAACGGAAAAGAGCTCGATGGCCGACAGCTTAAGATTGCTGAAGCTCAACCACCTAAACCTAGAGAATAAAACTCTGGAGTAGAAATAACTAGTCTGGTTCGCTTGTTTTGTTATCTTTGATACAAAACTGAACCAGACTTTTTATTTGTATGTTGTGATTTTTTAGAATTCGATCCCGTCCGCCAATCCCCAGTTTCTCCCCAACAAAAAGAGCTTCCGAAACAACGACTCCTGATCCTTTTAGCGCCATTGCCAACGCATCTACTGTCCCTCCGGAACTCAAGATATCGTCAACAATAATTGCCTTTTGTCCGCTTTTCAGCCCATTCACATATATATGTCCCTCTCCAGAAAATCCTATTGAAGTCTTAACCTTAGTCTCACCCTTTATACCATTTGGATACCAGTTGGCAAGAACGTATGGAATCCCAACTCTCAAAGCGATTGCATGCGTAAGCGGACCTCCTCCTCTATCTGCCTCTGAAACAATCACATCAACATTTAAAAAATCCCCCTCCATAACAAGGAGGTCTGCCATATCTTCTAAGAGAGTTGGGTCCATAGGAGGGACAGAGTCGGTCAGAGATAATAAAACATAGGGATAGCCATTACTGCCATTTATAATAGGAATATCCAAGAAACTCCTCTTTATTCTTGCAAGTTTCAAACCATATTCCTCTTTTGTGAGCTTTTTATTCATACAATCAGATAATAATGAGATTAGATTATAACCCAAGTCAGATATACCTACAATATAGCTTATGCGTTTAGTCTTCAGCTACTTTCTGTTAAAATATAATTTAACTAACTTGCAGCTAATTCAACCTATGAAATCGTTTTACAAAAAATTGCACAAAGTAAAATTTCTAAATTCACAGACAGGCTTCAGTCCCCAGCTTCGACATCTGATAAACCATGGTTTTTCATGGGGAAAAGAAAGTGGAAATATGGACTTTGCATTTGGCGACTCGCTTGGTGTACGTCTTCGGATTCAGCAATTCTTAACCGATTTACACATGGGGAGCATCAGAGATTCCATCAACATGATTCCTGAACATAGCGACAGAATTGTTGATATTGACAAGACAAAGACAGATCGGCTCAAAAGACACCGCTTCGGGAAGAATATAAATTGTGATGCCGTTTTCACAAAACGCGATAATATTACCTTGACAACAAAACCTGCTGACTGCACAACTGCCTTTGTTTTTGCACAAAACTTATCAAAAGAGACAATTATCGGAATAATTCACAGCGGAAGGAGAGGCGTCGAGATGAAGCTGCCACAGAAAGCCGTTGCCCATATCTGCCAGAAATATCACTGTAAGTCTGATAACATTCTCCTATCTGTCGTCCCGCACCTTTTTCAGGAAAACAGACGTTTCGAAAATATAGATGACTTAGACGCTTCTGCCTGGAAAGGCTTTATCAAGAAAAGGGAAGGCTATTTCTACCCCGATGAAACAGGTCTTGCCATCAAACAGTATCTTGATTCCAGAATCAGTCAAAAGAATCTCGAGGTACATAACATCGACACCTTTGAGGAAGCCCATAAGGGAAATACATTCTCTTATAAATACCACCTAGAAATAAAGAAAAAGGGGGGGAAAGCCCCGGAAGGGAGATTTATAGTTGCCATCAGGAAGAAGTGATTCCTGCAAAGCTATCTCGTCGGGTGTAATTCTGATAATGCTTCACAACAACATTAATAGAATCTGCCGAATCATCAACAAGGTTTTCAGGAAGCTTATCGCCTCGAAACCATTTTCCCATTTTTGAGTCACTATTTAATTCTACCCAGTGCAGCAGGCTCAACCCCATTCCTCTGCCCTCTTCTCGAAAAGAATACTCGACAAATACAGGATCTCCTTTTATTTCCACTCCGCCCAATTCGCCGTCTAAGATTCTTGAAAAAGCGTCACTCAAGTTCCCTCCTTTATCCGTTGATAAAAGAACAACTCAAGAAATGTGAAACATATCCGGCCAGAAAACATCATTTTTTGATCGCTTGGTCAATAACACCTCTACTCTATTCCATCTTAGTCTGATTGGAATGATTTCAACAACGGGAGTTACGCATATGCGGCAGAGTTCTCGGAAGATGTTAAATTGCTGGAAACCAGGTTTTAGCTTTTGCAAGCTTCTGACAATTCTACTTGTTTCATTCACATCTTTACTTGCTTTCATGTTTTAAATTATACAGCAAATGCTGCCTACATATCAACTATCGTTCAACAATAATTTAACGATAGCTTCCCATTGTTCTATTGCCTTAACTACAGTTTATCTGATATATTACTAAACTTAAATAACTGAGATCGAAATGTCAAAACAAGGAAAATTCTTAATCATAGGTCTGACTGTGCTTGCATTCTTTTTCATATGGAAGCACAGCGAGCAGGCTAGCATATCAACAGAACCTATTGTTCAGGGTATATCATCTTATCTCGATCCAGCCGATTCGCCAGCATGTAAAAGCTTGGAGCTCAGCATGGAGATATCAAATCTTCCAGCTGGCTGGAATTGCAGAGAAAATAGTGATGGGAGTCTCTTGCTTTCATCAGATTCATTTCGAATAGAGCTAAACTATAAGACCTACGAACCTTATTGTCAAGATACAACAACTTATGATGATACGGGGGCACCGATTTCCGACTCGGAATGCGAGGTAACTCAGTTTTACATAAAGGGAGGCTTCATACTTTCACAGTATAACTATGCAAACGAGCTAAAAGAGATCGGCGGCATATATGAGAATTCATATGGGGAAAGAATTAGCACAAAAATAACTCCTATACTAGCAATGCAGACAGAATCGGACAACGGGAAAGTACAACAGCTTGTTGAAGTCCTGAAATTAATCGACTAATCCCAATCAAACCAGTATAATAAAAAGTATAAATCATCGCTAAACATCATGAACACAAACCCTTCGGCTAAAAGAATTCTCTGCTACGGCAACTCAAACACCTGGGGCTGGGTGCCAAATAAAATGGGATCCGAGCGATTCTCTATCGATAAGAGATGGACGGGAATTCTGCAGAACCTGCTCGGAAATTCTTATGAAGTTATCGAAGAAGGACTCGGAGCCAGGACCACAAAGTTTCACGATCCCAGGCCGGAACTGCCTCAAAGAAATGGCCTTGAGAGTTTGTTGATGATTCTTGAAACTCACCTCCCGCTTGACCTGGTTATTCTCATGCTTGGTACTACTGACACAAAAGAAATGTTCGATGTTTCACCAGATAAGATTTCCGACGGTTTAAGGGCGCTCGTCAAAACTATCCAAGAGTACAAAGTACTAGAAGGATCAAATTCACCTAAAATACTTATAATTGTTCCCCCAATTGTGAAGGAAGAAGCCGATTTCGCTTCAAAGTTATTTAAGGGAGGAACTGCGAAAGGGAAGGCTTTGAAAACACTGTATTCTCAAGTAGCTATAGAGAATGGCTGTTCGTTCCTCGACCCAACAGCGGAATGTCCGGTTGATCAGACTGAAGGAGTACACCTGACAGCAGAGTCTCACGAGAGGCTAGCAAAGTTAATCTATACTAGACTGAAATCAGTAAAGGTCTAAACCTGTCCTAATTCCTAAGCCGCTACCTTTAGTCCATAATCCTTATTCAACCTAACCATTTAGATCACTTCGATCATCTCGATCATTTTGATCAATTCAATCATCCGAAAAGTTGTCAAACGGATCCTCTTCATCTGAACCTGTACTATCAAACCTGAAGCCCGTCTTATCTTCAAAAGACTCAGGATTGAGAAACGCACAGATGCTCGTAGCTATACAGCATCCAAAGATCAGTAGAAGACATCCGCACACTCCTATGATTACCCCTTTCCCCTGCTTGGGTTTTTCTTGAACATTTTTAGTCATTTTATAACAATTATTAACAACTAATATACTACGGATACACCACTAATGTACTATTAATTACCCCTACCTATAGCCTCTTATTTAATACCCTATTCACAAACCCCCACCAGAGGCGGGCAAGTAATGACCAAACAATGACAAATATCCAAATTCCGAAAGCCAAAAAAGAGACTACTTCAACCCCCTAGAACCCCCAACTTTTAACTTCAAGTTTTGAATTTTTAATTCCCTGCTCCATCCTTTGATCTGAGCTTCCCTCTTCATTGCCTTCGACTTGCTTCTGAACTTTTCAGAATAAATCAGCTTAGCCGGCAGTCTGCTTCTTACATACTTTGATCCCTTGCCATTTTCATGATCATTTAAACGATGCTGAATATCAGTCGTGAAACCAGTATACAAAGTGTTGTCACTGCACAAGAGAATGTAGATATGGAACAAAGCTGTATGGTTAAATGGTTAAATTGTTGAATACAATATACTATTCAAGTTCTAGTTTCTCGGCTCATGGTTCTAGGCCCACTTACCTATTTACTCAATGGCTCATAAGCTTACTAGCCTTTCGGCCCATAAGTCCATCAGCCCACTCTCGCCTCCCCATGTTCGTTTAGAATTTTCATCGGCTTGGCATGCTTCATCATAAAGTCAAACATCCTGCTCATCATTCTGGCACTTCTCTCATTATAAATTTCGACACAGAATACGTTTAGACCGTCAAGACCGTACATAGCGATTACATCATTATACAGCACAAACTCGAAATCCATCTCTATCTGGCTGGCAGGAATATACCTCACCTCCCAGAGAGATCTTACTATTTCTACAACATTTGTCCACTTGGGAATGTGTTTTTCATTCCTGAGCTCAAATATTTTGACGTGTCTTTTCACAAACTCCAGCCGGACTTCATCCCCAAGACCGAAATCCAAGTATTTTGACATCTTTTCAGATACGAAAGTTCTGACACTTCCTACGGCTCGTCTCTGATTCCATATCACACGTTTGAGTCCTTTTGTGCCGTTGTAATGAAGGACTTTGGAACGTGATACATCCTGATCTGACAGAAGCGAAAAAGCTGTCATAACTTGAGGAAGAGCAGATCTCACCTCGGTCGCTTCCTTGGCCTTCCTTGCAACGATCAGTTTCAAATTATCAGTAGATGAGGCTTCGAACTCTCTTCCATAGCTGCGAGTGAGGGCAGATACAAGATTCTTTTCTTCAAGATCCTCTAGAATTCTATACATCTTGGTCCGCCCGATCTTCGAACTGCGGCTGAGTTTCAATGCGGTCTGAGGTCCGGTTTTAAGGAGCTGAATATAAACCCGCGACTCATCAACAGAAAGCCCAAAAGGCTTCAAAAGCTGTACAAGACTGTCTTCTTTGTTGATCATCTCAGAACATAAGCTATAGTTTAAGCCTATTTCGATTATACAGTTGTCTGCATGGAAAGACAACAGCTTAAGCGATAGCAAAGTACTCGATATAATCTGTTTAGAAGTTTTCTTTCATAGTTCTGTAAAGTGGATGCTTTGCGAAAAGCCATAGTAACAAGTGTTTAATTTATAATAAATTTTAAAACACTAGCTATGAAAATCGAGATACTGAAAAATAAGAAAAAGGCTGTAGCAATAGGAAAGTTTATAACATCTAAAGCAGCCTTTGAGCAAACTTGGACACCTGATGAGAAAAGACGTGTACAGGAAGCACCTCTTGAAAGTTTAACAAATCCGCTTCACCAGTACTGGTATATTGAGGACAAGGGACAAATAGTAGGTGCAATCGGGATCAATGAAAATAAATATAAGAATCTCGGTTTTGAGATGGACAATGACTATGTTGCTATTCACAAAAAGTACCGAAGAGAGGGACTTGGTTCCAAGCTCTTACAAAAAGCCGAGCGCTTCGTTAAGATGAAAAAAGGACGATACATTCATATCTTAAGTTGCGATATCAAATCGTACAAACCTGCTCGTATTTTCTTTGTCAAAAATGGATATAAGCAGGTGGCCAATATCCCTAACTATTATGTAACTGGAGAAGGCCGAATCGACTATATAAAAACTTTTATTTAATCATATTATTAAGCTTGAAAGCTTTGTAAGAACCTTCAATGTATCAATACTGCCCCAAACCTAGATACATTAACTGCCTAATAAGAAATATTGGTTTCTGTTACCTAAACTCTTAATCTATTGAAATGACACAATTAATTCTGTTTGATACAAATCCCAATTACGCAAGAGAAACACAAAAACTTTTAGAGAAAAGGGGCCATATTGTCACAATATATGTTGGGAACAAAGCAAGTCTAGGTTCTATTATTGAAGAAACAGTTAGAGCTGGATTGTGGGACCCTGATACAATTTTTTTAGTCGACGACATGTTAGACATCCAAAGGTGGGATAGTGGGGCTTTCGCAAGAAAAGTAATAGCAAAAATTAGAACGGAAGGATATTTAAGTGTGGGGATAAGAGCAGCACAAATTCCGGACTTCGGAGATCGGTGTGTATTTAAATGGAATCCAAATGATCTAGCCAATGCTATAAGTGAGCTTTCTTTAGGAGTAAGAGAAAAAGAGACCATCTCAACAAGTCCTGAAGGAGAGTAGGTCTATCTAATAAGTAGGAAACGTCTCATCCCGAATCGCGCCAAAGCGCGATCCGGGTGAAAAGTACATTCCCAACAACTTATAGTCATAAAATTATGGATTAAAGGCTTACGGTTTCCAGTTCTCCCTCCAGCCCAGCTATCAGCCGCATCCCACCACTCCCCAGATCAATCCAATAGTGCGTTTCATCGGTATCATTCTCCTTCCCACGTAATTCATAGCTAGCCGCAAGACAGTTGGCGGCGTAGGTCCCAAGCATCAAAGTAGGAATCACTTTCAGATCATATTTGCTTATTTTTTTATGTTTCGAGTATTCCCGCAAAATCTGAGTGTAAATATCGAGAGCATCTTTCCTCGATGTTTGTTTGGGATTTATACAGAAAAGTGCCAGATAAGTTGCCAGTTCGATAGATACAGCGTTATACTCCATCACACTGAAGTCAATTACTCGAATATCACCTCTTGAATTCTTAAGCACATTAGACCTCTGGATATCGCCGTGTATCGTTCCTTTTGTACATTTCGCACAGTTAATTCTCTTTACCTTCTCAACCACAGTCTTCATCAGTTTTCTATCTGCCTTTGCGAGAAATCTTTGCTTTTTCTCAAACTCAGGCACCAGGTTCTGCACAACCCAGACATCATAAATTCCTTTCGGTTTAAACTTTACAGTGTTTATTTTAACAATATCGGAAACAATGTTCTTCATCTCATCTAGCGCCGGTTCCTTTTTCGACTTGAAAAAGCTTTTCCCCTTAAAGTACTCCATCACACAGCCAAGTGCCATTGCTTCCTCTGTTTCATAGTAATACAGCAAATCACCCTTTTTCGACTTGAGAAGTTTAGGAACCCTCACACCTGCTTTTACAAAAGTGGCCAATCCTTTTACATTATCTTTTACATGACGGAAGCTTTTAAATTGCGAGAAAAGTTTTACAAGGTAAATACCTGACGTTGTTTCCAATTTCACATTATAGTCTTCAAATCCCTCATGGATCTGTCTGTACTTCTTGACACTTCCAAGTCCATAATCCTTTGCTATTTTCTTGATCAAGGCGTCCTTGTCTATTCGGGAGTCAACCCGACCTAGAAGATTTACTGTATTCAGATCCAAATACGTGTCCATGAATAGTGTTTAAAATATTTAAACAACTCTCTACTTGCAATTACGGTACACCTGAGTTTATAATGTCTGTATAATACATAATTAACTGTAAGTTAGTCAAAATCATGTCTACATCCAAAGACAGAATTGCATCGCTTCTAAAACCCTTCGGTCTTTCATCTGACGAAGCGGGAGTTTATATCGTTCTGCTCAAAGCAAAAGAGCTGTCTGCTCTGAGATTAAGTAAAGAGCTGAACATATCCCGTACAAAAGTGTATGCAATCCTAGACAGATTAAATGAACTTGGACTGGTAAGCATCTCGGGGAAGAAGAATGCTCGAAGGTTTGTCGCCAATTCTCACAAACAGCTAGAATTGCTTGTAAATCAGAAACGCAGTGAGCTCGAGATGATAGAAAGCTCTCTGCCTACTGTTTTTGAACAGCTAGCTTCTATAGAACTGGCAAAGTCAAACGATTCTCAGATCATGAATTATACAGGCATTGAGGGGTTGAAGACCGTTACCTGGAACAGCACCCGTGCAAAAGATGCCCTGCGTGTGTTCGAAATGGCTCATGATATGTCGGCATTTCTGGATTTTGACTTTTCAGAAGCCGTAAGGCGCGAGTTTGTCAGACGTGGACTCAAATCATCACTCCAACTGACAAATTCACGGAAGATAAATCCCTGGACGAACATCTCAGAATTTGTAGACATTTGGGAAGTAAAATATATTGATCCCAGAAAGCTTCCGCTTTCAACTGAAATCCTAATTTACAACGACACCGTGACAATGTACCAAATCGAAAAAAATGTACCGTTTTGTGTTGAGATATACAATCCCAATCTAGCTCTTATGATGAAGAACTTTTTTGACTATGTGTGGAGCGATGCTCAAAAGATGAAGAAACTAGATATGCGGGGAGGCGCAAGGGCATCATCAGATAAATAATACTAAGGTTCACACGGGTACCAACCCTAGTATTTTCGTACTCTCAGAAAAAGGCACACGCAAGCGCCTTGAATCCATTTGAAAATACCAACCTGGATGGGTTCCCTCATATCGGAATTCAAATACTCTTAGTGCTTCTCCACCGAACAATTCCAATGTTCTTTCGCTCATCAGCCTATCTCCTGCTCCTGTTCGAAAAACTAGATTAGCCTGAATAGAAACTTCTCCAGCTTTCAGCTCAAGTGTCCCCGAAAGACCAACCTCTAAAGGAACAGGTTTCCCCCCACCGTCTTCTGGACTCATAATAAAACTGAAAGAATTTAACAGTGGCAGTTTGACAGCTCGAAAAAACAATTTTACCAGAAAGAGGAATATATTTCAACTATATATCTTCTTCTAAAACATACTTTCCCTGCTTGTAAAGCTCAAAATTTGTTTTGAGCAGGATCAGTTCGCAGTAGCCAGTCATATTCTGCTCAACATTTAGCCCTAAGCTTTGCACAAAAGTATCTATCTTTTGCTTCAAATCATCGAGCATGACCTCATAATTATCCTCCCCGGCCTCTATTTCCAAGAGTCTTTCTACTTCCAGAAAGACCCCCAGATCCTCTACTTCATCGATAGAAATATCAAATCCATTTTTCTTGGCAACAGTTCTCTCTTTATCAACCACTACCAACTCTACATATCCGTTGGCTTTGAGAAATTCACTTAAACTCAAGTTTCCTGGAGCATCAATGTCTAATATGCTGCACACTTTATGAAATCTTTCCTTATCTTCAGCCGATAAAGGCAGGTCGAAACTGTACTCATCGCAATGCGTATGATCATTTTTGAAGCTTTTCCCGGCAATATCTTCGAAATTGAACTTAAAGTCTAATTTATTAGCATTCCTATTTCTGATAAAGATGCCTCTTTTAAAGAGCTCTCCCTTGGTCGTGTCATAATAAACGTCAACAACTCTTCTCTTTCCGACTACTTGGATGTCCAGCTTATTTATAACAATCGGATCAAGAACATTGTATTTGAGTTCGACTTCGACCTCTCTTTTCATGATTTATATTTCACGTGAGCTTAACTTGCTGCAAAGCATTATATTTCAACTTAAGTGAGAATGGAAAAAATCGGCTGCGGTAGAGTTTGAAGGCCAACAATTGTTAAATTATTGTTAACCAAGTCTCTCAGATCGATCGCTAAATTACCTGCAAATATATTTTACATGCCGAGGTTTGAAAAGAACATTCCGGATATTGCATATAAACTCAACTTAACACATCTCTCTCGCCAGCCCGTAACAGCCTCAGATAATGTCTCTATTACCAATATTGTGTTACCTTTTTCTAAATTCTATGTTATATTATTCACAGAATTTAATTTTTACTTTTTTGTAATGGAAGATCAGAATCAGGCTCAGGGTGTTCAAGTTCCTCAAGAAAAACAGAGTACTTTAGCAATCGCTATTGCAGCAGTTCTGGTTTTGGCTTTTGCAGTACTTGTTGGAATAGCAAGTTATCAGCTAGGAAAAGCTGCCGGAAAAAATGGGAAGGGTTCAGTTACCACCTCAAGCTCTACCGCAGCAGTATCATCAACTACCGAGTCAAGCGAAACAGCCAGTTCGACAACTACCTCATCAGAGACATCTGATCCTTACGAGAGCTGGAAAACCTTTGAATCTCCTCAATGTAATAATATCTTTAAATATCCTGATACATGGGAAGTGTTGACATCGGCTCCAGAAATATATAAGGGAAAGATGTTAACAGAATCAGAGGCATCTTGTGGTATATATTTACAAGATACTCTAAATGAATCGGTTGTAATTGCTATGGATATTTGCAGAGAGCCTGAGGGCCCTTGGTGTTTCTCAAATGGAGATTTCACTAATAAAATTGGAACAAGAGATATCAAGGTAGGTGTTATGACAGTTAAAGCCTCAACAAGTAAATGGAAAGCAACGCCTACTGCAACTTGGGAAGGAGATATTGTTGAGTTTCTTTCAAATGGGATACTTGTTATTTATCAAGAAGGTGAATCCGCAGAAGTTCAGAAAACGGTAGATAAGATTTTTGCTTCTTTTACCTAATTTACCGAGATTCTTCTAGTAATAAGCGCTTAAACGATTCTATTTAAGGAAAAAATAAAGTATATTCCTGTCCGCCTCAGGCGGAAAGTAACCTGCCTGCAATACTACGCATAGCGTAGCAGGCGAGGAAATTTTCTTAAATTCAACTATTCCCCTACCCTGCCTACATTTTAGAAGTTCTGATGCTTGCCCCGTATACGATGCTGAGCTCGTTCTATCTGTCGATAGACAGGCGAAGCAGAATTATACTGGGTCTACTCTAAAATTGAAAAAGTTAAGAGAGTATAGTGGACAAAGTGGGAACCAAAGTTTGGCCCCTATTATCAACTAATGTCTAAGGTATACAGTAAAGTCTTGAGGAAGATAGTCTAACATTAACTCAACTTTCGAACAGAATTCCTTACACATTGTTTCTATCTCATATGGATTATACACAATGTAAAGTTCATTATCGATATGTCCTCCACTCCTAAGCATGTTAAAAGCGCTCCCCTTCTTTGAGACTTCATACATTTTGCGAATTACATGCAGATATTTCTTCTTAAAATCTTCAATTTTATGTGTGAAAACACCTGCAGCAAAGACATAATCAAAAGAACCCTTTCTATAGTCATCTATGTCAGAGAGATTGAACTTTTCGTCTGGATACTTTTTCTTTGCATTCTCTACCATTTCTGGAACAATATCAAAACCTTCGTACTTGATATTTTTGAATCTATTTCTTAAATAAAAAGAAAGGTCACCTAATCCGCAACCGACATCAAGTACCGAGCAATTATCCAAGTCTCCGATATCGGCTAGGACCTTATATCTTGCATACTGAGATATTTCATCTTTCCAAAATACTGCCTGTGCCTTGTATATCCCATACTCATCTATCTTTTTTTTATACGTTCCTCTAATTTTGTTTTTATCTTTATCTATTAAGTTCATATTTAGATTATTATATCCTTTTCTAAGTATTCCCCTCGCTTCACTAGCTTTGCTGGATCGTCTATGTAATAAACAAACAATCTTCCGTTTAAATGATCAACTTCGTGCTGAAGAACCGCTGCAAAAAAACCGTTAGCTTTCATAGTTTTAACTTCTCCTGCTCGATCAGTATATTGAACAACAATCTCTTTAGCCCTTTCTACATGACCCAATACTGTCTCTAATCCATCTTCTCCTTTCCCTACACTCTTACATCCTTCAATATGAGACTCTTGTTCTTCCGATCTACTAAGTATTTTAGGATTTATCAATAGATACAATTTTTCTGCTTCAATGTCCTTACATAAGCAAATTGCCATATCATAGCCTATTTGCGGGGCCGAAATTCCTACAGTAAATTGATTACTGGAATTAAATGTGTCCTGTAAATCAGTTATAACCTTCTTCACTTCCTTATCATTGACATCCGTCACATTCCTAGTCTTCTTATTGAGTAATTGATCCCCCATTTTCGCAATTTTCCTTTTCATCTTAATTTGATATCAAGAAATCAAAGTATGATAGTAAGCATTATATCAAGAAATTGGTGTTAAATACGAGTAAATTTGGAGAGTGGCTGTTCAAGCATTGTTCTTTTACACTTTGGAAAAGTAAAAATAGAGACGGTGGGAATCCCGCCTTCGGTGGACTAATTCGGGTAAGCTCTCCCTCGACAAGCTCGGGATCGCTAACCCCTCATTGAGCGTACCCTTTATCTACCTCTGGCAGAGGGTTCTCTCCCAGTTATCATAAAGGACTTTGCCACCAACTACGTTGGTATCAAAGTCCTTATGGAGTATAATGGACAAAGTGGGAAATTTCTTCAAATTTAACTTTTCCCTTGTCCTACCTGCATTATAAAAGTTCCGATTCATCTACGTTCTTCGCCAGCTCAGAACTTCGATGGACATGTGTCCCGCTTGCCACGTATACGAGCATAGCGAGTTGTACGGGGTTTACTCTAAAATCGAAAAATGTAAGAGGGTATAGTGGACAAAGCTGGAACTGAATAAACCCTTGTAATTATGATATAATTCCGTCACAACTTAAGAATTCTATGCAAGAAACAGAGGCTCAGGAAACTTCAATCTGCATTGCCCAATATAGGTCTTTCATTCAAAGGTTTTGGGGACATAGCCTTTTGACTCCTATAACTGAACAAGCTCGTCTGGAAGCAGTAAGTCAATTCAACCAATATTTGGCACACCTAGGCTTAGCAGATAGAGGAATCCTTGGATTACCTGGAGGAAGCCTTTATTCCATAGTCGGTCCTAACTCTGACTTCGATATTCAAGTGTTAACCTGGACTCAGACAGATGCTGATATATTCAACACAAATGCTGGGAAAACATACGGAAATATGAATTTTAATGGAGGAGCATATCCTGCAAAGACTGATACTTTAATACATAGAGTTGCAGCCTTGCTTTTGACCCCAGACCAATTCATTGGTGGCAATACTGCAATAGCAAGGGAGATAAGATATGGGCTTATGGTAAGAATGCCACTTTCAGAAGAAGCATACTACTGGAATACATTTTACCACTATTTCTATCAACATTTCTTATCTTGGAGAAAGAATAGAGGTGAAATAATCGAGGGAAGAACTGTACTAAACTCAAACAAAAGAGCAGAGAGATTCTGGCAAACCATGATGTTACTCATGAAGCAAGCTCCATGCCCTGCTGCTTTTGTTGAAAGAGTATATATGGAACTTGAGACACTTCGTCCTCCAGATATGAGAACAATAAAAACCGCTTTATTAGCTACCCAGGGAGCTCTTGAAGTTTGTATATGAAAATGGAGTATAGTTAACAAAGTCGGAACTTTTATGAAATTTCACTTTTCCCCTATCCTACTTGAGTTTTAGAAGTTCCGATGTCCCATGTACTCTAAAATCAGAAACCTTAAGAGAGTATAGTGGACAAAGTTGGAACTATGGATTTACTTACCTTGAGCTTGAATAACTCGATTCTCAATACTTTTTATTTCCTCTCGGAGAGTGTCTCTAACTTCAACTAGCTTATGTTCATTAGCAAGTAACCATTCCCAACTTACCTCAAGAGCCGAACCGTCTAACTCAGGAGATAGTATTTGAAAAGTTTTTTGTGGAGCGACGTCCCCCTTCAAGTCTTCCCCTCTTAAAATTTCCACTATTATTAAAAGGTCACCATAGAAATAATCTGCTACAAGTTTTCTAGTACTAAATTCCTTATAAATATTGATAGGTATATTCAGAACATCACAGAACTGTTCGCCTCTTCTCATCCCTTCTAGTTCAATCTGGATTTTAGTACTAAACATTTCGAATAGTATATCGGCAATTGCTTCCCTTGAAAGGCTAGATGCTCTTATTTCATCAGCATAAAGCCACATAGTATCAAATGAAGAGTCTGCCAATTCATCAATCCCCGCTGGATTTATTGAAACAAATAATCTAACAACTTCTGCCGCCCGCTCTCTCAAAAGTGGGTCATTTACATGTCCCATTTCATGAGCTAGTATTATTCTTGGAGATAAGAATTGAGTGTTCAGAAAAGAAATTTGGAATTCTACAGTTCTTAAGAGAATGTTAACCTGAGAGGAGCTCGGACCTGCATAAGCTGGTAATGCTACTAAAGTCCATCCCTCGGGAAGTAATCTCTGTAAAATATTTTCACCTCCAGTTCTTATTGAAACTACCCTATCCCTGTCCGTTTTAATATCAAAGTCAGGACTAGGAGAAATAAGGTCTCCTTCTAATCGGACTCTTTCTTTTAAGAGTATTTTATTTAACACTTCACCTTCCATATAGTAGCTTACTAGTACAATACAATTATATCAGGAAATAAGAAAGATTTTCGAGTCAGATTATTGTCCAAACAGATTTTTTTCATACTTTTGTACAAGGGAAAAATAGAGACGGTGGGAATCCCGCCTTCGGTGGACTAATTCGGGTAAGCTCTCATTGAGCGTACCCTTTATCTACCTCTGGCAGAGGGTTCTCTTCCCTATCAACTATAAAGGACTTTGCCACCAACTTCGTTGGTATCAAAGCCCTTATGGAGCATAGTGGATACTTATCCGCCTCTGGCGGAAAGTCGCCCGCCTGTCACCTGTCTATCGACAGATAGAGCAGACAGGGAACTTTCTTCCATTTCATTTTACCCCTACCCTACCTGCATTATAAAAGTTCCGATCCATCTACGTTCTTCGCCAGCTCAGAACTTCGATGGACATGTGTCCCGCTTGCCACGTATACGAGCATAGCGAGTTATACGGGGTTTACTCTAAAATCGAAAAACTTAAGAGAGTACAGTGGACAATGTTGGAACTCTGTTACTTTTCCCTTGATTTCATGTTATATTATTTATAGATAAATTCTTAGGAAACACTCCGATGGAACAAGAGAACACTCAACCAAAGAAGAAAAGTCAATCGATGCCAATTATTATTGCTTTTTTTTTGATATTAATCCTCACAGGACTCGTTGGCTACATCAGCTATAAATTTGGCGAAGATACAGGTAAGAATGGATCACAAAAGAGTACTACAAATTCTTCCGAATCCATTTCAACACAAACAGCAAGTACTGCCAGTTCCAGCTCGAATTCTTCAACAACTACTACTATTACAACATCAGAGAAAGATAAGGCGTCTTTTTCACTTATTGGCTCAAAGAATTCCATGATTCCATTCTCACTCCATTTCAAGGCAAACATAAACAAAGGAGTCGTAATAGACCAAACAAAGAATTCAATTGAAAACAATATTCCAGTAGTTAAAATCAGTGACACTACCTCAACCTTAGAAATATATACATTTTACGAATCGATGGAAGAGGAATTCTCTAGTTATGAGCTCCTGTTGAAGCATAGCATCTTCAAAGATACCTATCGAATTATTGATAAAGAAGGACAAGCCTCGTATTCCAACCAAGTAAAGCAAGAAGGCCCTTGCGATTACCCCGGAGAATTAGCTATAAATCCTCCTTGTGGCAACCCTATAATTAAGCTTGAAGAATCAGTTTTTTTCTTCATCTCTTGCACGAATGATTCTTCTGATTATTCTTTTTGTGATGAAATCGTGAAGTCACTTACAGTTGAAGTTGAGAAACACTAGTAGTTAAAGTAGAAGCTCTTTCTTCGTTTAGTTAGAAAAACTATTCTTTAAAGTTCTATAGCTTTTCCTGCATTTCAGATTCTATACCAGCCAAATCTAATTCTGCTAAATGAGATAAAAATGGAGCATAGTGGATACCTGTCCGCCTCACTGCGGAAAGTAACCTGCCTGTCGTCGGCAGACAGGGAACTTTCTTCAAATTTCATCTTTCCCCTACCCTGCCTGCATTGTAGCGGTTCCGATCCATCTACGTTCTTCGCCAGCTCAGAACTTCGATGGACCTGCGTCCCGCTTGCCCCGTATACGAGCATAGCGCGTTATACGGGGTTTACTCTAAAACACAAAAAGTGAATCGAGTATAGTGGACAAAGTTGGAACTTTATCACCAATTTATGATACAATCATCTTGACAGCTGATTTTCTACCAATTTATAAGCAAATAAAAATATGGAGAGAGCTGAAATATTTTATGAATCAGTGAAGAGTCCCGAGTGGTTAACTACCGGAAGACAAATGTATACTGAAATCATTAGAATAGCAGAACAAGCACAGCAGAAAGATATCCCTATTAATTTTACTATTCTGTCCCCCACACAAGAGGAAATAGTCGCTTTCAGTTCTCAGATCCCTAAAGTCAGACCTTATTTTGATGGTACAGTCCAAGAAATTAATGGAGTAATTATTTTCGCAACACATGGAAGTATAACAGACGATACGGAATATGTTCTAGGACTTACTAATAATGGGCAACTAGTAGTTTTCTGTCGAGAAACATCTATGAAAAGCTCAGTAGATTATATAAAGACCGCTATTTCACACACAACAAGAAGTCGAGGATTATTTAACGGACTTGGCGCAGCTCTACAGGCAGCCTATCCATTTAGTGAAGACCCTATAAATCATGTGTTGACACTTGTTACTTACCATGCAATCAAAATGAAGGGTGCTAAACAGTTAATTGATGAGCACCTTAAACCATTAATCGAACTACTCTAGCAGTATATCTAGGGATAAAGTAACTTTAGACATTGCACTATTCAGTCGCACCAAATAAATTCTTATCCTGAATAAGTGAAAAAGGAATCAAATGGAGACGGTGGGAATCCCTCCTACGGAGGACTATTTCGGGTAAACTCAGGCTTCGCCCTCAGCTTGCCTTCGTTAACCCCTCATTGAGCGAACCCTTTATCTGCCTCTGGCAGAGGGTTCTCTTCCCTATCTTTAGTAAAGGACTTTGCCACCAACTTCGTTGGTATCAAAGTCCTTATGGAGACGGTGGGAATCGAACCCACGTCCAAAAAAGTATCCTTAAAACCTTCTACAAGCTTATCCTATTTAACTTTTAACGATGAGTAGAATAAAAACAGGCAAAAGCACTACTCGCCGAGTTCTTGGAACTTCTTCGACTTTACGAGCAAGAACTCCCCGGTAAAGTCTGCATCTTGGCTTAAGTTACGCCTATGGAATCTCACCAAGAGAAAATCTCATAGACCTATGCACTTCTCTTACGAGTTATGCATACACAAAGCTAACTCCTGCTTTAAGTGCATTAAGACCAAGCTTAAATTCCTCATAAGCGGTTCGAAGCTTTGCTGAAATGCTATTTGTTTTGGCATTTAGTTTTAAGCCTACCAGTGTTGCATACCTGGCACTTACAGTTGTTTTATAGAAGTGCTGTTTGCACAAACTTCTGCTTGAGATTTTAAAGATCTGCTTTTCTGTCAAAGCCGGTCGTCCCCGACTAGTAGCTGCTATTATAACATTAAATCCAATAAATATCATCTTCTTAAAAGTAAGAATTACCGGATTTAGCTCAAAACTTAAATTTCAAAGATGGACAACGAAACAACCCTCTATTTCCCCTTTTTAAGGGTTATTATACTCGCAGCAACCATATTGCTGATTTCATCGACTTCAGTTAGTAAACTTAAAACTTGAAGTTTTATCCTTGAACAGGATATCGAATCTCTTATCAAGCTAAGCCAATATCTCGTTTCGTTAGCTGATTTGAGAGAGATTTGGAGGAAATTAACAAAATCTCTTCGAGTACAGGCCGACTTAGTTTGCTCCTACTCTTGTAGCAGATCTAAGCAACTGATCAGATATTGACCAATATTCCCTTTTCCTTGAAAGTTCTTTTATAAACTTCATTATGTCTAGAGCAAAATGATATGCTCGAACTTTAACATTCCGGGATTTACTTGTATGCATAGAGAAGGCAAGCATAAATAAACTAATTTTCGAGTTTTGAGATTTTATATTTGAGATATCTTCCTAGCCTCTCGCCACCACCAAACCATAAACCTTACCCACTCCAGCCTTCTTCAGCTCCAAAGCACACTCCTCCAGTGTTCCTCCGCTTGTCATCACATCGTCTACAATAATCACACTTCGACCATTTAACCATTTAGCTATTTCACCATCTCCAATTTCAAACGCTCCCTTCAAATTCTCTAGTCTTTCCTTTCTCTTCAAACCTACCTGTGATTTTGTTTTCCTTCTTCTTTCCAGCAGTTTAGCAGAATCAATTCTCCACAAATCAGATAGCTGTTTTGCTATCAATTCAGCCTGGTTAAACCCCCGCCATCTCTTTCGCCGAGTATGCAGCGGAACAAACGTCAGGACTGAATCTTCGAGAATCTTGTGAAAGATAGATTCTTTCTCGAATACTTTTTGAAATACCTTTACCAGATCATCAATCATTTTGTAATAGAACTCATACTTTATATCTCCTAAATAATTCTCTATAAACTTGGAGTAATCTGCAGCAATGAAGACTCCATCTAAATTTGTTCCACTCACACATTTTTTATGTACCAGTCCTTCCTTCATATTTCTTTTACATACATGACACTGCTGACTTTTTCGAATGGAGATCTGTTGAGCGACACACCTATCACACAGGTAACAGCCGACCTCACCGCAGCCCTCACAGATAGCAGGAAAGAAGAGTTCTTCTAAAAGCTTGAGAATTGATTTAATCTTATCTCTCATCTCCAAATACTAACCCCTTTATCAAATGCCATGAAGCACACTTTCATAAATGTGAAATATAACCTGCACAATCTCCTGTAAAAGTCTGAAGTGTTGGGTACTTTTTGTGTAAAAAGTACCACCTGGAGTATGGGGTGGTAAACCTCCATCTAGATCAACAGGACAAGAATACTTCTAGAAGACATATTTCGCATGAAAAAGTTGTAATATCAACACACTATGCTATAATGAAGTTTAATACCAAAAAGCGTTTGATCTTTGACTACGTCACAAAGAGAGGCTGGAAGAAGAAAACCTAATGGTGAGTAAAGCTTCCCGGGTAAGCCCGTTAAAGCTGTTTATCCTACGGGCGAAGTAGGAAAAGAGAGTAAGTTCTGCAAAGGCTTACTGAACTCAAGTGGTACCGTCTCTAAGAGAGTCCTTGTTTTAATATCAATATTGGTATTAAGACGAGGACTTTTTTTTACGCCAAAGGCGCCTGCCTGCAGGCACGGTGGCTGATAATTCTTAATTCTACATTTTACATTCTTAATTATGAACTTACCCAAAGGGCGCGCTCTAAGCCTACCGAAGGGACCCTACGATCCTATAAAAATCGAAGAAGAGATTCTAAAATTCTGGGAGAAGGGTAAATATTACAAACCCGAATATCATAAGGATAAAGGCCTACAGAAGGATTTAAAGAATGACAAGAGAGAATCATTCTGCATCATCTGTCCTCCCCCAAATGCAAATGCACGGCCGCATCTGGGTAATATGTCCGGATATGCTTATCAGGATTTATTGGGCAGATATCACCGCATGCTTGGGAAAAAGACTTTATTATTCCCCGGGAAAGACCATGCCGGAATACAGTCTGAGATAGTTTTCGAAAGAGAGGTTCTAAAAAAGCAGGGTAAAACAAAATTGGACATCGGAAGAGAAGAATTTTACAAGCAATGCTACACATACTGTACAGATTGTGCAAAACAAGCTCGTGCAGACGAGCAGCGCGTCGGCTTATCAGCAGATTTTGATAGAGATACTTTCACACTTGATCCAGACATTGTAAAAACTGTACTGGAAACATTCAAAGAATTGTATAAAGACAGAAAAATATACAAGGGCATTCGTATCAACAACTGGTGCCCAAGTTGTCAGACAGCATTGTCAGATGCAGATCTAGAGAGATTAGAGCGAAAATCTGAACTAACGTATATAAAGTACCCCCTCAGCTGTACAGACACTATGAATAGCGTCTCTCATATCACCATAGCCACCACTCGACCCGAAACTATGCTTGCGGATACTGCAGTTGCTGTAAATCCGAAAGATAAAAGGTACAAAGACTTAATTGGAAAAACTGTAATTCTCCCTCTGCTAGAAAGAAAAATTCCTATTATCTCAGATCCCCTGGTAGACAAAGATTTCGGCACAGGTGCACTGAAGATAACTCCGGCACATGCTCCGGAAGATTACGCCATCATGCTCAGGTGGAATAAGGAAAACCCAAAAAAGAAAATCGACTATGTAAATGTCATTTGGAAAGACTCCAGACTTTATGGACCTGTGGACAAATATAAGGGTATGACTATTTCCGAAGCAAGAGAGACGGTTATCAAAGACCTAACCAACCAAGGGCTGATCGAAAAGACTGAACCAATAGAACAGAATGTTTCTATCTGTGAGCGGTGTAAGGACATCATTGAACCGCTTATGTCTTCTCAATGGTACGTGGATGTGAGAGAGATGAGAGATGCCGCGATAAAGGTTGTCAAAGACGGGGATATAAAGATACATCCCAAATATATGAGCAAGAGATACTTCCAGTGGATGGATAACCTCCGCGATTGGCCAATTTCCAGATCTCTCTGGTGGGGGTACAGAATTCCCGCCTGGTACAAAGGGAAAATAGACGAGAGAATCGACAAGGATGGCAAAGTACAAGAAACTTTGAATGATCAAGAATTCGATCTACTGGATAGTGATCAGGTACGCATTCAGCTGGAATCTCCCGGAGAAGAATGGATCCAGGATGATGACGTTCTAGATACTTGGTTTTCATCCGGCCAGTGGCCGCATGCGACTTTGAAGAAGGCCGGATTGCTGGACAAATTCTATCCTACTAACACTATGGAAACCGGCTACGGAATCCTCGAGCTCTGGGTATCCAGAATGATCATGCTTGGTCTATATAAAACAGGACAAGTACCATTCACTGACGTATTTCTACATGGAACCCTACAAGCATCTGATGGGACAAAGATGAGTAAGTCAAAAGGAAATGTCGTATCGATGGATGATGTGGTAAATGAACATGGCGCAGACACACTGAGACTATTCTATTACATCTCAGGAAAAGCAGGCAGTGTTTACAACTTTGACTGGGAAAGAATCAAGTTCAATCGCAACTTTTTGAACAAACTATGGAACGCCAGCAAGTATGTACTCATGAATCTCAAGGAGAAAGATCTCTACAAGAAGAAAGAATCTGATCTAGAACTTACTCAGGAGGACGAAAAGATGCTCAAAGATATTGGTGTCCTCGTTAAGAATACAACAAAGCATATCGATAATTTCAAATTCAATCTTGCGATTGATGAACTCATTGACTCATTCTGGCACACGTTCTGCGATAAATATCTGGAATTTTCGAAAGAGTTTATTTATTCGGACGACAAATCGGACACCCCTGTCCAATATGTT
>JAHIVN010000050.1 GCA_018816645.1 Patescibacteria group bacterium | reverse complement strand
GACTTCTCCTTCATCTTTTTTACCATTCTTATTCTGATCAATCCATACTATTCCAGAAATAGATGAAGTAATTGTCTCATAATTTACATTCATACTCTCGAGAGTTGGTGACGTGCTTGGATTATCAGTATCAAGTTCAATTGCAATACAAAAACTATCATGTGTAGGATTGCCATACGAAGCAAATTTGAGCGGAGCGAAAATTTGCGAAGTATGGTGCCGAGTACTAGACGAAGTTAAAACTATGCTGAGTAATTTTAAGATACATATTGTAAACTTTTTCACACCAAATCAAGGGCAGAGTAAATTTTGATAATCAGTATAAAAACTTATATAATCAAAACATAACTATGATGTGATTTAAGATGGTAAGGAGAAAGCTGACGGATAGAGGGATTGCTACTTTGTAAAAAAGTAGCAGTGGTATTCTACCACAAATTATTATAACTGTCCTCAAAGTTATAACTTATTCAGGTGGGAGTGGTTCTTATCGTATTAGGATAAGAAAGAACAATCCAAGATTAATATTATGAAGGGATTAAAAGATTTTTCTAGGGAGTTGTGTTTGATTAATAAATTAGTGCTAAAGATAAGAAAGAATACACCAATAAGTATTGGTTCGTGGAGGAAACCGGCTAATTTACTTATAAAACGTGATTGTTATAAAGGTAGAAATGTTAGTGTAATAGATTTAACTTTGACTCCGACTGGCTGTGAATGGGCAAAAACTGGTGGGTGTACGATGTGCGGTGAATGGAGTGGATCAAGATTAGGAAAAAAGGTTGATGCTAAGTATCATATTTCTCAGTTTGCAACTGGTGTGGCTAATATTATTCCTAAAACAGGATCACCATGGCTGCGAATATACCAAGAGGGCAGTTTTATGAACAATGCCGAATTTGATAATCTTGCTCAAGCTACTATTCTGCGACTTGCTAGCCTTATTAAGGGCATAGAAAGAGTAACAATTGAAGGAAGGGCACAGTATATAAAGGACAAAAAGATAAAAGAACTAAAAGAGGCAATTATACCTCCAGTTGAGTTGGAGGTTGGGATTGGTTTTGAAGCTCAGGATGAATTAATTAGGATGGTTTGTGTAAATAAAGGATTAGTTAAAAAGCATTTGTATAATGCGGTAAACAGTTTAAGAAAATACGGTGTTAGATCACTTGCCTATGTACTACTGAAACCACCCTTTGTATCTGAAAAAGAAGCCATCGATGAGGCTGTTGCAACAATAAAGGAGGCCTTTAGGTTGGGCTTTGATAGTGTTAGTCTGGAACCTCTAAGTGTTCATCCCTGGTCACTTGTTGAAGCATTATATCTCAAAGGTTTGTATAAACCTCCCTGGTTATGGTCAATTGTCGAAGTTATAAATCAAACGGATGGACTTGGGGAAATTCGGATCGGAGGTTGTGAGTATTACCCCCCTCCTGAGGTTGTATCAAGAAATTATCATAAGAATAGTAATTCCTGTTCAAAGAGAGTCTTAGAAAGTTTAAAAGAGTATAATATCTCTCAAGATATTAACGTTTTTAACAGTTTTACTTGTAAGTGTAGAGCTGACTGGGAGAATGGGCTTGAAAGCAAACAAGACTCTTTAAAGACAAGAATAAATAGATACCTTGGAAATCTTTCTATTGATAAGTATATAAGATATAAGCTAGATGGAAACTAGTATATACTTAGGGAAACAAGTTCTACTATTTATCTAAATTAGTATAATGATTAGTTATGAACCTATATAGTACCGAATTTGTTATCCTAGCTGGCGGGTGTGGTACGAGACTGAAGGTAGATCTGCCTAAGCCAGTGGTAAAGTTGGGTGGAAAGCCTATGCTTCTTCATATTCTCGAAATGATTCATATGCTAAACCCTTCAGAGGAAATCATCATCTCCTCTTCACTGAGAAATATGAGAGCAATAAAGAGGATGGTAAATATCCCTGTAAAAGCGGTTTTTTGCAGACAGATGAAACCATCTGGAACAGCTGATGCAGTTAGAAATGTTCTAAGGAAGATTGAGATAGAAGAAAAAAATGTACTTGTGATTTTAGCAGATCGTCCATTAACCAAAGCAGGGACCATTGAAAAACTGATTAAAAAACATATTCAGACTAATAGTATGATAACTATGCTGACTTCGAAAGTACCAAACTATGACGGGTTCTATAGACAAGTGTATTACGATGGAAGGATTATTAGGGATTCAAAAGGAAATATAGTAGGCAATTTAGAAACAAACGAACTAAGTGATAGAGAAATGAATGAGAACATGGAAGTGTATCCTTCGACATATATATATAATAAAGATTGGTTGAAAGAGAATATCGAAAAAATAAAGAAGAATCCAGAGAAAGGAGAGTATTATCTAACCCAAATGGTAAATATTGCTCGTAGTCAAGGGGAAAAAGTGAATTCACTAACCATTGATGCAAGTGAGACCCTTGGAGTGAATACGCAGGAACAGCTTACTGCAGCTGAAGAAGTCTTAAGGGCTAGAGCTAGATCTGGTGAGGAGCAATTGTAAGTATTTTGTATATAGGTACTTTGCTTTTTATAATTTAGTTATTGTGTTTAGAAATGGGTTATAAGAATTCAATTTTGTTTCTCAATCAGCATAAAAATATAAATGTAAGTATGGCAGGTGGAAAGGGAGCGTCACTCAGTCAAATGACTCGTGTGGAGATCCCTGTTCCATCAGGGTTTGTTGTTTTAACTGAAGCCTTTAATAAATTTCTTATAGAAGAGAACTTAAGAGAGGAAATTAAAAAGCAGCTTTCAATGGTTGATCCGGAATGTATAGAGAGTGTTACGAAGGCAAGTTCAACACTCCGGAATATTATTCACAACAAGCAAGTGTCAAAGAAATTAAGAGACGAAATTTATGGAGCATATGATAAGTTAGATGCAAAATTTGTCGCGGTAAGATCGAGTGCTACAACAGAAGATAGTAGTACAGCAAGCTGGGCGGGAGAGTTAGAAACTTTCTTAAATGTAGCAAGGAGTAATGTTATCGATAAGCTTAAGGAGTGTTGGTCATCACTTTTTACGCCACGTGCAATTTTGTATCGATTTGAAAAGGGTTTGACAAATGATTATGTTGGAGTAGCTGTAGTAGTTCAGGAAATGGTTCAAGCGGAAATCTCAGGTGTTGCTTTTACCACACATCCAGTAACAGGGGATAGTGATAAAATACTCATAGAAGCAGGATACGGGCTTGGGGAAGCTATTGTTGGTGGAGCAATTATTCCAGATAACTATATTATATCAAAATCAAATTTGGCGATTAAAAATGTATATGTTGGCGAGCAAACGAAAAAATTGGTTAGAGATAAAAGGAAGCAGGATAAATATGGGGGTAATAGATGGATCAACCTAGGTGCAAAAGGACTGGAGCAAAAACTATCTAACAGACAAATTATTGAGGCTGCTAAACTGTTCAATAAGATTGAAAATCTTTATAATTATCCATGCGATATAGAGTGGGCGATGGAGAATGAAAAACTTTACGTTACACAGAGCAGACCAATTACGACTTTAAAGGCCAGATGAGGTATATTTCTATAATATTTAACTGAAAGTGATATGAAGTCCTATCCGGTATCAATAATAATACCTAACTGGAATGGAAAGCATTTTCTTAAACAGAATATGTCCTCTGTCCTCAACCAGGATTATCCTGTTTATAGTATTTTTCTAGTAGATAATAACTCAAATGATGGATCACGGGATTATATACGTATGATCCAAAAAAAACATCCGACAAAGATTTCCGTAATAGAAAACAAAACAAACCTTGGATTTACTGGCAGTAATAATATTGCAGTTGAAGAAATTATCACAAATGAGAAGAGTAAATATATAGTATTTCTAAATAACGATGTAAAAGTGGAAAAAGAATGGCTCTCAAATTTAATTACAGGTTTTACAAAAGAGTCAATAGGTATAGTAACTTCAAAATTGCTCTACTACTACCCTTATCAGAGAATGACAATATCAGTTGATTTTGAGACGGAAATTAGAGGTATACAAATAGATGATCTTTTGTACCCGGGATTGATATTTAGTGAGGGGTTCAGGAAAAAAGGTGAACCACTCATGTTACCCCTAAAACTTGAATCGGGTAAAAAGTATTATTTTGCTATCTCATTCAAATCGAAGAAAAGTTCGACTCAGAAAATCAAAGTAGATTTTGTTGGTGGCCCAATAAGGATAGATTTAGGTAAGGATAGGATAGTATTTAATAAAGCAGGGAATAAAGAAGTTAAAGTGCAGGGGAAGTATATTATTCAAAATGCAGGGACAAAATTTAATAAAGATAAAAAGCTCTTTGAGGAAAAGAAGATATATGAATTTGATCATGAATTAAAATCGCAAATTGTTGATGCGGGTAATGGAGCGGGAATGGCAGTTAGGACGGTTTTGATTAAAAACCTTGGTTCTTTCAAGAAGAAATATTTTGCATATGGAGAAGATACAGAACTTTCCTACCGATTGAAGGTGAACGGTTTTAAGACAAAATTTGTTGCAAACGCAGTAGGATACCACTATCTATCTGGCAGTAGTGGGAAGAGAATAACTAGTACACAGACATTTTACGGCTCGAGAAATAGGTTATGGTTTATTAGAGAGTACTTTGGTTTCTGGCAATTTGCTTATTACTATCTGAGAATGGTAGTACGAACTTTTATTTGGGGGGTGAAGGCGATTTTAGATAAGGAAGCGTATATGTATTTTAAAAGTTATATTAAGGCACTATTGTCATCTTTGGGGTTTTAGAGTAGTTACTACACTTTATTTTAATGTGTAAACTGGGTTACCGCATGGAAGGTCTCTTCGATTATATTTCTGATCCAACAATTTCCTATGTTAGGGTAGGCAAACCATACCCTAACTTCTGGGGTGAATCTCACACGCATCCCCATCTTAAATCTTTACATGGAACAAAGGTATCTTACGCGGTGTATTTATACTTTAATGGGGATGCGTATTACTTTGTCGATAAAAAGGGCATAGCACGGGTAAAAGAGATAGTTTATAAGAAGTTGCTATTAAAACCAAACCATATCTCTCATTGTTTAGAAAAGACAGATTCAGTAATTTCTGAAGGTGAATCTTTTTTTCAGTTTGTACTACCTAACATAAAAAAATATTCAAATGACAAGATTGAGCTGATTTCGAAGAAATTCCACAAGCTTCTTCTTCAAATCCAAATGTATGCTGACTCAACATATTACATGTCTGAATCTATCTTAAACGAGAATTTATTAAAGCGCTTAGAAAGTCATTTCAGTAAGGATTCAGAAAAAATTGGGAAAGTTGTAAAAGTACTTACAGCTTTTGATTCATTGTCTTATCTTGAGAGAGAAGATTTATCGCTAGCCCAGATTGCTTTGGCTAATGATCAATCTTCTATTATTAACCACATATCCTTATGGAGGCATAAAACCTTTGATTATTGGGGCCCTGAAACGACAGAAAAAGAATTCTATGATCGACTCAAATCTTTCAGAAAACAGCCTACAAGAACGAGGGCTACTGTAAGTAGATATACAAATGCCAAGAAAAGCAGACAGAGAATGAAAAAGGGTATTATTAAAAGATATAATCTACCTGGTGATATAGTATTATTGAGTAGGTTAGTATCCCAAGTTGGCTTTTTAAATGACACTAAAAAGTATTCTATTACAAGACTTACTTACCTTTTTGACAAATTTCTTGATGAAATTGTAAGGCGTTTTGGTATTGAGAAGGAGTTAATATATTATCATTTGCCATTGGAGATTGAGGGGATAGGACGAGGAGATCAACCTGTTTCTGAAAAAGAGCTCAGAGAACGAAGGATGTTATTTGTAATTGTTTTTTCTGAAGGCAAGGAGATAATGCACACTACTGACAAAGGTAGTCAGATTGCACAAGAATTATTGAAAATTATTGGGACTGATTTAAGACTTGATAGTGCTGATGAAGAATCCACAAGTTGCTCCGGCATACCGGCATCCAAGGGAGAATATGAAGGCACTGTAGTTAAAATGTTTTCCCATAAAGATCTCCATAAAGCAAGGGATGGTATGGTCTTGGTATCTCCCAAAACAACTGTTGACTTTATTTCAGCTTTATATAAAGCAGGGGCAGTAGTAACTGACTATGGTGGTTTGACTTCCCACACTGCTATTGTAGCCCGCGAAATGAATATTCCGGGGATTGTAGGAACAAAAACAGCGACAACTGCTTTTTCGGATGGCGATGTAGTGTGTGTTGATGGGGAGAAGGGAATTGCGAAACTTGTTAAAAAGAGGAGTCACCAAAAACTATAAGTGATGTGACTGTAAATCAAAGAGATAGGTTTAGAAAAGAATTAATGTATTAGCTTTTCCGAAAAACGTTATGAATGATTGTGTTTTTGGCTGGCAGGAGAAATCGTCCCTATTAACTATTGAAGCTAATCAAACGGCTCAGATGAAAGGCATCTCAGATGTTTTTCATGTTGATTTCCAAAATCTTCAATGTTTTTTCTTTAAAGATCAAGCTTATTTCTACTTTGGGAGAGATGATACAGAAAGATGGAAAGAAGAAGGCAGGAAGTATCTAGAGAAGACCTATCTTACAAAATTACTGATAGAAACAAAGCAACTACGCACTGCGTTTCGTACTGTTATAAATGAAATTGAATCAATAAACTTGCAGGGTGCCAGCAATAAAACTCTTCTTGACCTCTTCTTGAAGTATTTTGAAATAGTGGTGGATATAGCTGGTATTTACCATGCTTCACAACCAGAAGCATTATTCTTCGTTGACCAGGAGTTAAGGAAACTTTTATCAGGTAAATATACAAAAGAGGAGATGGAAAAACATTTTGTTACTCTCTCTAGTCCATATGAACTTGATCTTGTACAACGAGAGAAAGTGGAGTGGTTTAAACTACTTAAGGAAGAACCTATTACTGACGAAAAGTATCTTCAACACGCTAAAAACTTTGCTGCGTACTTCTTTAATACGTATTCTTTTAAAGAAGCCATTGAGTACCTGAGGGATAAAAAAAATCATACAAATGAATCAGATCTTGAGGCAGAAATAAAAGAAATTAGACAATATCGTAAAAAAACAAAGAATGAACGGGAAAAGTTATTAAAAGAGCTTCCAACAAAGGTAACATATCTTTCAAGAGTTTTGCGTAAAGTGAGTGTCGATAGATTTGCACTAAAAGAAGGTTGGCAGGGAGCAGAATTTCTTGCGCTTAATCTGTTTTCAGAGATAGCGAAGAGAATCAAGATAGACATTAAAGACTTCTTTTACAGCTATGGCAGGAAGGATATAGAGAAGTTTCTTCTAAGTGGCAAAGTTCTCAATGAGAAAGAAGTGAAAAGAAGGAAAGAGGCACTTTTTATTAAAATAAATAACAAAAATGCTATGCGTCTTGTAGGTGATAAGGCTCTTATCAGAATAAAACGGTTCTTAAGAAGTAATATGGCCTCAGGAGATTCTGTCAAAGGTATGGGAGCACAGCAAGGAGTAACAACTGGAAGAGCAAGGATCTTGTTAGTTGAAGATATTTCTTCTTTTGCCACAGCAGCTAAATGTTTTAAAAAAGGAGAAGTGTTAGTTACAACAATGACTTCTCCAAACATTGTTTCACTCATGAAAAATGCCAGTGGAATTGTCACAAATGAAGGGGGTATATGCTCCCATGCAGCCATCGTTTCTCGAGAACTAGGAAAACCCTGTGTTGTGGGGACTGGAAATGCAACACAGGTATTTAAGACGGGGGACTACTTACTAATCGATGCTGGGAAAGGAGAAGTAAAAAAGATAACTAAAGAAGAGTATGAGACGATAAAAAACCTGACCTAAAAGTGTAGTTCTGGCTGTTAGTAATTGAATAGCCCACACCTAACACATTTATGATGTTGGTTCTATAAAACTATTACTTAATAGACTTAAAAATTCCCAAATTTCAAACTACGAATTACGAAAAACGCAGTATGCAAACAGTCCCGTAAGATTTTGCAACTCGGAGGGTTGGAGAAAGATGTTTGGGGTGCTGAGTTCGTTTGGTGAAAACTTAGTAAAGCTTAGTGTATAGTGCAGAAAGCTGGCTAATGAAAATATCGTAAACCCAACAGAATCCAACAAACACTAAAATAACAAAAATTGGTAAGATAGCAAAAACTACAGTTTGTTTAATGTAATCTCTTTTTTGAACACCTTTTCTCTTAAGTTTTAAGAATTGGAATATTGCACCAATTGCAAATACCGGAATTGCAGAGAATATAAATAATAAATATAACCAATCTAAATCATGAGCATCTGGATGCATAGACATTTGACTCATGATTCCACAAGAAACTCCAATCGGAAAAAAGATAACTGATATTGCAAGACAAGGGTAGAAACACTTAAAGAAAATGTTTTTATCTACTATCAGTTTTTTCATTAGTATTAGGAGTTAAAAATAGTAATTATCTCATTATATTAATAACTGGAAATTAATAAAAGCGAAGTTCCTATATCTTGTGGAGAAGTAATTTGTATCTGAGAAGAAGATGTGTCAACTATGCTGCTATTACGGTGTAAAATCAAAGAGTGCACAGTCCCGTAAGACTTTGCAACTCGGAGGTGTGGAGGAAGATGTTTGTATTACTGAATGAGTTTTCGTTGAGTGGAGTATAGTGGATACCTGTCCGTCGTAGCTTTAGCGAAGACGGACAGTTGCTTGCCCCGTATAGCTGAACGTAGCGAAGCTTGTACGGGGGAACTTTCCTGAAATTTAACATTCACTCTACCCTGCTCTACTTGAGTTTTAGCGGTTCCGATCCATCTTCGTTCTTCGACAAGCTCAGAACTTCGATGGACATGTGTCCCGCTTGCCCCGTATACGAGCATAGCGAGTTGTACGGGGTTTACTCTAAAATCGAAAAACTTAAGAGAGTATAGTGGACAGTCGGAACTTTCAATAGATTTGTGTTAAGATATCAATATAATTTATATAAATCTATTGGAATCCAATTATGAAAAACGAAGAAAAAACAAGAAAAATTATAAAAGATAACTTATACATGACAATTTCAGTATCAGACCTTAAGGGTAATCCTTGGATTGCAAACATCTAT
>JAHIVN010000049.1 GCA_018816645.1 Patescibacteria group bacterium | reverse complement strand
GCAAATCACTGATTGAATCTTTGCCTCCAGACAAAAGCCCTAGTCCAAAATTATAGCCAAGATTTTCGACTCCAGTTATAATAGAATTTCCCAGGAAATCATTCGCTAAGCCGCGAAGAACGACATTTTTAGCTGTTACTCCAATCCCAGAATATGCAACGATTTCAGTAAAATCTAAATCCGGGTCATCAAATAAAGCCAACATCGCAAAAGCTCCAAGATAACATAAGCCCGGCGCCTCTCCGGTTTCTTTATCTTTTAGAATTCCCCCGGTAAAAACTCTCGGAACATTTAATTGGTAAGCCCGAGGAATAACTTCCCCAGTTTCTCGTTTTTCTGTTTCAGATTGAAAAATATTTTTCCAAACAAAATATCCACCTACACCTAAGCCAATCAGGACTATTAAAATAATTAAAATTTTGGTTTTCATTTTGTTCTAAAAATTCATTTAAGAAAGTTCAAAATCTTCTCCCAGATTGTTTGGAGAATACCTTTGGGTTCTTCATAAGAAAACATCCAAATGTTACTTCTCCAAATATTACTTCCCGTGATTGAGAGTAGAGGAGCCTTGGAGCAGGCCACTTTAGTGTCGGTATTATCCCAAACCGGATCGCCAAAGGCGCCTTCACCCGAAACAAGCAGCCTAGGATCTGAACCGTCAGAATTCATAACCCAAATCTGGGGATAATTACCTCGATACCAAGTTCTCATAAATATAATCTTATTATCTTTGTTCCAAGGCCGTTGGAATATCAGCTGAGCACTATTGCCTGGCGCGTATATCTGATGTTTGTTTGAGCCGTCCGCATTCATAGTCCAAACTTCATTTGGTTCGATGCCTGCTGCTCCAACTGCATATGAGACAAGTCCTTTAAGATAAACAATTTTTGAGCCATCATAGCTAAAAGACGGCGCCATGCAGTTGCCGTCTTCATTGGTAGTTAAAGCAGTCTTTCCGCTGCCATCAGAGTTCATTATCCAGATTAGGCCGTCAGAACTGCTATAAGCAATTTTTTTACCATCCGGACTCCAGCTTCCCTGCTCATTAATCTGGCTGGCTAATCTCACTTTATTTTCCCAACCTTTATCTAAATCAATTAGAATTAAACTGCAACCTCCTCTACAATCATCCCTTAATAATATTCTATTATCAACCGGGCTCCAGGAAGGATTATGGTCTGAGCCAATCTTTGTGAGTCCACTGCCGTCTGCATTAATTAAGTAAAGACCAACATCTTCTCCTTCTTCAGCTATTCCTTCAAATACCAGCCGGTTTCCACCCGGGCTCCAGTCAGGATCAGAAGCGTGATAAAAAGAAGTAACTTGGCTAAGATCAGCCGGCTCACGGATTTCACTTTTTATCTCTCTTGGCGGTCCGCCCTCTCTTGGTAGTCCACCCGGCGGACCAAACTTTTTGGCCACAAAAAACCCTCCTGCGCCCAGACCAATCAAAACTACTAAAATAATTAAAGTTTTTGTTTTCATTTTATGGAGCAACATAAGCTCGGGTAACGGAAACAACTAAGGATATTTCTTCCTCGTCCGTTAATCTTAGAATTGTTAAAACAACATTAGTCCCGATTTCGCCACTAATTTTTTTAATCGCATCCACAATAGCAACGCCAGCAGTACTTTCACCATTTATTGCTAAAATTTTATCATCAGCCAGCAAACCCGCTCTTCCAGCCGGCGAATCTTTCAGTAATGCCACAATAATCAATTGACCATTTCTAGTGCTGATTTCTGCTCCAATGCCGCCAAGATTACTACTAACACCTTCTTTAGAAACCTCTTCTGTTGCCTCTCTTATACACGCACCGTCTTGACAACCGTTTGGACAATTATATTCCTCAAATGATGCTTTGTGGTAACTATCATGCTTCCGTTCTATTAACTTGTTTCCATCACAGGAATCTACAGTTATCTCATGGCTAATTAGTGTTCCATCTGCAGTATTTATAACCTTACATTCTAATATTCCTTTTTTATAATAATGAAATTCATTATAGGGGGAACTACTGTCAGAATCCTCACAGCAAGACTTTATTTGGCCGTAAGTAACATGGCCACCAGGACAATCAGGGTCTATCTTTGCTGGACCGAGAGCCCCTGGTGCAGTGGCGTTATAAGTCGTTATGGAAGAAATTGAAAGAACGCGAAAACATTTGTTTGCTGTTGTTGCTCCAAACTCT
>JAHIVN010000048.1 GCA_018816645.1 Patescibacteria group bacterium | reverse complement strand
CTAGTTCTTTTGTGCTCATTACTACTTGTTCCTTCATATTGAAGTGTATCTGATAATTTAGTTTTCTGATCTTATCAAATACTCCCTCTACCGGACATTTCTATTTTGCACTACTAGGACATTATCACTTTGCACTAACATCCCGGCTACAAGTTCTTTTCACAAGAAAGAATCTAGTGTATACTATATTATGTATATTAATTAATCGTTTATAAAGATGCAAAATGATACGGGTTTTGATTCACCTCCAGTACCCTTAGCACAAACTACAAATCCGGAACCAGGTCAAGGGAATGATGCTCCAAATCCTATGCCAGTAAATCCTGTAGTACCTACTTCAGATGATGTGCCTGCTCCGCAACCAGCAGGACCACCTCCGCCCCCTGTACAACCTTTAGATGGTGCTCCCGAAAGTATGAAGCAGCAAGCTCCGTCTTCGTTTGATCCTGCAGGCGGGAAGAAGAAGGGCGGGAAGAAAGGAATGTTCTGTACCTGTACCTGCGGAATTATAGCGTTCATCTTTTTGGTTGTGGGTGGTCTCTTTGCTTACGCATATTTTACCGATACTGAAATACCAGTAGTATCAGATATTATTGAAAAGATAGAGGCTCTCTTTAGGGATCCAGTCGAAGAGGCAAAAGCAGTTCAGGAGAAAATTGCAAACACGCTCCTAAGCACTATTATTCCTTTGGCTTCAAAAGATGGCAATATCATAGCAGCTTTGGCAGATAGTTCTGTCTCCGAAGAATACATTAAAAGCCTTGTAGATAATTACGAAGAAGTAAAGTCTGTTCGATTTGATGTCTCAGGAACGATGAATTTCAATTCTAGTGCTTCATCGGAAGATACTATCTCCATGCTTTCTGTAGGGAAAATGGATATGAGCCTCGTTGGTGCATACAACGGGAAAGAAACAGATAATCAGAAAATGGAACTGAAATTTGATGTAAATGTAGAAAATGAGGGAATAGGAGTTGATATGTTGGGTGAAATGAGAGCTGTTGGAACAGAGACTTACGTTAAGCTGGATACTTTTCCGTTTCTCACTAGCGGCGAATTTGGTGATGTAAAAGGCCAGTGGATCGATGTAAGTGCAGACGATGTTAGTACTGCAACAGGTATTTTTGGTGGTGGGACTTCTGTCAAGGATAGCGAGAAACAGGAGGTAGCGAATGAAGATGTCGCTAAACTTATTGAGTTTATCACTGATGAAAGTGTTGTGCAGAATGCGGAGTTACTTCCGGATGAAAATATCGGGGGGGAAGACTGCTACTGTGTTAAGTTAAGCTGGAACAAAGAGGAAATGAAAGAAGTTCTGAAAACTTATGCCAGCATTTATGGAGAAGAATATAATGAAAGCGATATAGATGAGTCATTAAAAGACTACGAAAACCTCTCGCTTGAGGGATGTTTAGGAGAAACGAGCGAGAAAATTCATAGAATAAGTATCAGCATGTCCGGAACTAGCGATGGACAGCCATCAAATGTGGACCTTGACTTGAAGCTTTGGGATTATGATGCGGATATTGAGATCGTTGCCCCAGAAGGCGCCAAGAAGATGGACGAAATTATGTCAGAGATAGATCCGACTTATGGAGATTATGCTGTACAAAGCAAAATGATGGAAATTCAAGTAGCTATTGAGGAATATTACTTTGATAACCAAAAGTATCCAACTAGTCTTAGTGTTCTGGATATAGAATCAACGGTGATCGAGGGAGAAACTGTTCATTATCAGAAAACCAAAGACAGCTACAAGCTATGGATTACTCTTCCTAGCGGTGAGATGTATGAACTTCCTAGTACTTATTAGTTAGTATTCTTGAGATGAAGACGGGTTCAATTCATTAAATTGGGCCCGTTTTTTGTTATGCCCCATAGCCATATTCGAAAGCCTGTCCTTAGTGTGTAAATACTTACTACAATACGTCGTAATTTCCTGGTTTTAAGGTTTTTTGGAATATTCATAAATATCAAAACATAGTGATGTTTATACTTGACATGCCTTTGGCATTGCTCTAATATGGTGAGTAGTGGTGAAAAGTGGTGAAAATTAGTAAATAAATGAACCTTAACAAAAAGTTATGCTAATTGGAGAGTTTACAAATAAAGTTGGGGAAAAAAACAGGATTGCGCTTCCTAAGAAGTTCAGGGAGATACTAGGTGAAGATGTAATCGTGACTAGAGGATATGAAGATTGTGTTATCGTAGTAAATCAGAAACAATGGGAAAAGCTCTTGAAGGTATTTAGTGATCAGCCCTTTACAAAAAGTCCCGTGAGAGACACGAGAAGGTTTCTTATCGGAGGAGCCAGTGAAGCAAGTTTGGATAAGCAGGGGAGATTTGTTCTTCCAAAAAATTTAAAAGACTTTGCTGGAATTTTGAGAGAAGTAACATTTATTGGTCTTGTTGACTGGGTAGAGATCTGGTCAAAAGAAAAATGGGAGAAGAGGATGGATATGATAAAACCGAATGCGGCCAAGATCGCTGAAAAATTGCAAGAAATAAATGAAAAATAGTTATATAAAATAGATGGTTGGTAGCGTACACAAACCAGTTCTTTTAAAAGAGAGTCTAGGGCTTCTAAAAGTGAAAGAAGGTACTTATGTCGATTGTACCTTGGGGGGAGGAGGATACGCGAGAAGTATTATCTCAAAGCTCCTCGCCCTAGGCGGAAAAATTAAAAACTCAAAATTAATATGCCTTGATGTTGATCAAGAAGCGGTTGAAAGATTTGAGAATTGGCTTGAGGAGAATGATTGGCAAAAAGCAACTGGGGTTTATAAGAAAGATGGAATTACTGTGATTTTGAGAAACGAGAATTTCGTGAAATTAAAAGAAGTTTTAGACGAATTAGGTATTAGTGAAATTCATGGCATAGTAGCTGATCTTGGAGTTTCTTCAGATCAACTTGACGGTACACAAAGAGGATTCAGTTATTCAAAAGAAGGTCCTCTAGACATGAGAATGGACAGGAGACTTGGAGTAACGGCAGAAGATCTTGTAAACGGTTTGTATGAGAATGAACTATCGAGAATATTTGAAGAACAAGATGAAAGATATGCAAAAAGAATAGCTAGAGCAATTGTATACGAAAGAGCAAAACGAAAGGTCAGCTCGACAAAGCACCTTATACAAATTATTAAAAATGCCTTACCTTTCAAGTTAAAAGTAAGGAAAGCCAGTAAGCCGTCAGTAGGTGCTTACTGGACAAAGCCGGCAATGAGAGTGTTTCAGGCTCTCCGCATAGCAGTTAATTCTGAACTTAGTTCTCTGCAAAAAATGCTGCCCCAAGCACTTGAGGCACTCTCCGCTGGCAAATCTTCAAAAGGACGGTGTGTGATTGTCACATTTCACTCTGGAGAAGATCGGATAGTAAAAAGATTTAT
>JAHIVN010000047.1 GCA_018816645.1 Patescibacteria group bacterium | reverse complement strand
TGGGTAGAAGGCATCTGAAGAAACTCTGGGGACTGGTATATGATTCCAGCGGAAAGAAACCAATTCCATTTGCTGTGGTGAGACTTCTGGATTCAGAGACGAACCTTCTGATCTCATCTACTGTTACTGATCTGGAAGGACGTTATGGCTTTCCTGTTTCATCCGGTTCTTATTACATTGAAGTGCAGCATGAAGAGTATACCTTCCCATCAAAAAGGGTGCAGAGCAGTTATTCAGAAAGACAGGGGTATATATACACTGGAGGACGCTTTAATATTCAGAATGACACTACGATTGACTTCAGTATACCGCTCGATGCAAAGGATCGTAAATTCAGAATTAGCTTTCAATATATCAAGCTGCTCTGGATTAAAATTAGAAATTTTGCCCTTCAGGGGAATTTCTTCTTTCTTGCTTTTATGTTTGTTTTAAACCTATTTGCTACGGTATTGAGATTTAATCCTTTGAATCTTGCCTTTTCAGGTGTTTATTTCTTCCTGATTGCTTTGAAGCTCCTCAGCGAAACAAAGAAACCCCGTGCCTGGGGATATGTGTTTGACAGTGAGACCAAGGCCCCGGTTTCACCAAGTTTTCTTAAACTTTATAAAGCAGAGAATAACGAACTTATCGATACAAAGATCGCAAATAGAAACGGGATATTTCAATTTTTTGTTCCTGAGGATGAGTACCTGCTTCTAGCTGCGGCAACAGGTTATAAATTTCCTTCAGAATCCTTGCCAAAGGATAAACTGTCGTTTCATGACAGCTTGATGAAGGTAGGGGTACTAAGAGGTGTTATCAATATTGACGTTCCTCTCGATTATCAAAGCGGAGCTTCTATTTCTCCATTTTCTGGTAAGGCAATTGGAGCAGCTACTTGAGTAGGATTTGCTTAAAAGCCTTTATTCCCACTCCATTATTCATTTCATAATCAGGCTCGGTTGAGTGTTTGTCAATGATATATGCTTCTTAAACTAACAAATCTGAGTCTTTTAAATTTTAAAAAATGATCTAAGAGAATTTTTGAAGAAAAGCCAAGCAGTGTAAGATTTATACCAAGCATTATTCGGAACTTTGTGCTTAGAGCTGGGCTGCCTGTACTTGGTAATTCTCCTGTCTCTGGTAAAAATGGGATGATGCTGTCCTCGCAGCAATCTATCTTCTCACTTGCGAGAAAAGTTTCCTCAGGGCTGATCCATTCTCCGCATATGACTCTTACACCATAGGATTCATTTCTATTTGTTGGGGTAGTCTCAAATTCAATGGCTGTAGTTGCCTGAAGTGGATAAGCGCTGTCAGTCTCGGCAACAATAGTTTCTGTTTCGGGGTCAAAGATAATTGTTTCGGTTCCTCGTGTTTGCTCCCAAGTACATTCAATGTCTTCGGGGGGAGCGTTCCCGCTATCCCACCAGGCAGGATCTCCGAAGTTGTAGGTAACTATAAAATCAAGGTGATCATTGCATTCATGAAATATTCCCTCTTCAAATTCACATTCCGAAGAGCAGCCGTCTCCGCTTGAAGTATTTCCATCGTCACATTCCTCTCCAGGATCCTGGTTTCCGTCTCCGCAATATGGTTCTTCAGTTTCAATTAAGCATTGTGAACTGCAGCCATCTCCGTTATCATTATTTCCGTCATCACATTCTTCTCCGTCGTCTAGATTACCATCTCCACAGTAGGGTTCTGACTGCTCGGGGTTGTATTCAAATGCGCCGCTGTCGCAGACAGCTAAATCGTTTTCGTCTCCGTCTATTGGGCGGTCTTCTAGCCGCTCATCGGTTCTGACAAGATTTCCTGATACATCATAACAATCTGATGAGTAGTCAACCGGAGGACTCGCCTGAAGAAGAGCATGCGTTTCGAGTCCGCCGCCGTTGTTATCTAGTGGCTGAATAAGAGGATCATCTGTGGTATCTGTAACTTGGCTGACATGTCCTACACAGGAATCGTCCACATTATAGTTGTATCCTTCTGAAGAGAATCCGGGATTTCCATACCAGTAGTAATATTCATCTAAACAGTCAGTGTTACTATCCTGGGTATTATCGAAAATGTTTGACTTGAATGTAGTATTGCCCCATTCAAAGTAACCACTACCGGATTTCCCAAACTTATCAAAGAAATTGTAAGTGGCTGGAAAAATTGAATTGTCAGCAATAGTGTTAAATGAGAGTCTTGCATCGTTGGAGATATCCATAACCCCAGCTCCCATGATATAGGGAGTCCCATACGGATCCGGAGTCATGTTGTCATATGTCACGTTGATTTCGTTCCCGCTTATGGTATTGTTTGTCAGTTCTATAGTATCCCCGTCAAGAGTGATTCCAGCTCCATAAACTAATTCACTATCATTATTTGTAGCGCGAATGTCGAATAGATTGTTACTTATAGTCGAGTTTGAAACTGTAGAATCTCCTGAAACATATGCTCCTCCGGCCCATACTTCAAGGTAATCTCCAAATGAAACAGCCTGCAGAACATTATTACTTATGTTGCATCTGTTTATATTTACGTCGTCATCGGCGCTTAATCCAACACCCCATATGAGTATATCCCAAGGTGCAATAATTTCAGCTGTATTTCCCGAAATTGAAGTTTCCTCGATGATTGCTGCTTCTGAATAGTTCTCCCATATGTTTAATCCGGCTCCATAAGTAGAGGCATATGTCCGAAGATAATTATCGTTGATTTCACTATTATAAATTTCTATATTTGCTTCGTTTATGCTAATTCCAGCCCCATAAGCTTCCCATTCATCCGTGACTATTACTTCATTATTATTAAAGGTAGAATTGTCGATATACACTGTATGTGTTCCGCTTGAGCCGAGAACTGCTAAGCCTCCGCCTCCGCTTCCGTGGCCTTCAAAGGCATCGATTGTATTATAAATGAGATTTGAATCATTAATTGTTAGTTCAATATTAGAGTTGCCTATGCAGACTCCAGCACCTTCGGCCCAGTCGCTGTTGATACCATAAAGAATATTTTCTCTAACAGTGATGTGATTTAGATTTAAGGAAGTACTGTCTCCAGCCCAAATACCAGCACCTTGCAATGAACTCAGTGCAGAGTCAACAATTTCCTGGTATCCATCACGGACAGTTAGATATGCGAAGTTAGCAGAAAAAGTATCATGGAGTTGGAAAACTCTATCTTTTGTACTGGCTTCTGCTCCATCAGGATTTCCTTTAATGATTGTTTCGTTTTCACTTGCTCCGATTATGGTAACATCATGTAGTATATCCAGATCTCCTGAAGCGTTATTATCTTCATCTCTTCCAAGAATTGTTAATTCATAAGTGCCTGTGTCTAATATGATTATGTCCTCTGGATCAGGTGCATCGCAGCCTCCAAATGGAGCCTGAATGTTTACAGCCTGTACAGCTTCTCTGAGAGAACAGGTGCTGTTTGGAACTAAATCAAATTCATCGTCGAGAATATCTGTTGTGGGTTCTAGCGTTAATGTAGTGCTAAAAGCTCCTGTGCTAGTAAGATCCGTGATTTTCCAATAATCGCTACCTCCGAGGCTGACTATTGAAACGTTTGGAAATGCTTCAGTCTTGATGGCCAGATTTGAGCAAGTCTCATGAACTCCTGAAAGATCGGTCGCATCCGGACAGATTCCTACAGAAGTGTCACTTGCTTCCTTGGGGACATAAAGTATATGTGTAGCCTCGGTTCCATCTGCCGAACTAAGGTTGTTAATAACAGATTTCCCTGAAGTAGTATCAACATCTCCAGTTACGCCTCCCCAATCCAGATCAGATGTGAAGTTGGCTACGACTTCTGCAATATAGTCTCCAGAAGTGTTTGTAATTCTGACTGTATTTGTCCCGTCAAGTCCGTATACGGATCCGTCTTCGACATTGTTTCCTATCGTATCTTTCGCATCAAGTGAGGGATCCAGATTTAATATTTGGAATGAGAAAGAAGTGTACATCCAGAGGGCCATATCGCCATCCTCATTGTTTGTTTCATCAGCACTTCCTGTTATCAAAAAACTTCCATTTAAAAGAATCTCAATATCACCTCCATAATCATAATTCCAGCCTGCAATGGCTTCATCTCCATTATGCCTAACAAATCCTTGGGGGTTAAAACTTGTGTCAGGAGTTCCATCGGAATTATATTTCCATATTATCAGGTCAGTATTTCCATCTGTATCATCACCATATCCTGTAACGACAATTTTTCCATCATTTTGAATAGCAATATCTTCTCCAGAATCATAAGATCCCCCTCCTGTATCATGCGTTACGTATCCGTCACTATCAAAGGTATTATCTAGATTACCACTGCTATCGAGACGCCATATAGCCATGTCATCACTATTACTCAAGCTGCCACTCCATCCAGAAACCAGTAAAGACCCATCCGTTTGAAGGGTCACTGCAGCTCCTGAATCCCAACCGTCACCTCCTGCCGCATTACCATGTACAGTACATCCCATATTTGATCCGGTTCCGACACCATTGTTACAAGTTCCATCCCCAAAAGTATCATCAAGTGCTCCATCACTATTAAATCTCCAGACAACCATTTCCGAATAGAAAGTTGGGGAACTCGAACCAGTAATAACAATTTTATCGTTGGGTTGTATAACTAGATTTTTCCCCCAATCGTGACCATTTCCTCCAGCTGCATTGTTGTGTACTATACATCCCATGTCACTTGAAGGTCCAACACCGTTGTTACACTCGCCGCTTCCATCACTGTCCCAATCTCCAAAAGTTGAATCCAATGTTCCGTCAGTATTAAATCTCCACACGACTATGTCATAGTTACCCAAGCTGTTTTTGCTATCGCCAACTATGATAATTTTCCCATCACTTTGGAGCTGAATTGCTCTTGCAAAATCATTATTCGAACCTGCACCTGCTGCATCGTCATGCACAACACAACCCATGTTTGATCCAGCACCAACACCATTTGTACAAGATCCATCACCAAACGTAGCATCAAGTGTCCCATCTAAATTGAATTTCCAAACAACTAAATCATAATTTCCAGAAGCATTTAGACTATAGCCTGTGAGATATAATTTGTCATTATAAAATAACATATCTTGACCGTAATCCATGCCATTTCCTCCGGCCGCATTATGATGCATGACATATCCTGTTGGAGGATTAAACCCAGTAGTGTCAAGGGTTCCATCTGAATTATACTTCCATATTGCTAGGTCATTATTTCCACTAGAATTTCTAATTGAACCTTCAACAAAGAAACTCCCATCTGCCAATACTGCAAGTGCGTCACCATAATCATATCCATTCCCTCCATCAAACCAAAGAAAACCATCTCCATCAAAAGCTGGATCCCAAGCGGCTTTTGCATTCTTGCTGAATGGTATGATCGACAAATTGACAAAGGTGAACATAACTGTGATCAGTATAATAAAGAGCTTTCTATTTGCTCGAGCTGATGCAGCCAGATGCTTAAGAAACGAACGATGATTTATTACTGCTTTCCGTCTTGTTCCAAAACTCATATGAAGACGGTTTTTATTTACTTGTAGCTTCTTATATTTAAACCATATGAGAGATGAGCATACAATTGATGTTAATCCAATAAACAACAGTATCTTTGGTACAAAATTTGTTTTACTGGAAGCTGCACTTACATTATAAATAATTTTTGAAATAGAGCTGTTTATTTTATTCTTAATCGGAGTGACTTTATACTCCTGTATTTCTGATGTTGACCCTAAAGTGGTGTACTGGCTTTCTCCTAAAATGTTTGAGGAGTCGAGTTTGAGTGAGCTAGCATAAGGTTCCTTGTCCGTAAACACTACCATACCTGAGCCTGTTGCCCCTTGTTCTTGTAATCTCCACAAAGCAGCATCATAAGTTCCATCTGTTCCGGTAGAATATCCGCCCAGGATGTACTTCCCATCTGACTGTATCACGAGATCGGTAACGACATCAGAATCACTTCCGCCGCCGGCATTTCCCTGTGTGATATAGCCTTGATTGTGAAGCGTTGTATCGAGAGATCCATCAGCATTGAATCGCCAAACGGCTATATCTGGGTCAAGACTTGAGTTCCAGCTGTAACCGCCCACTAAGTATTTCATCTCAGGTTGTCCATCATTTTCGATCTCTATGCTCTTACCCCAGTCATGGCCATCACCTCCTCCAGCATTTGAATGAGTAGTATATCCTGTACTATCGAAGGTTGTGTCCAACGAGCCGTCTGAGTTGTATCGCCATAATGCCAAATCGTAATTTGCATTATGATTGTCAGGAGTACTGGCATATCCTGTAGCAATGTATTTCCCATCGGATTGGACTTGAACGCCAGAGCATTCTTCGAGACCTCCCCCGGCTGTCAAATTATGTGTAACATATCCGGCCCCGTTGAAGGTGGTATCTAGACTGCCATCACTGTTCACTCGCCAGAGAGCGAAATCTCTTGCATACGAGCTTACACCGCATATTACATATTTTCCGTCACCCTGGATGACCAGATCATTACCGTATGTCCCGCTGGTAAATACCGCATAGCCATTACCTCCCAGCTCAGCCGAAGATCTGTTTACTGTTCCGTCTGTATCAAGTGAAATAGTATATGTAGCTCCCCTATCAGCATATGTAAAAATATTGCTCTCCTTCTCTACTCCAACTATGAGTTCTCTTTCTCCATTGCTGTCAAGATCATCGAGAGTTGTCAGTGCCGATCCGAAGTAGTCACTGTCTGCATATGTTGCAGCAAATTCTCCCTGCGTATCACTTAGTTTTTGAACTCCCTTCACTGATCCGTTAGTATTTAAAAACGCTATCCAAACTGCTCCGCGGTCAGTTCCACCATCATCGTCTCTAGGCATGCCGATAGCTATGTCCTGTACTCCGTCATTATCTAAGTCATCGATATTCGTTACCGAATAGCCAAACCAATCGGAATTATCTATCGTTACGGGAAATGTTCCTGAAGTTATTTCATAATCGGATTTTACGGTACCATTTATGTTGAGAAATATGATCGCAAGCGATCCCTTTGAGGTTGCAGTACGGTTGTATGCTCCAACAGCGATATCCTGCACCCCATCTCCGTCAAGATCATCTATATTTGCAAGTGCAGAACCAAAGTAGTTTGAGATACCGAGGTCAATTATGAGACCTCCCGTCGAGTCGCTTATTTTCTGATAACTTTTAACAGTGCCGTCAGTGTTTAGGAAAAGAATCCAAACTGCCCCGGCATCAGAATGATCATCATCGTCTCGTTCTGCGCCAACAGCTATATCCTCAACTCCATCTAAATCCAAATCTCCCAGGTTTGAAACAGAAGATCCGAAATAATCATTATCATCAAGCACTCCTGTAAAGGTTCCCTCGGTATCGCTTATCTTTTGATGACTCTTTACAGTATTATCATCATCGAGGAACAGGATCCATACAGCACCCCTGTTTGATCCTCCATCGTCATCGAGGTATGCGCCGACTGCGATATCGGTATTACCATCGTTATCAAGGTCTCCAATATTTGTAACTGAAGTTCCGAAGGAATCCCCAAGGTCGAGTGTGCCGGTGAAGTTTCCCTCTATCTCACTTATTTTCTGGTGCGTTATTACATTTGAATTCTCGTCAAGGAACAGCAGCCAAACGGCTCCCTGATTCCAATCACCCCCATCATCACCAGGAGCTCCAACAGCTAGATCTTCATATCCATCTCCGTTTATATCTCCGACGCTTGTTGCAGCTGCTCCAAAACTATCGATGCCATCCAAAAAACCATGAAAAATTCCTTCTGGATTTCTTAACTTTTCAAAGCCTTTTACTGTCCCATTTGTGTTGAGATAAATGATCCAAAGTATCTCTCTTCGGGCATTGGTGCTTGAAACGGCTTCTGAATTGTGATCGCCCCCTGTGGCCCCTATGACTATATCCTGCACTCCATCTCCGTCAAAGTCACCGGCGTTTTCTAAAGATATCCCGAAATAATCGTACTGTTCAAGTCCTCCAGTGAATCCTCCTACTGTGTCGGATATTAATTGGCTTGACTTTACTGTTCCATTACTATTCAAAAAGAGGACCCATGTACCGCCAGCTACTCCACCCAGTCCATTACTTTCTTTAATAACTCCAACTGCTATGTCTTGAATCCCATCTAAGTCCAAATCATCCAGATTTGTTATGGATGTGCCAAAGGAATCACCTATGGTTAATCCTCCAGTAAAGCCGCCCTGAAGATCATTGATTTCCTGATATGCTTTTACTGTTCCGTCGGTGTTCATAAAAAGTATCCAGGTTGATCCCTCCCCAGTACTATTCCCAGCATCAAATGGTGCTCCAACTGCAATATCCTGAACAGTATCCCCATCAAGATCGTCTAAATACTCAACGGTTCGACCGAAGTAATCATTGTTTGATAATGTACCCAAGAAATTTCCTTGAGTATCACTAACTTTTTGAGAAGCCTTTACTGTTCCGTTTGCATTTAGGAACAAAGTCCATACAGCTCCGCGTGCTGAGCCTCCGTCATCGTCTCGCATTGCGCCTACAGCTAAGTCTTGAATGCCATCATTATCTAAATCGCCGATGCTTGATACAGAAGAACCAAAACTGTCACCGGCATCCAGCTGCCCAGTGAAGTCTCCACTGGTGTCACTAATTTTTTGTTCTGCTTTTACTGTTCCGTTTGAGTTTAGAAATAGTATCCAAACAGCTCCGCTATCTGAATCCTCGTCATCGTCATACTGAGCTCCTACTGCCAGGTCTATTACCCCATCACTGTCCAGATCTCCGATCTCAGTGATTGAGTATCCGAAATCATCATTTGTATTTAAGGTACCTGTGAAACCTCCTTCTCCGGATCCAATTTTTGAGTTACTTTTGATCGTGCCATCGTTGTTCATGAAAAGAATCTGAACAGAACCTGTTTCATTGTCTTCTTTTTCCCCAACTGCAAAGTCGTCAACAGTATCGCCATCCAAGTCTCCAATTTGTGTTACCGAGTAACCAAAGAAGTCTAAATCAGAGGAGAAGTTCCCTTCATTGTTTGTTATCTTTTGATAACCAAGGCTGCCAAAACCTTCCTCAATATTCCCGTCTGAATCAAATTTCCAAACAGCCATTGATGCGTTTATCGTACCGGATACTACATACTGCATGTCTGGCTGCCCGTCATTTTCGATTTCAACGTCGAATCCGATCCCTCCTTCTTCTGTAAATACAGTGTAACCTGTTGAGTTGAAAGTTGTATCAAGTGTACCATCAGTATTGTATCTCAACAGGACAACATACATTTCGCCAAAAATATCATCAGAGCTTAAAGTTGTTCCGACAACAATATATTTTCCATCGCCTTGAATCTCGATGTCATTTCCCACATTCATCGTATATGTGCTGCTCCCTATTTTGTGGGTCACATATCCGCTTCCTCCAAATGAAGTGTCGAGCGTTCCATTTGAGTTGTATCGCCAAACTGCAAGGTCTGCATAAGTCTTTGATGAGGCATCTAGTATCCCAACGCTCCATCCTGTGGCTACATATTTTCCATCTGACTGAATTTCAACATCATTAATTAGGTCGTGTCCCTCTCCTCCAGCCGTATTTGCGTGAATTGCCCATCCATCCGAACTAAATGAAGTATCCCACTCATATACTGCTGCTTCAGCGGAGCAAGGCAAGAACAGAGATGTGACCAAAAAAGTCAATGTAAGAAAGATACTTTTGAAAAGAGATAGAACTTTATATTTTTGCAGTTTTGTCATAGCACACAAATAAAATCCAACAGTTATTTTCTACAACAGAATAACGAAGAATACCTGGGAAGTCAACTTTACAAAACCCCTGATTACAAGGGAAAAATGGTAAAAGCCATGTTGGTGATATTTAAACAATATATCTCCGGTTGCAAAACAGAAAAGTTGAAGCGTTGTTTTTTTTGTCCTCTAGATTCTCATCTGCAATCATCAGATTTTTATAGATATCGGCAAGAAGTTTCGATCCGATTATTCCTATGTCTTTTTCGATTTCTCCTTTTGATAGTTTCTCGGCAGCTTTTGCCTGGTCAAGCATTTCTCCTTTGCCGAACTGCATCTCGATTTTCGGATATTTTTTCTTCAATGTATTTTTACATTGTTTGTAAATCTGAGGATGAGTCATAAAAACTTTGATATCCTCCATTTTTGCATCTTTGTGCAACAGGAGGTGAAGGTTAATAGGATACTTAAATTTATCAACTATTTTACAGGTGTATTTGGTCAAGGCGTCAATCGATTCATTCACTATTCCCCCAAGCGGATCCTCGATGGCGAATTGAGCATAATCAACTTTGCCTAGATGCAAATGGCTCAGTACATTCTCAGTAGTATATAGATATTTGATACTGTAGTTTTTGACATCATGAATTTTGCAGAAGTACTTACAAGCTTCCTCATTGAAGCTTCCTTTTCCGCCTTGGATGCCGATGGTGATCATAGGTATTTAGGTAATTAAGTAATTAGGTAATAATGTAATCAGTTTTCTACTAACTAATTGTTGCACTGATTTACTTCTTTGTCAAAACAGCTCGGATTCTTCTGACTCCGCTCGAACTGCTCTCCTCCTTCACGATTCTGAACTTACCAGATTCTGCCAATTCTTTAGTATTCTCTACGTGAGGTCCTCCGCATAGTTCTTTTGAGAATATCTTGCCAGTTTTCGGATTTTTGAGAATATATACTGAGACAGTATCTGGATACCTTTCCGGGAACTCACATTCAGCATCTATTTTGAGGGCCTCATCTTTTGACATTTCTTTTTTTTCTATCTTTAGTCCTGCATCAATCTGGTCATTGACTGTCTTTTTAATATCTTCTAGTTCCTGAGTACTAAGCATTTTCGGATGTGAGAAATCAAACCGCAGCCTTTCTTCGGTTATATTGCTTCCTCTCTGATGTACATGATCCCCAAGTACAGTTTGAAGAGCTTTGAGCAGCAAGTGCGTAGCTGTATGATATCTCTTTGAAATCTCAGTATGATCTGCAAGCCCACCGGAAAATTTCCCGGCACCTTTTCGTGATTTTTTCTGATGAGACTCTTTGGCTTTATTAAATTCTGTAATATATTTGTTGCGTAAGCCGTAGTCCGTAATCTGTAAGCTGTCCAGTGCCATTTCGATCGGATAACCATAAGTCTCAAATATAAAGAACAGATCCTTTCCGGTGATTTTTTCTCCTTTTGCAGTGAGTTTCTCGACTTCCCGAAAACCTCTTTGTATAGTATGCTCGAAGTTGATTTCTTCTTTTTCTAGGACATCAATTATCTTTTGCGAATTGGTTTCTAGGTGCGGATACTGAGGTTTGTACTTTTCAATGTACAGCTCAGCCAAATCCTTAGTGAAATTCCTCTCAATTCCAATGAGTTTAGCATGTCGAATAGCTCGTCGAAGGAGTCTTCTGAGAATATAACCTTGATCTTTGTTTGACGGCTCTATACCGTCTGCAACTAAAAAGGTGGAGGCGCGCAGATGGTCAAGTATTATTCTGATAGATCGAACTGCCTTTTCATAATCTTTTATATCTGTCAAGGTGGGATCAAACTCTGTGATGTCGATTCTATTCTCTTCTTTTGTAGATTTTCGACTTTCGTCTTCGATCTGACTTCTTATATAGGCAAGTGGAGTGTCGAAAAGGTCTGTGTTGAAAATAGTTTTATTCATTGGTATCGAGCCGTCCTCTTCACGAAGCTGCATTACAAGTGCAATTCTTTCAAATCCGCCTCCAAAATCTATGTTTATCTGTTTTAACGGCTTGTACCCTCCGTCTTTGGTCTTGTCATATGCCATGAACACGTCATTTCCGAGTTCAATGAACATGTTTGAGTCGTCCCAAGGAACAAATTCTTTGAAATCCGGCTCGCCTTTACCTCTCCAATAGAATACTTCACTACATGGCCCGCTTGGTCCGGTTTCTCCTACTGGTCCCCACCAATTTTCTTTTTTAGCCAAAGGAAAAACACGTGCTTGATCATTATTCTGACTATCTTTATCATAAACCTCTGCTTTTATACCTTTGGTTGTAAACTGCTTTTCCCATATTTCTATTGCCTCTTGATCTAGCGGTGCATCTTTGTCACCTTTAAAAACTGTTACATATATTCTTCTTGGGTCAAGGTTCATATATTTCTTTGAAGTGTAGAATTCAAAAGTCATCTCGATAGCCTTCTCTTTGAAATAACTACCAAGCGACCAGTAACCTATCATTTCGAAGAAGGTATTGTGTGTGGTGTCTCCAACTTCTTCTATATCTATTGTTCTGACGCAGCGCTGGACATTTACAAGTCTCTTGCCCATCGGATGTGGAGTTCCGGGAAAATATGGTGTTAGAGGCTGCATTCCGGCTATGTTAAACAGGGAGGTAGGATCATTTTCGGGTATTAGAGAAACATTTGGGACTTCAGTATGATCTTTTGACTTAAAAAAATCAATATATTTCCTTTTTATTTCTAGAGAATGCATTATAAGAATGTAAAATTTAGAATTAAAAGTTAAGATTTATCTGGTAACTGGGAACCGGTATCAGGTAACAGATAGTGCGTTTTCTATAATGATTATAATGTATTTTTGGTAAAGTTTCTAATATGTCGGATATTTGTTTATGGTGTTGATAATTGTGCCCGCTTAGCGGACGGCGGCTTGGAAGCTGAAGTAGTTTTTATCGAAGAATTTGAGAGGCATCAAGCTGATGCTATCAAAAACCGGAAGAGTTTGCAATTTTATCAAGTTTACTTTATATTATCTGTGTATAAACCAATTAATGATAATGAAAAAGCTTATCCTTTCTGGATTCATGTTTATTGGAGTGTCGTTTTTTCTGCCTTCCCTTGTTAACGCTCAAAGTTACGAAGTAGATCGCTCGGCTTGGTATGCTGTTGATGGAGTATCTCAGGACTATGTTGTTGACAGTGAAGATGGATACTGCAGTTTGTATATGGATCCAAATAGGTCGCCGCATGTTATGTATAGCGGTGGTTCATTTCCCATTTATACATTGACATATCTAACTTGGAATGGCACTTCATGGGAAGATGAAACTGGTGTAGAAGGAGATCCGGCCGTAGGCACATTTGGGGAATTTGAATCGGGGGGGAATTATGATGATCCTCAAATACTAGTGGGCAGTACAGAAGCTTATTCTCTGTGGTTCGATTATTCAAGTGGAGTAAATTATGCAGTAAATAGTGGAACAGGATTTACTGTGCCTGCACTTATGCCTGACTTTGACGAGGCTGCGTACCTTTTTGATACAGCAATTGATGATAGCGATACAGTGCATGTGCTTTTTGAAGATGACTGGGATTTTTCTGGTTCAGGTGTTTACTATACAACTTATAGCGGGGGAAGCTGGAGTTCTGTCGTAGAAGTTCTTAGTTCAGTAGATGGTCTCTACCCTTATGACGGATCTATAGATGTTGACGCAAGTGGAAACCCATATATTGTTTTATCTCTGGTAGATTCAAGTAGCTATCGAAACCTTTATTACTATTTTGATACAAACAGTGGTTCGGGGGTGACATTTAGTACCAGAGAACAGGTGACAACCAGTACCAATGCAGATATAGATAATGATAATCCTGTAATCCGAGTGAGTGATGAGGGAGATGAATATCTGAGCTGGATTTATATCGATGATGACGGAGCGGAGACAAGTGCGGAGATTCGTTTTCTGGAGAAAGGGGCTGGATGGAACGAGGCGAATCTCGAAACTATCGATATTGAACCTGATTCTTTTGCGTATTATGGAAATGATATGGAATTGGATACAGACGGGGTCCCAAACATTGCCTGGATCACAAATGAGTATTTAGCAGGGGATGCCATAGTTAATGTTTACTATACTTATTTGGATGAGGGGGTATTTGTCGTAAAAGACATCGCTCTCAACTATACGGAGTTTGTAGGAGTAGGATTTTTATACTTGTACATGGATCTCGAAGTTGCAAGTGATAATGCACCAAATATTATCGTAAGTGATATCTATGGTGCTATTGATACAGTATACTTTACGAAACAGAACTCAACGCAGTTAGAGCCATTTTGTGGAGATGGAAATATTGACCCTGGTGAGGAATGTGATGATGGAAATACTTCAAATGGCGATGGCTGCAGCGCGGTCTGTACGATAGAGGAAGAAGGTTTTTACTGTGGAGATGGAAACTTAGATGATGGTGAAGAGTGTGATGATGGAAATGATACAAACGGCGATGGCTGCAGCAGTGCCTGTGAGATAGAGCTGGATGATTTTCTGCCGGAAACAGGAGAGCTGCCAGAAACTTCTTTAAGTAACAAGCAATCAGGGTGGTTAACTCTGGGAGTTGATCTTGTCCTACTTGGTGTAATGCTGTTTATATCAATGAATATACTAAAGTGGAAAGGGAGCATTAAGGACTACATCGTTTTGACGTTGATATCCGGAAAAAATCAAAGCTGATGTTATTTCTTCTTTAAGTGCATATAAACGTAAATCCCAATAGCTGCGAATATACCAATAATGATTACCAAATCCAGCTTGTGGAAATATTGCTTGATACTTACCCAGTTCTCTCCAAGTTTGTATCCGATAAATGCAAGTAAAAAGCTCCAGATGAGAGAGCCTAGAAATGTCAGAATTGAGAACTTAGTGAAATTGATTTTTGCGACTCCGCATGGGAGCGATATCACAGTTCTAATGCCAGGCAGCAGCCTTGAGAAAAAGCTGACCAAACTACCATATTTCGCCAGCCAAGACTTTGCTTTTTCATATTCGTGAGGAGTGATTAGTATGAACTTGCCCCATCTTTCCAAGAATCTTATGATCGCTGACTCAGGAAATTTAACCCCGATAAAATATGCTCCCCAGGATCCAACTAAGTTGCCGAAAGCCCCTGCCAGTGATACAAGGATAAGATTTAATTCTCCACTTGCAGCAAGTGCTCCTGCAAACGGCATAGTAACTTCAGATGGAAGAGGAATAAGACATGATTCTATAGCCATAGCCAGGAATATACCTGCGTAGCCGGTTGCAGAGATTAGATTTATCACCCAGTGACCGACTGTTTCGAGAATTGCCATTTTAACTCAAAATTCAAAACTTAAAACTCTCCGCCAAAGGCGGACCTGCCTATGGAAGGAAATCTAACAACCAACACCAAACAACTAACATCCAAAGCTCAGAGTGACAGTATTTTACAGGTGAGTGGGAAGAAAGGCAAGAAGGTGATATGTAATATGTAATATCTCAAAGGTCAAAAATGCTTAAAAGAAGAGATCGTTTGCAGATAGATTAACTAGGTTATTAGTTGTTATTGATAGTTATTTGGTTGATTAATAGTCAGTTTACCGTTAATTTATACCGCGTTATATACATTTAAGGTAAAAAGTATTTAGATATCCTTATGGCTGATTGATTTTCTTGTTTACTGGCCCCTAAGCTCATTGGCTCATCAGCACTAAAGTCCTACTGACTCGGAGCTGGGGTGCTGCTGGATATTTGCGCCAGTGGATGAGTCATTGCTTGGACTTAATTCATTCGGCTCTATCTTTTGGGGACTCTGAACCTCTTCTGCTATGCCCTGCTCTTCTGATGGCTGGACTGCTGTCTGATCTACCGTTTCTGGAGCGGGTATTGTTTGATTGAATGACGGAATCGATTCCGGAGTAGTTGACCCAGAAGCTATCGGAACAATTTCATCCATGTAAGACTCTAGGTTCTCAGGCGTTATGGTGACACTTTGAGCTTTTCTGGCAACTATTCTCAGCGCTGCTTTTCTGATTATTCTATCTATAGTTTTCTCCAGGTTTCTTACTCCTGCTTCTTTGGCATAATTTTTCACGATAGGTTCCCATGCACTTTCAGAGATTTGGATTTCATTTGATGTCATCTTGGTATACTTCAGAATTCTAGGTAAAAGATAGTCTTTTCCAATAATAATTTTTTCCTCGGGTTTGTATTCATTGAAACTGATGATTTCCAATCTGTCCAGAAGTGCATCCGTAATTGTTTTGGTTGTGTTTGCTGTACAGATGAAGAATGCGTGCGATAGATCAATCGGGAAATCGATAAATAGATCTCTAAATGAAGTATTTTGCTGTGGATCAAGAATCTCAAGCAGTATCGCCATGAAGTTATGGTGTTCTGCCGCTATTCCGCTTACCTTATCTATCTCATCAAGCAATATTACCGGATTTAGAGAGGCTGATCGGACAATTGACTTGATGATCTGCCCGGGTTCGGCATCATTATTTCCTTTTGGTATGCCTCGCAGTTCAGAACCAGCACTCAGGGCACCCATAGGAATTCTTACGAAGTTTCGGCCAAGTGCATACGATATAGCTTTCGCAAGGGAAGTCTTACCCAAACCGTGATCTCCAACAAAGAGTAGCACTGGCGGCTGAAATGACAATTTCTTCTCCCTTGCCATCTTGATATGCATGACAGAGAGATATTCTAGAATAATCTGCTTCACTCCTTCCGTACCGTAATGGAGCTCATCCATAAAACCCTTTACAATTGGAAGATCTAAGTTGTCCTTGTGATGCGATACCAGGGAACTCTCAGTGTCCAGTCGATGTACCTTGCTACATATTCATACTCATTCGATGCTCTGCCCTGTCTGGCCATTCTTCGTACTCTTTTGAGCATCACGTTTGCTTGTTCTTTGAGCTGTGAGGGGAGATTTGAGGACTCAATTTTCCCCATAAGATACTGCACTTCTGCGATTTGTGTTGTTTGGTCTTCACCGGTACTTTGCATATGTTGATTTGAGCAGATTTAAAATCATTACATAGTAGCATAAATCAAAACGGTTGGGAACAAGAATCCGAAACCTGAGAGTTTTACCAATCGACAGTTTCCCCTTTCACGGCATCTATAGTATTCTGTCCCTGATATGTTCCGGGAGGAGTTAATGCAGGTACCTCTATCCCCCAGTATATGATTTCAGCTCCCTGCCCTGCTGATGTAGACTTTGCACAGTTTAGCTCATACTCTGTTGCCACACCTGTCAGATCAGTTCCAGCTCCATATACAAATGTTGCAAAAGCATGCTCCTGCTGTCCAACCGCTACAGTATTTCCCACACATGTCGGCCAGTCATCACACAAAGCAACTCCAAATAAAAGCTATCCAGGCCAACATTTCCATAAGCTGTAACTGTTATCTGTGGATAATTACCTATATGTATTGCTTAATCTTATAAACCCGAACTTCTTAAAGGTTGTAAAATAATCAACAAGTATCTTTGATGAGAATCCTAGTAGCATTAGGTTTACACTAAGTATAATCCAGTATTTTGTGGTAAGTTCAAAACTATGAGTGTTTGGCAACTCACCAGTCTCAGGTAAAAATGGTATGATACTATCCTCGCAACAATCGATCTTTTCACTTGCATAAAATGTTTCCTCTGGACTTATCCATTCTCCACAAATAACTCTAACCCCATAAACTTCATCCCTATTTGTCGGAGTATTTTCAAATTCGATTTTGGTTGTGACCTGAAGTGGATAAGCACTATCACTTTCGGCAGAAATGGTCTCTTCTTCTGGATCAAAAATGATTGTTTCGGTACCTTTAGTTTGTTCCCATGTACAGTCGATGTTAGTTGGCGGAGCATTTCCACTGTCCCACCAAGAGGGATCACCAAAGTTGTATGTAAAAGTGAAGTCCAGGTGATCGTCGCATTCGTGAAATAGTCCTTCTTCAAACTCACACACTGAGGAACAGCCATCTCCATCTTCAGTATTCCCATCGTCACATTGTTCTCCTTGATCGATATTCCCATCTCCGCAATATGGTTCCTCGGTTTCAATTAAACATACTGAAGAGCATCCGTCGCCATTAGTAGTGTTGCCATCATCACACTC
>JAHIVN010000046.1 GCA_018816645.1 Patescibacteria group bacterium | reverse complement strand
GATTGATTTCCACTGCCATCTATATGGTAGTAGATATTTTGCTCGAGTTTGTGTACCATGTCTCATGGGTGTGTTTTGTAATAGTTTAACTACATTACTTTAACACACCCAAATTCGTAATATCTATCCCAACTTATTCACGATTTATTATTGATTCCCAACATTATACTTTATTTGCAAACAGAGGATAAAACATACATATATTAGAGTTTATAGGAAATATACAATCATCTTTTTAGAAAAGAAGCACTTGCCTGCACAGGCAGGTGTTTCTTTTGAAAAAGAAAATATATTGTAACTCTATTAAACACAATATTCTGTATTCACAAAATATTAAAGCAATACAACGATTGAGAACATTAATACGTTCTGATATAGTCAATACTATAAATCTAACTAAATCCATATGATTGCTGTCTTCACCGGAGAAGGGAAAGGAAAAACATCAGCTGCTTTGGGAACCGCTATCCGTATGTTGGGCTACGGTAAAAAAGTATCACTCATTCAAGTACTAAAAACCCGCAACTCTAATGAAGTAAAGCTGTTTGATAAACTGATAAAACAAAAAGTAGCTCCCTTCTGGCAAAAACTTACTGTTGCCTCTTTTGGAAAAAGAAAGTTTATAGATCCAAAACGAATTAGGAATGAGGACAAAAAGTTAATTCTGGATGTTTTGGATTTGATCGAGAATACTATTATGGATAAGCCTTCTCTCATAATACTTGATGAAATCTTGGTAGCACTTTTATTCGGGATGATTGAAGAGAAAGAGGTGATCATGATCATGAAGAAATGTAAGCAAGAAGGTATTCATCTCATTCTAACTGGAAGAGGAGCAACTCCTCAGATTATCGAACTAGCTGATCTTGTTACCGATATGCAGAATGTAAAGCATCCATATGACCTGGGCATATCAGCACTAAAGGGAATCGATTATTGATTTTCGTTGTCGATTAGATGTTTTAAGTCGTCTAACTTACTATTCCATTTCTCCCCGTCAAAATATTCAAATCCTGAGAATTGCGTCTTATACAACGAAGGCTTCGTATAGCACGTACCAAGATAGAAGTATCTTAGGCCGCGTTCTTTCGCATCCACTATGCTTCTAGTCATCATGCCGATTCCAGCATTTTTGTCTAAGTATGCAAGGTCATAAAATGGATACGCATAATGCATCAGTCCGGCCGTTAAGTTAGCCAGACAATACCCTACTATTTTTCCCTGATTTTGATTGTCCTTAAATATCACAATATGAGTGCAGGTTCCGGACGAGAAAAGCCACTTTATCTTAAACGCACTGAACTTTTCCTCTCCCCTTTGAGCATAAAAATCCTTTCCCATCTTCCCGATTTTATAGTCATATACAAAGTTAGCCAACTGCACGACGTCAGGCTCTAGATACTCCGTTTTTCTTGAAATTCTACGATTTTCACTTGACAGCTCAAACTTTTCCAAATCAATACGAGTACTCCGAGCAAGGTAAAACAGGTTCATTTCCTTTCTAGAAGGCAGAAACCCCGCCTGGTAAATGTCATCGAGATTATCATTATCTTCCCTCATGGCATAAACTCTATATGGAAAACTGTAAATGCCATAATCTGGCCCTTCCTCTTTGTATAGAAACTTCATAGAATAATTTATAATAATTATTTCTTTATTTTAGCAGAATACGCTTTTCTCTTAAATATTGAAAAACTAAATTTCAGCTTTTTACTAGTAAATAGACTTTCCCAGTCCAATGCCAGATAAAAAATTAGAAGAATAAATCCTGAACTGGTAATTATAAGGCTCTGCCAATTTAAAATTCCCTCAGCAAGTATGTCCTGAATTGAGACATATACTAGTTTAGAAGCGTACGCAAGGGAATAATAGCTGACAAGTCTGCCGGTAAAGAAACCTGCAAAAGTATACCTGAGTCTAGCTCCAGAAAAACCAACCGCCAGAAATAGAGTATTTGAAGGAAAAGGCGAAAGAGCCCATATCAGAGAAATAAGGAAAATCTGTATTTTGCCTTTATCAATTTTTAAACCTATAAAATCAAGGTTTCTTACTGCAGATACAGAGAATACGGCGGGTACAACTGTCTTGGAGAATTTTGCCAACAGAAAACGCCCGCTGGAAGATGAGATCGCTGCAATGAGAGTTAAAACAAATAGATTTACTTCATTTCTTATATAAACAAACGAAACAACAGTCCATGTCGGCGGCATAAATGCAGGTATGACATTGATCAAAATGATAACTATGCTTGTGATTATGTAAATCATTCTACTGAAGAAATCTAACTGAAATAGCTATTTGTAATCCGTAATTCATATTCAGTATTCTGTAATCCCTAATCCTCAAGCCCCAATCCGACTAAGCTTCTGCGAAGTCAGATAATCTCCGTATTCCGTAAGCAACTATCTAAAAGCTTCGGCTCAAGCTTTACGACTTCGGTCAGATGTTTACGGCCTATGGCTTACGGTCTACAGATCACTCCTCTTTATACCTTAGTTTTACCGCTCTCTTTACCGCTTCGAAATCACTCCAAGCATATTCACGTGTTCCAAAACATAGGCTTTTTTCGTGAGCCTTACCGGTGATGATAACTATATCTTCACTTTCTGCTATTCGTATCGCAAATTCTATAGCATCCTCGCGGCTTCTTGGTTTATTTTGATCAAATGAAAAAATAGGCTTCCTTCCATCTTCCCTGTTTCCTGCTATTATCTGCTTTATTGCAGATAACTTTGTTCCCCTGAATGCCTTTCGTGTTTTAAATCTTTTCACCAGTATTCTATTTTTACTCAAAACACCTTCAAGTATCTTATCATTTATCGCAGCCAAATCCTCTGTACGGGGGTCTTCAGCAGTGATAATAATGATATCTGCATACAGTCCCGCTAACTTCCCCATCTTTGCTCGTTTTTTCCGATCACGCAAACCGGCGGAACCGAAAACTACTATCAAATTTCCCTTTCCCTTCAACCCGCTTGCAGTTTTAAGTGCATTTTTCATACCATTTGGAGTATGAGCAAAATCCACGATAACCAGACAAGGCTTCTTTCTTCTAACTATGTGCATTCTCCCTAAGGGTGTTTTGAATTCAGATAAAGCCTCTACTATATCAGAATTTTTAACAAGATCCTGACATGTCTTTATAGCACACTGAGCGTTTGCAATATTATACTCACCCAATATCGGAATTGTTATTTGTTCTTCTTTTCCGTTGATTGTATATTTAAATCTAAGTCCATCCCGGGTCACTTCTCTCTGTTTGACCAAATCTTCTGAGCAGGCCTCTTGAACAAAGACTTTCTCGTTTGATCGAATTCTCTTTGCAGTAAATTTACCTCCCTTTTCATCTTCTTTATATATAATCTCACCACCTTCTTTAACTTGATCTATCAACTTTGTTTTTGCCAAAGCCAATCTCTTCCAAGTCTTGTGATAGTCAAGGTGTTCGTCAGTGATATTTGTAAAAACTGCTTTTTCGAACTCAATATATGCTACCCGATTTTGATCTAATGCATGCGAGGTAACCTCAAAAACAACCCATTCTATCCCTTTTTTGACCATCATATCGAGAAATTTCGGGACTTCCCAAGGATCCGGAGTTGTAACATGAAACCCGGTGTCAATCTCCTCCTCGTTAATTCTTGCACTGATAGTCGAGATAAGGCCAACCTTATAACCACCCTTTTTTAAAATATTGTAAATCATTATCGCTACTGATGTTTTCCCATCAGTTCCGGTAACACCTATAAGTTTCAGACCTGAAGAGGGAAATCCAAAACGAACATTTGCCCAAAGGGCCTGCCATTTATGAATTTGGTTTTTAAAAGACTGCGGGAGTATGTTGTTAAATATCATCTCGAAATATTCTTAAAATAAATTTTTACTTTTTAATATTTTCTTCATCTGTTTTTTTATCCGATAGAGTCTTGTCCCGACATTTGACTCTTTCAACCCTGACAGTTTTGCAATCTCCACATTTGTAAGCCCCTCAAAGAATTTGTAATAGATCAAAAACTGGTCATTCTCGGCAAACTCCCGTATCGCGTCATATAGTGCTTGTTCTTCTTCATCCCTTATAAAATCAGTAAAATTTGTAGCTGTCTGATCTTCGAAAAGATTCTCTATCTCAGTAAGTGAAATAGCCTCCTGTTTTCTGCTTATTTTTCTATAATAATCAGTCAGCAGATTTCTTGCTATTCTAAAGATCCAAGATGATAAGCTCACCCCCTGCCACTTAAAATCGCCTATTGCCTTATAAACCTTGATAAAGACTTCGCTGGTCAGGTCTTCGCCCAGCGCTTTATCATTTATCCTGCTTTTTATGTAGTTCAGAACCACCTTATAATACTTCGTGTATATTTTGTCAAAACCCTTCTTATCCTTCTTGATCTGTTCAAGTATTGCTTTATCTTCTTCTTTACTCATCGTCATGAACAAATTTTTTTAAATTGAAAACAGCTCTTTCAACTTGTCTAGGATGATAACTAAAAGATGAAAGGCTCTCACCCATGTCTTTTAGCGGGATCCCATGATTTAGTCCAACTGCTAGGGCAGGAGGTATAAATTCCCATATAAATTTGCTTCTCCTGGGAATTTTTATTGACACCTGCTCGTTCTTATATTTTATGACAAGTAAGTCTTTTTTACGTGTATACGACAAATCGGGATCATCTGTACTATACGTAAATTTCTTTTTAACGGTTGTCTCGATTTGATGATGCTGCTGAGGATTAAATATGAACGTTGAAGATTCTATTCCCTGAATAGAAAGTAAGTTCTTCAACACCTTGCTTTCAGGCCGTTCCTTCAGCACAACAATTTTATCAGGATTTATAGACTTGAACCAATATTTCGCTGTGTCCTCGATTGACGAATCCAAATTTATGATCACAGTGTGAGCATACCGAGGCCTCAAAACCAGACTTAAACTAGCTTTTAAAATCAAGAATGCCCATTCTAGGAGATTTCTTCTTCTATCTTCATACCCCAGAATGGTGAGCGGGACTGACATATCCCACCAAACCTCAGTCGTATTTCTTCTGACATTTGATGAAGGTTTCAATAGATGATAAACCATTTCCCTCACAATACTCGTTCCAGCCCAGCCAGTTATAAGAATGACCTTGAGGTCATGCTTTTTGTACGCCTTGCTGCTCAGACTGGCAAATATTTCTTGAAAGAATTTTCTTAGATTTTTTTTCATATAAATGTACTTACCTGGATATTATAACAGTAATTTTAATTAAGATTAATCTCGCAGGATCAACCCGCAGTCACTTCACCGTTGCAGCTCTTTGATGAAGAATATTTGAAGCTTTTTCCCCAAAGAATCCGCTAAGGCGGATTAATGAATTTATTGGACAACACACTACCGCCCGATCTCGATTCTAGCCCCAAGAGTCTTTAGTCTTTTGACTATATCAGGATACCTTCTTGAAACTATGTCTGCATTTCTGACGATAGTAGTCCCATTTGCTGCTAAACCTGCAAGCACTATTGCATGAGCACATTGCAGAATACTTGTCGCATCAACTACAGAACCTGTAAGATTGGAAGGACCAAAAGAAATGATCTGATGAGAATCAGCCAGCATAAGTTCTGCATGCATTTTCAGAAGCTCAGAGATGAATAATAATTGAGTCTCATACATATTGCCATATATCCGAATGCTGCCTTTCGCCATAGATGCTAGCACTACCGCCTGAGGGATCAGGTCAACGGGATAACCCGGCCAAGGCTGATCCATTATTTTGTCTATATTTCCTTTCTCGTTTTTATTGCAGTTAAGTGTTTGATTTCCAGGAACAAGTAAATTCTCTCCTTGGATTTCAACCCGTACATTTAACTTTGCAAAATAGTTCAAAATCTGTTTCATATGCTCAGGGATTGCGTCTTCAATCAATATTTCACCACCTGTTATAGCAGCTGCTACAATGTATCCTCCGATATCCAAGTGATCAGGAATAATGCTCCATTCTCCGCCCGATAGTTTCTGCACACCGTCAATTACTAATTTATTGGACCCGACACCAGATATTTTAGCTCCGATAGAGTTGAGAAAATTGCATAGATCCTGAGTATGCGGCTCGCACGCAGAGTTATAAATTATAGTTCTTCCCTTTGCCTTTACAGCGGCAATAATAAGGTTTTCCGTTCCTGTAACTGAAGCCTCAACCAGCCAGATAGGTTCACTGCCCTTCAATCCCTTTGTTTGTAATTTGTAACCGTTATCTTTGTCAATCTCTACTCCAAGGCCTCTAATCCCCTGAAACATAGCATCAAGCGGCCTATTGCCAAGCTTGCAGCCCCCAGAGTCCCCAATTTCAGCCTTTCCAAAACGCGACAGCAGAGGACCCAGAAACATGAAGCTGGCACGCTCATGCTTAGCTAGATCTTCGGAAATGATATATTTGTTGAGAGAAACTGCATTCAATCTTATCGAGCTGTTTCCAAGGTATGAGACTTTTCCACCCAGTCTTCTAAATATTCGAAGCATTGCTCTTACAGAAGAACTTCTCGGCACATTGTGCAGAGTTACACGCTCATCTGCGAGCAAACACGCAGGAATGATCTTCAGAACTGAATTTTTATTTGGCATAGGTGTTACCTTGCCCTTAAGCGGGACTCCTCCCTCTATCTTTATCGAAGACATATTATGAGATTAATAAGTTATCTCGTACAAACCGCGATACATTTTTAACGTATATCCGGACAAAAGAGCACATATTAGATGTTGGTTGCTAGATGTTGGATTTTTGACATCAATTGGTAATTGTAATTTGAACATTGGTCATTGTTTGTTCATTGGCTTTTGGAAACTGGTCATTGACTTACAATCAGAAAATTCACTCATCACGATAACATCCAATTCCCAATATCCAACACTATTCTTTCAATTCCTGGCGCTTAAAAACATCTCTCTCAAACCCCCCTTCTTGGTGTTCGTTGTCAGGCTTGAAAAGCGGAATTGTGAAGTGGAAAAAAGTGCCTTCGCCCTCGGTGCTGTCGACCCAGATTCTGCCTCCTTGTGCCTTGACTATCCCATAAGTGACATATAAACCTAGCCCGGTTCCTCCGGATCTGACCATCTTTAGATCACGTTCCTTGGATTCATCAGTATACTGTTTAACTCTATAAAATTTCTTTCCAAGATTGTTTAGTGCACCTTTCGGGATTCCAATGCCTGTGTCAGTAACATGAACTGTTACAAACTCTTCATCGTGTTCAACTTCAACTTTCACACTTCCATCGAAAGTATATTTGACAGCATTACTGAGAAGGTTGTCCATGACCTCCTGGATTCTAGCACGATCAGCCAGAACTCTAGGATATCTCTCCCATTCCTCTGGGTTTTCAAAATCAAGTCGCAAACTCTTCCTTTCGGCAAACTTCCTCTGTCCTACTAAGCCATCTTCGATAACGTCGATGATATCGACGCTTTCCAGCTTCAAATCAAGCTTACCTTTATCTATTTTTGTTGCCCCAAGCAGTGTATCTATAAGTTTTATTTCTCGTTCGATGTTTTCATTCACTCTATCGTAGTATTTCTCTATCTTATCTTTTGTATCAGTATCGATATTGGGATAGACCTTATGTTTGGAGATCATACCGAGAAAACCAAAACCGCTCTTTATGATACTCATCGGTGTCCTGAGTTCGTGACCTAAAATATCTACCATATCCTGCTCACGCCTGCGGGCCTCTTGAAGAGCTTCAACTTTATCTCGCAACTGTACCGTTGCCCTATCTACTTTCTTTTCGAGGTTAATGGCAAACTCCTGGACTTCTTTGTACAGAAGCGCCCTGCCAACTGCGACAGAAGCATTTGCTACTATACTTTCAAGAAGGTTTATATCTTGAACACTGAACGCCTCGCTCTGGTCCTTATTTCCGACCAACAAAAGACCATTTAGCTGGACCTTTCTATTCAAAGGAAGTAATACCGCTATACCTTCGATTTCCATAAAGTTAATGCATTTTTTCAAACGCTTCGCTTCTTCCACATCTCTTTGATGTATGTCCTTCAGTAACTCTTCGTAAACCAGTATTTCACTCTCCTTACCTTGACTTTCCTGATATTCCCAAAATGCTACAACTTCCAGCAAATCTCTCATATTTCGCTGAGCTTTTTCATCAAAACCTACTAACTTTCTATACAGAATACGTCGATTATTTCTATCAAATAGGACTAATCCCATTTGCTCAATTTCGAAAGCTTGTTTTGCTGCTGATAACACATTAAGTACAACTTTATCTATAGCTAATTCAGTACTAGTCTTCTTGAGTAATGAGTTTACTACCTCATATGGATTATACTCGCTAAACATCAGTTTTTTTTCCAATAGCTGAGATATGAGTTTATCTACACGTTGGGAGAGAATAACATATAAAAGAGCAACACCAACATTTACAAGAACAGCGCTTGTTACGAAAACGCTGCCCCAGATTCGAATTTCGAGCCAGATAACTAAATAGAATGTAGAAAATGGAAGAATCGAGTTCAAAGTAAAGTGGAGAATCTTACCTAATATGAATTTTATACCCAAGAAGCGATGCTTTATCATAGAATAAATCACGATCGCAATGAAAATGATACTGCTTGAGGCGCTAACACCAAAGTACCTTGAATTGCTAAAGAAGTTGGGAAGAATGATATCTGCTGTTAAGGCAGGTATACTTTGAAGAATGTAGCCAATAATTAGAAATCTAATTTGGCTTTTTTCAATTCCCCCGGCAACTTTCCAAGAATATAATAAGTTTCTGAAGAAAAAGATAACTACCGAAGAGCTAAGTAAATTATAATACAGGTAATAATTTGTAGTAACTGCCTCGGACCACCCATCGTGACTAATAACATCCTTTATAAACCAGTTATTCAGCCAAAAGCCTAGTAGTGTTATAAACCCTTGGATAATAAGAAGAACAACGGGAGCAATATGACTAGCATTAACCTTTTTGGGAAAATTTGCTGAGAATAAATATACAGTACCTAAGACAAAATAAGAAGTAGTAAATACCATCTTCATCCAGAAACACGAATTTCCTATTATCGGGTTATCAAAAAGGTATAAAGCCGCCCCCCATAGTGAGGTAAAAAGTATATGAAGTATGAAAAGATATGTTGACTTACTTCTCCTACTTCTATTTAAGAGGAATAACCCCAGTGAGAGGTTTATTATAACTGTAGATACTTCTATATATCCTGTGAGTTTCATAGTGTGTATATATATCATACACTATATCTCTAGATAGTAAAAGAGCGTAGTCCTTCAACGAAGCTGGTAAATTGTTCACCTCTCTTTAAAACCTGCAAAATATATGCACCCATAACAACCATTCTGTTTGATTTTGGCGTTTTGGTATCAAAAACTCCATGTACAACATGTACTCCTTCTGCAAATCTAGTATGAACACTAAGTACCATCTCAGCAACAAGATTAAAAACATTTTGCTCAGTAATCCGTGTATCCGCCTCTGCATTTACCATATTTGACCTCATCGCATATTTACTATTCCTAACTACCCAAACAACATCAGCTGCGAAAGCCACAAGTTTATTCCTAACCCTTTCAAGAATTGAGGTTGAACCAGAGAGAACAAATTCTACCTGTACTTCATTCGGCCTTACACCTAAACTTGCTATTCTTTGCTTAAGATATTTGAAGGTCTCTGGTTTATTTAAATCAACTAAAGTCACATCCCATTTCAAGGAATCCTTTTCTATAAGTTGATATGCTGTCCCAAAAGCTTCCAAGACAGTATAGCAACCTGCAACGGCAGTTTTTGCACCAGAGCTATCTATTACCCTTCTAAAAAATTCCCCCATTCCGGCTGAAAGATTTACAACAACATCACTATTAACTCCGACTGCTTCCGATATCCTTACTGCTTGGGCGATATGCCTTTTGTGAGTAAACTGTACCACTCCGTAGGTCAACTCAGGTACGCGTAATTGAATGGTTTGGTCGCGTACAACGACTTTATTACCTTCGAACATTAATATTCTCCTTAAAAAATCAGCCGGATCGACGACCTGAAAAAGAAGTGACCTCAAACCTTCATCTTGTATTCTACGCTGAAGGTCTCGCAAGTTAGAAATACCTAGTTCCCGATTAACAATCTCCATCATATTTTGATAGATAGCCAGAACACCCTCTTCAAACGATATTCCCTCTGGAACCTCCATTCCCAGAAGAAGTGGAAGCCAATCAATTCCACCTTCCGGCACACCCATGTCAAAAAGAGCTTTCCTTGCCTGCTCTCTAACGGTTTCTTGTTCAACAACCTGCGCTTTTTCTGCTACTCGCAAGCTAGTTGCTGCAGCTGTTTCTGAAGTCATATAGATTTGATTTAAAGTGTTATTATTATATCACATCTTACAGGAAAAGCTCTATACTATCGGTCTATTTCAATTATATAATAACATCTGGGACTATTTTGTCAAATTTGAGAAGGAGAGAAAAATACTCATCATTATATTATAAGATAATCAGCCTTACTTCTCTGCTATAGGTACAACCCCCACAATATCCTTGATCTCAAGAAAAGTCTCCATCCATAGCGGTTGGACTGACTCTACTGAGTAAGGCGCCCCTTCAGGCTCCTGAAGTTTTATCAGCATGATAAATTTCGGATTATCTGATGAATCCCAGCCGACGTAGGTAACATTGACCTTATCCTCAGCATACCTCAAGCCGCTAATATCCTTGATCGAGGCCGTCCCTGATTTTCCGGCAAGCTGGTAATTCAGAAGTTCAGGAAAAAGCCAGCTCGAGCCGTTCCTTTCAAAAACTTCAGTCAGCATTGCATTTGCTATGATAGCAGTTTCTCTTGAAATCGGCTTGTTCGCAACCTTTGGCTTGATTTCAATAGTATCCTCTTCATCATAGATCTTTGATACTATATACGGCTGCATTCTCTTTCCCTGGTTTGTAATTGCAGATATACCAGAAACCAGCTGAAGCGGAGTAGCAGAATATCCCTGTCCATAAGAATATGCCGCCAGATCTGCTTTATTCCACGTGTTACCGTCTTTTAGAAGACTGGTTGATTCCTCCTCAAACCCAGCGTTTGTTTTCATCCCCATACCAAATTTTAAGAGATACTCATAAAATTTTACGGGACCTATTTTTTTTGCAGTATAATAGGCTCCGATATTATCACTGTACGCTAATACATCTGTCAAATCCATTGGACCTGCAGGTTCCTTGCCTGCAGTACAGATCTCAGTTTCATCAATAAATTCCACGCAGCCGTCATGATGATCAAATATTATTGTATCAGGACCCACCTCTTTCAGATCAATCGCTACTGCAGCAGTAAAGCACTTTCCGACTGAACCAAATTCATAAGCATCGGTTACAGCACGATTTTTGAATATATCCCATTCTTTTACCTTCCAGTATTCATTTGGGTTGTACGTCGGATAGTTGGCCATAGCTAAAATTTGCCCGGTTCTCGGATCTAAAACAATCACAGTACCGCTAACTGCGTTCCATTTTTTCACCCCTTCTTTAATCTTTTTCTCGACCATTCTTTGAAGTCCCCTATCAACTGTCAAACGAACACTTCTTCCAACTTTCGGGAAAATCGGCTCATATTCACCAGTAAGTATTTGGTTGCCAAAACTGTCAGTCTCCTCAACCAGGTAACCTCTCTTCCAAGCAAGATCTCCGTTCCAATAGCCTTCTACACCATTTCTTCCAATATCATCCCCAAGCCTGGACTTGCCCACAAAACCTAAGATATGGCTTGCGAGCTCACCATCTGGATATATTCTTTTTTCCGAAGGTTCAAAATGCAGACCCGAAATATTTCTGTCTGGGTTCTTATCCGTCTTGAGGTTCTCTAAACTAACTTTCTCTTCAACTGAGATCTGTTTTCCGACAGCTAAATATAAAAGATCTGTTTCCAGATCCTTTTTCAACTGATCTTTCTCTAGCTCTAAAATTGAACTTACTTTTTCTATAAGTTCACTACGAGTTTGTCGGAGAAGTTCTTCTGCATCATTTATTTCAGGAAGATATGCGTACACATCATAAACAGGTACGCTATACGCTAAAGGCGATCCGCTTGAATCATATATAGACCCGCGCAGCGATGCCAATTGAGAGTCCTTTACCCTCTGATTTGCCAAAATCCTATAACGGTCATACTCCAGAACCTGCCATCTAAAGAGAAAAACAACAACAGAAGCCACAATAACAACAAATGCCAAGTAAATTAAACGTATTCTCCAATTTGATATTTTCTGACCGCTGATCATCAAAGTAATATAAATCTAAGATGAGCTATATGCTACCCGATTAGTAGTGGTTTGACAACACATAGAGAATTATTGGTTTTCACCTAGTACGGATCTTGGGGAAATAATCTTAATATCATCAGCCTCTATCATTCCCATCTCTTCAACGGCAACCTCCTTGATTCTAGAAAGTGACTGCTGATTACTTATCTCTGCTTCGAGCATTTCGTTCTCAAGTATTAGTCTCTTCTGCTCTGAACGGATCGAGGCAACTTCCTTTCCTTTAGTTCCAAAAAAACTCAGGAAAGCAAGCTGTGAAAACATAGCAACTACTAGGATTATTCCAAGTACTATAAGCAGACTTGGTCTATATGCAATTTGTATTCCTTTAAACTCTCTCATGGGCAGATACTGCTTTATTTACATTTTAATTTTTCAAATGCTCGGAGTTTTGCACTTCTAGCTTTGAAATTACTTTCAATTTCATAATCGCCAGGAGATATAAAACTTTTGTTTAGCATTCTCAATTGATTTT
>JAHIVN010000004.1 GCA_018816645.1 Patescibacteria group bacterium | reverse complement strand
CGATAAATTGTCATTAAAAATGCGACAAAGTTGATAGAATATGTTGTGGTTAACTAACATATCAACAACTAAGTCGCATGAGAAATATAGCAAAAATTAGAATAGCGTGGAACCTATGGAAGGAAAGAGTTCCAATAGAGAGAATGGCAAAAAGGGTAAAAGTACATAGAGCAACAGTATATAGATGGATACCAAGATTTAGAAGACTAGGACTGAGAAGAACAATAGAATATTACAGAAGTTGTAAGAAAAGAAGTAGAAGGAAGAGGAAGGTAACAGGAAGGGTAAAGGCGAAAGTATATGAAATCAGAGAAGAAAAAAGAAATTGTTGTAGAGAAAAGATACAATATTTCTTAAGGAAAGAAGAAAGGATACATTTGTCAGTAAAGACGATATACAGGATATTAAATGAAAAGTATGAATTGAGAAAGAAGTATAAGAGAGGGAGAAAACATGGAGAGGTGCCAAAGGCAGAGAAAGAGAGAGAAGTAATACAAACAGATACAATAGACTTTGGAGAAGTATATGCATTTAACTATATAGATATCTATACAAGACAAGCATATGTAGATTTAGAAGTTGACTTAGAATCAGAAAGTGGGAAAGCATCATTAGAAGAAGCTGTAAAGGTATTTGGGAAAATAGAACTACTGCAAAGTGATGGAGGACCAGAATACAAGAAGGAGTTTAGAAAAGTAGTAGGAAAGTATACAGATAAATATAGAGTAAGTAGACCATACAAGAAGAATGAGCAATCATATATAGAAAGTTTTAATAGAAGTCTAAGGAAAGAATGTCTAGGATGGGGGAAATACAATATTAAAGATCTCCCAAATATGAAGGAACGTGTAAAAGAATACTTAAAATACTATAATAATGAAAGGCCACATTTGAGATTAGGTATGCAAATACCGAATGAAATAGCTACTTGTCGCATTTGTAAGTAAAGATACCGAAACCTGTTCAATGATCAATTAACAATGTACAATTATCAATTAAATATTGAAAAATTGCACATTGAGAAATTAACTAATTGATTATAGGCCTATCTCATCACTAATCTCATTTACTGCCTTGAGTGCTATTTCCACAAATTCTTCAAGAGATAAATTGGTCTTATCTATATCGTAAATGAAGTCTCTGTTGACCTTTCGGGCAAAATCTTTCTTCTTTAGCTTTTTGAGGACAGAATTAGGTTTGACTGATGCAAGCTTCTTGTCTGGCATGACAAGCGCGCATGCCACTAGGAATCCGGAAAGATTCTCTGCTGCTGCAAGAGCATAGTCAAGCTTTGATTCTCTTTTTATATCTGTGTGACCCAAGTTTTCACAGTGAGCCTGGATAGCATGTGACATTTCTTTGGGCAAGTCATTTCCGAATTCCTTCTCGAGAATTTGAATTGTGATCTTTCCGTGGTCTTTTGGATCATCTACATCGATCTGGTCCATGTCCAGGTCATGCAGCAGTCCGGTTAGTCCCCAGAGATCAGGATTATCACCAAACTTTTCAGCTAACGCCTTCATTATTACTTCCGTTTCACGGCTGTGAAATTTGATCCAGTCGGTGGTGACATGTTTGTGGAGTAGAGATTCAGCTTTTTCGCGGGAAATGTTTATTCTTTTTCAAAAATAGTTTATTTAAGATCTCAACATTATATCTAAAATTCAAACGGAAGAGAACCCCGAAGAGTTTGACGCTCAGAGTTTTTTTTTATAGTATATATTGATCTTTGAGAAATATTTTAAGCAGCTCTCAACGGCAGTCTGAATTCTAGATGAAAAATTTCTTTCGAAAGAAGTTATTTACAAAGAGAACTCTTGTTTCCTTAACAATCCTGGCATTTATGTTCTTTGGGCTTAGATTTTCTTCTCCTATTCGCGCCGCATCAGTTACCTGGATAGGCGGAAATGGGGATTGGGAAACTGGGAGCAACTGGTCTGGAGGAATTGTGCCAGGACCTGATGACGATGTTGTTATTGATCTGTCGGTAACAGTTCAGATCAACGGAACGACTACGATAAATAGTCTGACTCTAGGGAAGTCGGATAATAGTGTCAATGCAACTCTGAACTTTAATTATGATGCTGTCTCATCAGGGGCTCTAATTATTGACGAAGGGAGTGTGACGATATATGCGAATACTATCACGTCAACTCCATCGATTACACACACGGCAGGGACGACGGCGGTTGTAGGTACGGTATGCATTGATGTTCAAAGTGGAAGTTTTACTCTGAATAGCAGTACACTGATTAGTGTGAGTGGAAAGGGGTATCGGTACTCAGAGGGAGATGGACAGGGGACAGACGTTGTGACAAATAGTACAGGAGGAGGTGGAGGCGGGTACGGTGGAGAGGGAGGAGACGGCGCGGGGTCTGTTGCGGGAGGCGGTGCATATGGGGATGTTGATATGCCATTGGATCTAGGCAGCGGAGGAGGAAATGCATCTGGATATTATGGAGGAAATGGAGGAGGATCGGTATACCTGGTGGTTGAAGGTGAGTTAGCCCTGGACGGTTCGATAGAGAGTGACGGTTTAAATGGAGCCGGGTCTCAGTACAGTTATCGGAATGCAGGAGGAGGTTCGGGAGGCAGTGTATACATAGATGCAGGAGTTATCTCAGGAGGTGGCACAATATATGCAAGAGGAGGGAACGGGTATGATGGATCATATTCAGATGGAGGAAGCGGTTCGGGTGGACGAATTGCGATATACTTTGATATGTATACTTTTTTAGGGAGTGCTTTAGCAAATACGGGTACTGCTACACATAATAACTACAGGGGAGCAGCAGGGACAATATATCTAAAGGACAACGTGGAAACATATGGAGACCTGGTAATTGATAATAATAACTTGGCGAGCACGAGCAAAAGTACGTTGCAGGTGGAAACTGATTTTACCTGTAAAACGATTATGCTTCGCAATCGTGGAAGATATGGTATTCCGAACGGGAGCAATTTTACAGTAAATACATCGATCGAT
>JAHIVN010000045.1 GCA_018816645.1 Patescibacteria group bacterium | reverse complement strand
GGCTACTTTGCCTATCAATTTCCTTCTTCTATACTTTGGTATAAATATCAAATGATACGTTAATCTATGTTTTGTATGTGATCCTGTCCAATACCTGATTCCCATATTCAAGTATGACACAGATAAGTAAAATTTGAAAATAATTTTCAAATTTTACTGCTTCATCCCCGGGCTAAAGCCCTGGGATTTCGCCTAGGTTTTATTAACATGAAAAAACTCGAACTTGAAATCAGAGGTGAACTAAACAAGAAACAATATTCCAAATTGTTGCGATATCTCCACACCACCGGAAAATTCATAAAACAGTTTCAGAGATTCCAAATGCTTTTTTTCAAAATAAGATCAGAAGATCTAAAATCGCATAAGCATCTAAAAAACGATTTGAGAATAAGAATTGAAAATGGAGCTTGCAGTATTACTCTAAAGCATGGATACTGGCAGACACCATCCGGCAGGGAGGAATATATCATCCCATTCGAACAAGAATATCTTCCTGACGTAGCAAAAATGTTGTATCGCCTAGGTCATCGCTTTGGAAAGATAATGCTGCAGAATACTAGAATCTTTAGGTACAAAGACATAGAATGGGCAATCGTAAAAGTACCTCATACAAATTCAAAGTATGTAAAATACTACTGGGAAGCAGAAAAAGAGGTCTCTAGAAAAGACGAGTCAAAGGCTCTGGAAATCCTCAATAAGGCTGCAGAAGAGTTGGAATTGACAACATTTTCTAAAAAAGAGTTCATTCTATTTCTCGAGCGTCTAAACAAAATGCCTGGAAGAAGCTTTGACTTTCATAGCAAGCATAATATCGATAAAGTACTAAAGGATTTTACAGAATACCTCAGCTAGAGTGGCCAACTATTCACAAACTGATAATATCAAAAACGACAAAGTTATTAGTAGTTATTTATTGTAATTCTGTTAACACCTACCAACTGATAACTGACCACTGTCAACTGAATGCTGTTGCTCTTCGCTTTTCGTTATAAGCTATTTTGCTATCTACTGTCTACCTACTCTCCCCGATCTCCAACTTTAACCTTGATCGTTTTTGTATTGCCTTCTCTCCATACAGACATTTTCAGCTCTCCACCTACATCCGTATCCTGAATAATTCCTTCAAGTGAATACTCCGCTAAACTTTTACCGTCAACTTCAAGAATAATGTCTCCTTTCTGAATACCTGCTGCATCAGCAGGACCTTCTGCTTCAACCTCAAAGATCACGGCACCAGTAAGAATACCCTCTTTCAACATAACAGTTCTCTGATTATAAGAAACTCCTATGTAGGGCTGAGGAAATCTACCCTCCTTTTCGAAAACTTCAAGCCTGTTCTTGACTTGATTTATCGGAATGGCAAAGCCAATATTATCTGCACCATAGGTTTTTCCGAAATTGACTCCGATCACTTCTCCTTTAGAATTCAACAACGGTCCTCCAGAATTTCCAGGATTTATTGCTGCATCTGTCTGAATCACATCCTCGTAATAAGTGACTGAACCTAGGAAATCAGATCCTGCAGTCACCTCTCTGTGTAATCCTGTTATGTAACCAACTGAAGCTGTTCCCTCCAAAACGCCGCCAGAAGGGTTGCCAGGACTGCCTATTGCAACTACAAGGTTCCCTCTTTTCAGGGTCTCGCTATCTCCCAATTCTAGTGCCTTCAAGCCGCTTTTTTTAATTTCCAAGATAGCGATATCGTTGGTTTTATCCCGATAGATTTTTTCTACGGAAATCACCTTATCTTCATCCGGAAGGATGACACTGTATTCAGCATTTTCATCAGAAACCACATGCTGATTTGTGATTATTAATCCGTCTGAATCAACGATAAACCCTGAGCCTATGCCATCTTGTTTATCTATATATCCTTTTTCGAAATCATACGACAACGAGTTTATCGTAACGGTAACAACCGCTGGACTAGCCTCATCAATAATCTTTGTGACTACTTGTTCCGTAGTTATCGACCCATCAGGTATGTCAATTGAAATCACTTGATCATCCTGCTGAATCGATACAGTATCTTGGGCAATTTTACAGTTAAATTTATCCCATACATAAGAGTCTTCAAGCACAACTGAGCAGGTCATATGTTTGATCCAGCCTCCTGCGCCAAGCAGTCCAATTATTCCCCCACACAGAAGAAAAAGAATTGCGAAGATCATCCCAAAGCATCCGGCACGTTTCAACTTTTTTCCTGTTCTCTTGCCTGATACAACCTTGTTTTCACTTGAGCTATCATTGTTCATGCGAAACTAAACCCCAATAGTTAAACTAATTATTATAGCGTCAGTTATATTAAAAGGATCAGAATTATTTTAAGAGTGTCTCGACAGCCTTCGCAAGCTGGGGATCCTCTCCTTTTTTGAATGTTTCAATATCAAGTTCTACCTCGATATCAGGATGAATCGGATCATCCTCATTTATCCACCTCTTATCCGGAAACAGCCATTTCTGTGTTGTTATGTGAACACTGGCACCTCCCCAGTCAGCAGGCTCAACAACATCTTGAGCAGTTCCTTTCCCAAAAGTATCTTCTCCTATGATTGTAGCTCGTTTATAGTACTGAAGTGCACCAGCAAATATTTCAGATGAAGAAGCTGTTTCAGAATCTACAAGCAGAACCAAAGGCAGTTCCTTGAAT
>JAHIVN010000044.1 GCA_018816645.1 Patescibacteria group bacterium | reverse complement strand
TGACTCACTGGAAAAGTATGCTGACAATCCGTTTTTTGGGCTTCTAATTGTGGATTTTGAGGACGAGTCTGTGACATTACCAGTCCCTGCTCATGAAAATGAGCACAAAAAAGATGACGCTTCGGAACGTGCAGAGGAAGATTTGACCGTGGAAGTTGTTGATATTCAAGAAAAGGATATAAATGAAGATAGTGAAAGGTTTGGGGAAAGTCTTGTATCTGAAAAGGTTGAGAATGAGGATGAGGGGAAAGCCGAAGTCCCAGAAGAACAGGCTAGCAAGCCTGAAGGGACCAAAGGAAAGATACAGGAGATTGGTGAAAAAATCAAAGACAAACTAAGGGATAAAAAGACGTATCAGGTAATTTTGGATAAAATTAAAGAGTATCTCGTGAAAGCCTATCAGTTTATCAAGAAATACATTTGGGAGGGCTTGATGGGTATGAATAAACATGGAATGTTCATACGAGGTGCTGGACCTAAGACCTCGATACGGGGAATAATAATTCTCATTATCATAGGAGTTCTTATCCTTTTCATAAGTGTTAAGGCTGTAAAGAAGGGTTCTCAAACGAAGGAGCAAAAAGAAGACATAAATGTTATACTTTCTGAAGTTGATGAGCAGTTTTCAAATGGTCGTACAATCGGACAGGCAGGAAATATTTCGGAAGCTGTTGTTGTTATAGATGATGCGCTTTCAAGACTAGACAAAGCTTTGGAGTATGGGGTTTTAATGGAAGAAATAGAAGTAAAGAAAAAAGAAGGGGTAAGTATATTGGATGAGATAACAAGAGCTGTTCCGGTTGATGGGTCGACCTTAATAACCTCATTATCGGGGTATATTGAAGGAGCGACTTCAAGTGATATAGTACTTGTTGGAAAGACTCTCTATATTACAGATCCTGAGAATTCAGCTATCTATGCTGTGAGTGTTGATGGCGGTGATGTAACAACGTTCATTGGTGATGAAATATTAGTTACTCCTAGATGGATTACAGCCAATGAAGCGGGAAACCTGCTTGTGTACGACAATGATGTTGGGATTGTGAAAGTGGATGTTGATTCACGAACGGTTGAAAGCATTCCCGGACTGTCCTCAACAAGCGTTGGAGATGTAAATGAGATTGACAGCTATACTGATAAAGACGGAAATGAGTACATTTACTTATTGAGAAATCAGGCACAAGATGTCCAGAAAATTTCCAGATATGCTTCGGGCTATTCTTTCCCGGTACTGAGATGGTCGAGTGAAAAACTAACGGATGTCACGGACATGGAGATCGATGGCAAGATATATTTCTCATCTCCAAGTCAAGGAATCTTTAGATACTGGGTAGATGGTATCGATCCTTATACATTAGTTGGAATGGATAGAGAGATTGCTACTCCTGATTGTATAGAGATGGACGATGGGCTTGTGTATATAGGTGACTCTGGCAATGGCAGAATAGTAGTTCTAAGTAAGGGTGCGTCGCTTACTCCAACTCAGGGGAAGTTTTTAGCACAAATTGTCTTCAGAGGGGAAGGAGGCTTCAGGAATATTCGAGATATTGCTGTCGATAACGATAATAGGGAGCTTTATATTTTAGATGCTGAAGATGTTTATAAAATTGACCTTGTTCTGGTAGATGAAAATGTCGAAAAATATGAATAGTAAGGTTTATGCCCGCAATAAAAGGGCTCTATCTGATTATGAGATTGTAAAGAAGTTTGTTGCAGGAATCATGCTGAAAGGGTACGAAGTCAAATCGATTCGTCAGGGAAATGCTAACCTCAAAGATAGCTACATTCGCCTGAAAGACTTGGAAGCTTGGATTATAAATTTATATGTACCCTTGTATAAGCATTCCACTGTTAAGGAATATGAGCCAAGAAGGAAGAGAAAAATATTATTGAATAAAAAAGAACTCAAAGAGCTGGTTATTGCTCAAGATGCAAAGAAGATGTCTATTATACCTCTGGAAATATATGCAGAGGGGAAAAAGATAAAGGTAGAAATCGGTACCGGTAAGGGAAGGCGTCAGTATGACAAAAGGATGAAATTAAAAGAGCGTGACCTAAAAAGACAGTTGGCCTCTGAATTATCCGGGAAAGCGACTTTTTGAGTGATAGTTGCTTATGTCAGGTTTAGCATGTTAGAATTGCAGACTATAGAATAGTAACATGGATCCAAATACAAATAATAATCAACAATTAGGTAATGACGGGTCTGGGGCTTTCCAGTCCACGCTGGCGCAAGCGCCTGTTTCTCAAGCTCAGACTCAGGATCCTCCATTACAAGACCCAGATTCAAATGTAAATTCAATTTCCAGTCCGACACCGCAAACTGATGATACGGCAAGTCCTAATTTAAATAGCACAAGCGATTTGAGCCTAAATCCTAAAGGAGTTGTGCCATCGCCTTCACCGGAAATTCCAACGAGAATTGAGAAAGGGACTGAGATCGTAAGCAGTCCAGAATCTGCAAGCGAAGATGTATCTGTCTCTGAAACTGAGAAAATGCCGCAACCTCTTCCCAAGCTTGAGGAAAAGAACAGAGTTGATGCTCCGGAGGTGATACCAAATCTTACAAAATTTGAAAATCCTTTTAAAGTCTATGGGTACAAAGTTTCAGACCAGGTTGCCGATATGGGGCAAAAGCTCATGGCGACCAGAGCTGTGGGAGATGTCTCATCAGCAAAAACCTGGCTTCTTGTTTTGGTAGGCAGGCTCCTTCGAATGGGCAGCCCAACGAGCACTCAGCAAAACCCACAGTGACATTGAGGTCGTTAGTTCCTTTTGAAATTTATTTACTTTGACTTTTAGAAAAGCGTTGAGAGTATGATTCCAAAGGTGTATGCACAAACTATAAATGATATTGGAGCTGCCTCGGGGGACGACAGTAATGTAGAAGTTTTCCTTATCCTGATATTGGGGGTTTTAGTAATCATTTCTATTGCTGTCGGTGTTTGGTTTACTTTAAATTTCCTGAAGAAAATGAAAGAACGTGCGTATGAGAGACGTTCTTTAAAAATGATTTTGCTGGAAATCCGTGTGCCACATAATAACGAGGTCGAGATAAATGCGATGGATCAGTTATTTTCTTCATTATTTGGACTTTCAAAGGGAGGAAAGGGTTTAAAGAAGTATTTTGATGTTTCGGATTTTATAAGCTTTGAGATAGTTGCATTTCCTGAGACTATTCGTTTCTACATTTGTGTTTCTGAGAACCTTCGAGCTATGTTGGAAAAACAGATTCATTCTTCATATCCAACAGCGGATATAAAAGATGTAGAGGAGTACAATATCTTTGAGGAAACGGGGAAGGTCGCTTATGCTACCTTGGCTCAGGATTCGGAAAAGTATAAGCCATTGAGAACTTATGAAGATCTTTCAGTTGACCTGATCTCTTCAATTACAAATTCTGTTAGCAAGATGACGGAGGGGGAGGGAATCGCTATTCAGGTCATTGTTTCCCCTGCAGGAAATAAATGGCGTACTACCGGGAAAAACTTTGTAAATGGTTTGAAAAAGCAATCCTCAGACGGTGAAAACAAATCTCCTGTGCCTGAAGATGTGACTGGAGCAGTTGAAAAGAAATGTTCAAAAGTGGGGTTTTATACGGATATACGAATTGTTGCGGTTGGAAGAAACCAAGATTCTGCCAATAGACATGTAATGAATGTTATAGCTGCATTTGAGCCGCTTAAGAGCCAGCAGGGAAACTCTTTGATTAAAAAGAATTCTGGAAAAGGGAAAGGGAAACAGTTCGTGAGAATGTTTGTGTATAGGATGCCGAAAGGTGAAAATATTTTAAATACCGAGGAGCTTGCAACTATTTACCATTTTCCTAACAAAAATATTCAGACCCCGCATATTCACTGGCTTCTCTCAAAGAGAGCCCCAGCTTCCCAGGAAGTTCCAACGAAAGGCTTGTGGCTGGGTCAATCTATATATAGGGGAGTAGCACGTAATGTGTGTATAAAGGAAGATGATCGTAGGAAGCATATGTATATAGTTGGTAAAACTGGTATGGGCAAATCGTACCTGCTTCAGAGCTTAGCACTTCAAGATATTATAGCTGGGAAGGGGATAGCTTTTCTGGATCCGCATGGAGATCCTGCAGAGTGGTTGATTGAAAGAATTCCGCCAGAGCGTTCTGAAGATGTTATCTACTTCAATCCTGGAGATACTGAGCGTCCGCTTGGTTTCAATATTACTCATTTCTTTGACGAACAAGATAAGCATAGGATAGTGAACTCGTTTATCGGACTCATGTATAAAATGTTCGATCCCAACAGACAGGGTATTGTTGGACCTCGTTTTGAGAGGGCAGTAAGGAACGCGATGCTTACAACGATGTCGGAAAGAGGAAATACTTTGATAGAAGTTATGAGAATTCTTACTGACCCGCAGTTTGTAAAGAGGAAGTTGCCATTGGTTACGGACGAAATAGTGAAAAGATACTGGACCGACGAGATCGCTCAAACAAGTGACTTCCATAAAAGCGAAGTCCTTGGTTATATTGTTTCAAAATTCGATAGGTTTGTAACAAACAAGTTGATGCGAAATATCATAGGACAAAGTGAATCTAGTTTTGATGTGAGAAAGATTATGGACGAAGGCAAGATTCTTATAGTAAACTTATCAAAGGGAATTGTTGGAGAAGAAAACTCTCAGTTTCTGGGACTCTTGCTTGTTCCTAAGATTCTCTCTGCTGCTATGAGCAGGGCAGATGTACCAGAGGAGCAGAGACGAGATTTTTATTTATATGTAGACGAGTTTCAGAATTTTGCTACAGATGATTTCTCTCAGATTCTTTCTGAGGCAAGAAAGTATAGATTAAATCTAATTGTGGGCAATCAGTATATCTCTCAGATAGACGAAAGAATACGAGATGCTGTTTTTGGAAATGTCGGTACTATTATTAGTTTCAAAGTTGGAGTGAATGATTCACAATATCTTCAGAACGAATTTTCCCCGGTGTTTGACCAGAACGACCTGATAAATCTGGAAGCGGTAAACGCGTATGCAAAACTGCTTGTAGATGGTGAATATCCGCCGCCATTCTCAATGTATACTCACCTGAGGAACTCCCCCTTTGGAGTTCCAAAAGCTGATATGGAAGTTGCCCAGACGGTGAAAGAGCTATCTCGGCTAAAGTATGGGAGAGATGTTGGCATCGTAGAGACAGAAATTTCTCAAAGGGCAGAGTTAGGTGATGAATACAATGAAAAAACTCCTGGCATGAGCGGCTTTGGAGGGGGTTTCCCTCCGCCACCGGCATTTAATCCTGCGGGGCCAAAGATGAGGTAGGTTACATTTCCAACTCTATTTCTTGTTCCCCTGATTGCTTTGATAATCAGGTTCATGTTTATCAGGTAATTAAAACCTAAGCCAAATTCAAATCTTTTTTTATAAAGATTCCGCTCAATGACATTATATATGTGATTTCTAGCAGTAGAATCGTAGGATTAAACTGGAAAGGCGATCGGCAGTAACCTTGAGACTTGGAAGGAGTTTAGAATTTATAAAAGCACTAAAAGAAGCTTAAGAGAAAGAGCGATAGGCTCTTAAAGTGAGGCACTTTAGTCAGGGTTGTAACTTAAAGTAGGAGACCATGGAGACAGAAGATAAGTTGGGAGTAATCTTTTCAGATGTGAGCTAGAGGTGGAATCCCGCCAGCGGCTGATTAATTCGCGTAAGCACAGACTTCGTCCCTGACTTGTCTTCGCAAACCGCTCACCTGCCTGACGGCAGACAGGTTGAACGAACCACCGATCTCGGTCTTACCTGCCCGATTATCTCTTTAAAATGCGCCAGGGTAGACTCGAACTACCGACCTCGGCTTTATAAGAACCGCGCTCTCACCAGCTGAGCTACTGGCGCATTTTTTTTAAAGTTCTGTTAATTTGTTCAGGCGGGTAAGAATCACACTCTTACCAACTGAGCTACTAGCCCGTAATCTCTTATTTTATTCCGAATACTCTAAAAGTTCAAGATAGGTCAATATCTATTGGATTAACAAGGTTAGATGTCTAAAGAGGGATAATTTTCGTTGATTTTCTTGTTGGCTTATCTTTTATGAATTGCAAGTACTTCTTTGTGCTTGTGAGTCTTTTATGACCGACTATCTCTCCGATTATCTCAGAGGACATTCCGTTTTTAAGCTGATGAACAATAAATGTATTCCGAATGTCATTGACTGTGGCTGATTTAATGCCGGCTTTCTCAAACGCACGTGAGATACTCGTTCTTATATTCCTGACAAGCAGTGAGTTCCCTGTTTTTGTTACAAATAATGATTCAACCTTATCGTTTGATTGAGGCCTGATTTGAAGGTAGTTTTTTATGGCAGCCAAGGCTACCTCATTTATCTCAACAGATCTTCTTGTGTTACTGCCGTATGCAGAAATATTTAGATATTTTCTATTCCCATCAATTTTGAGATCGCCTAGGGTTAGCCGGGCAAGTTCACCGATACGCACGCCTGTCTGCAGGAGTATTTCAACGATTGTATAAAGCCTGATATTTGTTCTTGCGACATCACGCAAGGCTCTATATTCTAGTCTGGTCAAGACTCTTGGGGGTGAGATTTTATATTTGGGATGATTTACTGATGTTGCAGGATCCGTTTTAGTTTTCTGATTTGAAAAGAGAAATTTAAAGAATGTCTTCATACTATTAATTTTCCTGGAGACTGTTTTTAGGGTGTAATTATTCTTCTTATCGGACTTGATTGTGTTGACAAAGTTATTGAGATGTTCTGTGGTTATAAGGTCGACTTCCAAAACTTTTATGATTTTTTCTAGGAAATCTGACAGCTGTTGTATGTCTTTGGAATATGCAGTTATCGTTGATTCTGACCTTTTTTGTTCCTTTAGGTAACTGACAAATTCTATTTGTGCTTCCGATAAATTCATATTCAATCTTGTAAAAACTAGAGGATTACTTTATTCTATCATTGACCAAAGAATGATGTCAATGTGTCGAGTTGAAAATGTTGGGCAAAGGATTTATTATAGTTTAATACGTTTGTCAGATATAAAGAGATGTTTATTCTTAAGAAAATTCGATACAGACTAAGCAAGGTGCTAAATGCTCTGGTTAGAAAATCGTTTTCAGTCCAAGTTAACTGGGCATATTGGATTTTCACATTTATCTGCTTTCTCAGCATTGTGCTTCTGGGTGCAAACATTTTTAGGATAATCAAAAAAGGGCAGGAAAGATATAATATAATTCAAGAAGAGAGGTCAAGACTTGAGAAGCTCTATGAGAAGAATTATCAGCTCAAAGAGGATCTGAAGTACTATTCTAGTAAGGAATACATCGATATCAAAGCACGAGAGGAGCTTAACCTTGTCTTTCCTGACCAGAAATTGGTATTCATTGAGGAAGGAGAGGTCCCAAGTTTTGAAAGTGAAGAAGGAAAGGAGTCAGAAAAGCGCGAGCCTCACTGGAAGCTTTGGTATGATTTGCTTTTTTGATATACTTTTTGTTATAGTCTATCCGGTGTGTAGAAATCGCGGGGTGGAGCAATGGTAGCTCGCTAGGCTCACCTGCCTGACTGCGTCACGCAGGCAGGTAACCTTGGGAGACAGAAAGAATTAGATGTTTGCAATGAATGATGTTTTATGTTTATTGTTTAGAATCAGAAGCGAAAGAGAATTTTCATTACTACGGTTTTACTAGCAATATAGAGAAAAGACTTGAAGCACACAAGAGAGGGAAGGTAAGAACAACGAAGAGATTCAAATCATTGAAGTTATTGGGATATAGAAAATTCAGAAGTAGAGATGTAGCTTTGCAATTTGAGAAAGATCTTAAACGAAAAGCTAGTTATAGGAATAGGTTTGTTCGAGAATTAAAGACGCGGGGTGGAGCAGTGGTAGCTCGCTAGGCTCATAACCTGGAGGTCATCGGTTCGAATCCGATCCCCGCAATAGAAAAGCTCATTCTTTTAAGAAGTTTTTGGGATAAAGGTTCTTCCGTAAAACGGGACTAGGTCGAATTTTGACTCTGCTTCGATAAACTCTGCATTGTCAAGTTTCGCCTTGAGAAATCCGATCCCCACAATAAAGTTTATTCCATCGTGTTCAAGAGAAATGTATTATGTATACTGCCTAATATCAGAAAAGAAAGTCTGATTCCATTATTATGGATTTACGAGCAATCTTAAAAATCGAATAGCTGAACATAAGTGATGGAAAAGTCATTACAACTAAGAGATTTTTACCTATTCTCTTCTTATCCAGTTGCTGAGATATTAATTTTTATTAATTTTATTTGTATAGTAAAATACATCTTACTTTGTTAGAGCATTGGCGGGGTAGCTCAGAAGGTTAGAGCGGGGGACTCATAAGCCCCAGGTCGCGAGTTCGATTCTCGCCCCCGTCACTAAATATTGTTTATAGATACGGATTTTATATTTTTGGAAATAAAAATGGATGCAACTGATCAGAATGAACAAGGACAAAAAACCAAGATTTCGGGGCGGGTAAATGTGCAGAAGTTTCGTCCAAAGAAACGAAGCTTGTTTAGTTATTTGCTTCCGATTTTATTGATCGCCGCAGTCTTGGGAAGCAGCTTTTTTAGATTTTTCTCTAGTGAAGAATCTGAGTCTGTAGGAATCTCTGAGCTTTATGCAGATGCTGAGGCTGGAAGAGTAGAGGAGTTTACGATTTGTGAAGGAAAAGTCGAAGCCAAACTGAAGGATAGTGATACAATTAAAGTAGCCAACTACAGAGGAACTAACTTTGAAGATGTCCTGATAGATAAGGGAAAGTTGGGGTTATCTTTATCAGATATCAGATTTAACTATTGTGATGAACCTGTGGACTGGGCCATGGTCATAAATGGTATTTTCAACATCCTTATGTTTGTGGGAATTATTGGGCTAGGCCTCTTTCTTATCAGAGGGATTCAGTCTAGCGGAAATAAACTCTTCACTTTTGGTAAGAGCAAGGCAAAACTTGTGTTCGGTAGAAAGCCAGATCTAACATTTGATGATGTTGCTAACTATGAGGAAGCAAAAGAGGAACTCCGGGAAATAGTTCTGTTTCTAAAGGATCCAAAAAGATTCTTGAAGTTAGGTGCAAGGATACCTAAGGGGCTGCTTTTAGTTGGTCCTCCGGGAACTGGTAAAACTTATTTTGCCAGAGCTGTAGCAGGCGAGGCAGGTGTCCCCTTTTTCCATACTTCTGGAGCTGAGTTCGAAGAGATGCTTGTAGGTGCAGGAGCATCAAGAGTTCGTGATCTATTTGCAAAAGCAAAGAGAGCCGCTCCTGCACTTATTTTTGTAGATGAAATTGATGCTGTTGCAAGAAAAAGGGGAACGACGATTCAGAGTAGTAGTACTGAACAAACATTGAATCAAATTCTAGTTGAAATGGATGGCTTTGAACAACACGTCAATGTTATTGTGATAGCTGCTACCAATAGACCAGACGTTCTCGATCCGGCAATCTTAAGACCTGGCAGGTTTGATAGGAGAATAGTATTAGACCTTCCAGATATTGATGGGCGTAAAAAAATTCTTCAAGTACATGCAAAGAATAAACCTATGGCGAAAGATGTGAATCTCGAGAGAGTTGCAAAACGTACTGTGGGTTTTTCTGGAGCTGATCTTGAAAACATGCTTAACGAGGCTGCAATTATCGCTGCAAAGGACGGGAGAAAAGAAGTTGAGGCTGGTGACATAGAAGAAGCTGCTACCAAGGTTGTTATTGGTCCGGAAAGGAAGAGAAAGAGGACCGAAAAGGATATTGAGCTAATTGCATACCATGAGGCAGGACATGCACTTGTATCTAAGTTTGTGCCTCAAAGTGATCCGGTACATAGGATTACTATAATTTCGAGAGGAATGTCGCTTGGAAGTACGATGTATCTTCCTGAAGATGATGAACTTCTAATAAGCAAGACAAAGATTGTATCTAAAGTCAAAACTCTGCTGGCTGGTAGAGCAGCAGAAGAGTTAAGATTTAACGACATTTCAACGGGGGCTTCCGATGATATTGAGAAGGCGTCTGATCTTGCAAGGAGGATGGTGATGAAATACGGTATGAGCAAAAAGCTTGGACTGGTAGAATATGGCAAGAGTGACAAGCTAAAGTACCTAGGATATGCTTATCAGGATCAAAGAGATTACTCTGAAGAAACAGCCAGAGAAATCGATAATGAGGTAAGGCAGGTGATAAATGATGCTTACAGCGAGGTTTTATCAATTCTCAAGAAAAACGAAAACAAGCTTAACAAATTAGCAAACCTTTTGATCGAAAAAGAAGTTGTAGAGGCTGTGGAGTTTGAGAAAATGATGGGGGATGGAAATGCGAAGTAGGAAAATTCACAAATCTCTGTCGAAAAAAAATGATCCTACTTGTTGTATTGGCGTGTTTGTTTTTCTTTACCCTTTGTTGTATCGCACCTATTATATTTATGGTACTATTTGACATGTATCTTGTTCTCTTGTGGCTTCTCAGTAAGAATTAGAAGCTTAGTATAATGTAGTTTGGTATCTGGGCAAACCTTCATGAAAAAGAAAAAGCGGTTTATACTAATTGATTCAAATTCTCTTATCCATCGTGCTTATCATGCATATCCTGCGCATCTTTCAACTTCAAAGGGCGAACAGATAAATGCGGTTTACGGATTTACTTTCTTGCTTATCAAGGTGGTTGAAGACTTAAAGCCTGATTATCTGGTTTGTGCTTTTGACTCATTAGCTCCAACGAAGAGGCATAAAGTATACAAAGATTATAAAGCTCACAGGAAACCGATGGAGGAAGAACTTGTCGCGCAACTGCCAAAAGTGAAGGAAGTTGTTGAAGCTTTCGATATCCCTGTCTTCAAAAAAGATGGATATGAAGCAGATGATCTTATCGGAACTATAGAGAATGATGCGCAAATAAAAAATATGGAAAAGATAATTGTTAGCGGTGATCAGGATATGTTTCAGCTGGCAGACGATGATACCAAGATTTACCTTTCTGGTAAGAGCTTTAGTCAGTCGAAGCTTTACGGACCAGACGAGGTGCGGGAAAAAACAGGGATGAAGCCTAATCAGATAATCGAGCTCAAGGCTTTATATGGTGATCCTTCGGACAATATTCCTGGTGTTAAAGGTATCGGGAAGAAAGGGGCAGAAATTCTTATCGAGGAATTTGGCAGTATAGATAAGATATATGATAACCTTGATGGTGTAGAGAAAAGGTTCTTAAAAAAACTTCAAGATGATAAAGAGACAGCCTTTCTAAGCAGAGATTTAGCAAGAATTATGAGAGATGTTCCAATAGGGTTCGACCTAGGAAAATCACAATGGAGGAATCTAGATATTCATAAAATCCGAAAATTATTTCGAAAATATGAATTCAGATCATTGTTAAAGAAGGCAGAAGTGATTGTTGGTGCGAATGATCAAGTATCTGGAGCTGGGAAACTGGCAAAGCCGAGGTTATCAGTTAGCCTGGCCAAGGTTCAATTCATTGAAAAAGCGTCCGATTTCAACAGTCTTCTACAGCAACTTGCAAAACAGAAAGTCGTAGCTGTTTTTGCTAATTCCATTTCGGATAACTGTGTCGAAATGTTGCCTCAAAATCTGACTCTAAGCCTTAGTCGGGGAACAAATTATACTGTAGGTGCAAGTCTTATTACTCGGGATGGCAAACTGACAAGCGAGGGGGAAATGCTTAGAAAAATTTTTATAAATTCTTCAATAATGAAGGTAGGTTATGATATTAAGGACCTGATACATTGTTTCAGAAATCTTGGGATATCCGGGCTTGATAATTATTATGATATCAAAATTGCCGCGTTTTTGGTTCAGGCTGGAAGCGGAAGTGTTGCCCTGAAAGACTTGATTTTCAACTACCTTGGTGAAGTTGTCGAAGATCCGAGTCAGAACCTGGAGATGGGATTTGGAGGTAGGAAAGAGGCGGGTTTTCTTCTTCAGATATATTCAATCATAAAGGTCAAATTAACAGAAAGGAAGCCTAAGTCTCGATGGGGACTTTCAAGGCTATTTGGGGAAATCGAAATGCCGCTTGTAAAAATCCTTGCGGATATGGAGGCAACCGGTGTTGCGGTCGATTCTGAGTACCTGTCAAAGTTATCTTTCAATTTGGCGCGAAAAATAAATAAAGTCGAGAAAGCGATATATAGTTGTGTTGGACATGAATTTAACCTCAATTCTCCCAAGCAAGTTTCAGAAGTACTTTTTAAGGAACTCGATCTCTCTCCTTCAAGAAAAAATAAGGGTGGAAGTTACTCGACTAGTGCGGCCGTACTCGAGGGCTTAAAAGGAACCCACCCAGTTATTGATAATTTATTGGTTTATAGGGAGTTGTCGAAGATAAAATCAACTTATACAAACTCACTTCTTGAATGTATCGATAAGAATACCGGTAGAATTCATACTTCTTTTAACCTGGCTGTTACATCCACAGGACGCCTTTCCTCTACAAATCCTAACCTGCAGAATATTCCAATCGCTACAAATATAGGCAAGAAGGTTCGAAGAGCGTTTGTGGCTGAGAAAGGGTGGAAGTTAATTTCGTTCGATTATTCTCAGCAAGAACTGCGTTTGTTGGCTCACCTTTCGGAAGATCCAAATCTATGGAAAGCTTTTGCAGAAGACCTTGACATTCATACCCATACAGCCGCAGGATTATTCGACAAACCTAGTTATAAGATAACAAAGAAAGAGAGGAGTGTCGGTAAAACAGTGAATTTCGCAGTAATGTATGGCATGGGTTCGAGAGGTCTATCCGAATCATTAAAAATTAGCTACGAGGAAGCAGAAACTTTCATAAAGAAGTACTTTGAACAATACTCAGATGTCAAACGGTTTTATGATATGTATATTGGCGAGGTGGAGAAAACGGGTTATGCTGAGACAATGTTTGGAAGAAGAAGATCTGCTGCAGGTCTTACAAGTGGAAACTTCTTTGCACGGAAGGCTGTATACAGAGAGCTGATCAATTTCCCTCTTCAGGGTTCTGCTGCAGATATGATGAAGCTGGCTATGATTGAGACAGCTAGACTGATAGATAAAAAGTATAAGCAAGTTGCAAGAATCATTCTCCAGATACATGACGAATTGATTCTTGAGGTAAAAGAAGAAGAGACAAAGGGGACATTTGCTGAGGAAGTAAAACATCTGATGCAGGATATCTGTAAATTAAAGGTTCCAATCCAAGTCAACTACGAAATAGGAGATAGTTTGGAGGAGATCCATTGAACTTTACTACTTACTGCAACTTCTGTAGAATGAGAGAAGTTTATTATCTTTGTGAAAGGAAATATGAAAGAGAAATCATCAGTTTCGAAAAACGCATTAAAAGTAGCTTTTTATGGTGCAGCAGCTGTTGTTGGTGTCTTGATGGCCGTATCGGCTGTAAAGAAGAGAGGTTCTGCGATAGGAAGCGGAGGTAAGAAACTCATAAAGAAAGCAAGGAATGAAATAAAAAGCAAAAAGGACAGGTTGAATATGAGGCAGAAAAGAATTCTGAGTCTATTTGATAAAGAAGAAAAGATAACAAATGAAATGATCTCTAGCGTGATTGAAGGTGTGACGAAGCGCACTTTGCGGCGAGACATGGATTTTCTGGAAGAAAAAGGCTATGTCAAGCAAATAGGCAGAACAAAAGGAAGTTACTATATGCTGAGTTAATTATTTCTCTGATTATTGAGCAATCCTCGAGCAATCTCTATCAGAGAGTTTTCTGATTTTCTTGCTAGATAATTTGGATTTCTACCTTCTCCACTCAGCCTATGAAGCATAATTGCTCCAATGTATTTATAAGTTCTAGAGATGATGTCATTCATTGCCGAAACCCTGACACTTTTATGCTGCCAAAATTCTCGAGTGTAATTTTTCAGGAACCTCTTGCTTTCGAGAGTGATTATTTTTTCACTGGTTTCAGTATTGATCTCTAAGTACCAATGAGCTAGAAGATATCCGAGATCAAATGCCGGATCAAATCGGACTACATTTTGAAAATCGACAATAGCAACCTTAGCCGATGGTCCGACGAGTATATTTTTTGCAGCAAAGTCTCCATATAAAATAGCTGTTCTGCATTTGAGACTTTCCAAGAAAAGAGCTTCTGTGGCTTTCATTTCAAGCGCCCTGCTTCCTTCAAGTCTGAATTTTACTATAAAGTCTATGTGTTCCTGATTCTCCTTTGCGGGACGTATCATAAAGGAGGTATCAAAGGTTTTAGCGTGAATTTTCGCAGTTAACTTCGCTAGTATTGGTAAAATTTCGAAGTGGAGTCTTGAGTCTTTGAATTCTGCTGCCAAAATTTTGAAGTTCTTTCCAGCTTCACTCATGACGATTATCTCATTCCAATGATCATATATTATAACTTCAGGAATTATCCCTTTCCAATAGTTACTAAACCACAAAAGGGACTTGTATTCATAAAACTGTCTGTCTAGTGGAGCAGAGAATCGAGGTGCAATCTTTACATAGTCAAAAGCCTGCTTTAGGTAAATCTTTTTTCTGGATCTTAGGAGAACTTCATAAACATAATTAACATTTGTATATTCCCTTATCTCCTCGATTCTGAGAATGTTCTTTTGTTTGACAATGTTACTATCTTGAAGATATTTTCCTATATTTTCTGTGTTGAGAATTGTTTGATGTTTTTTCATAGGGATTATTATAAATTGAATTTACAATTTACCCTATAGAGGGTAAAATAGATTTTATGAAAAGAACTTATAAAGATATTCTGGCTTACTTTGATTTCTCAAGTCTCAAGATTGAAATACTTGAGATCCTCGATACGGACAGAAAGGCACTGACGATAAAGGAAATAAATTCAAAACTTGATAGCCGTGGGAAGAATCTATATCGTCCTATAAAATTCTTATTGGAGCAGGGACTTATCACTGAACTGGATACCTATCCAGCGAGTTATAGGGTAAAGGATCTACAGTCAATTCTAAAGAGGAGACTTGAGGAGGCTGTCCAAGAGATTACAAATCTGCAAAAAGAGAGGGGAATTGTTGGCAGAAGGCGTGTTCTCTATCGTCCGATTATTAGGTCCTTTGAATCCAGGGATGAGTACAAGAGATATGGCAGAGCAAGAATGCCTAAAGTTTCAAGGACTCTCAGAATAGTAGCAAGCGGCAGTGAGCAAAATAGCGAATTCTGGAAAACCCATCTGGACATTATCAAAAGAAAAGGGAAAGTATGGTTTATTGTAAACAACTTGAATACATCCGAACTCAAGAGGTTTGAGAACTGGGAACGGTCAGGAATTCTACTACGAAGGAAATATCTTGCTGGTTTGAATTTGGTTATCTATGACGAAGATACTTTTCAGCTGGGAGCTAGGCAGAACAAGAACACTCGGGATAAATTTGGCATTGCTTCGAACGATAAAATTCTTGTTTTGTTCTTTATCAGGTATTTTGATATCCTTTGGGAGAGCGCTGAAAGAATTCAGTTTTAGATTTATTTTTACTAAAAGTTCTGATGCTTAAACCTGTTTTTACAATTACTAATGAGCTCCTAAACTCTATTGCCCAAATTGAGGCAGCTAAGCAGATTATTGAGAATGCACCACTTATACCTTCCTGGGAGAGGAGATTTCAGCAGGAGGCTCGTGAGAGAACAGTTTATTTCTCAACAAAAATTGAAGGAAATAAATTGGACTTTGATGAAACTAAGAAAGTAATGAAAGGAGAGGAAGTCAAGACTTTTCGTAGAAGAGATATAGTCGAAGTGGCAAATTACCGAGAAGTAATAGCCTACATCGACAAGCTTAAAAACAAAGATATCAATAAAGAACTTGTTTTGTCTGTGCACGCTAAGGTCATGAAGAGAATTCTCCCGACAAGCGAACTTGGAAAGTTTCGTACCTGTGGCGAGGCACTTATCAATTCTGAAACATATGAGGTTGTCTTTGAACCCGTTGGGCAGGAATTTATTGATGGGGAAATGGAGAATTTGTTCGGATGGCTTGAAAGCGAATCTGGCGCCGAAGTTCATCCGATTGTCCGGGCAGGAATCATTCAGTACGAGATTTCAAGAATCCATCCTTTTACTGACGGTAATGGGAGGACGGGAAGAATTCTTGCGACATATAGTTTGTATGCAGACGGTTATGATATTAAAAGATTTTTTTCTTTGGAAGAATATTATGATCAAAATCTTGAAAATTATTACCATGCCCTAGAAAGCGTAGAGGAAAATGACGATGATCTCACACATTGGCTTGAGTTCTTTGCTAAAGGCTTGAGTATAGAACTTCAAAGGATCAAGGATAAGGTTTTGAACCTGAGTACAGACTCGAGGAGGCGTAAGAGTTTCGGACAGGTAGCGCTTAATGAACGTCAGATAAAGATCATAGATTTCATTCTTCAAAACGGTAAGATCAAGAATAAAGATTGGCAGAAGATGTTCAGGGATATAAGCGATGACAGTATTCTTAGGGACTTAAAAGACCTTATCCGAAAAGGAGTTGTGATGAAAAAGGGTAGAACTAAAGCTGCTGCCTATGTCTTGAAATAGCTGGTAAAATTCTGGAAGCATCAAAATATTAGAAGGACTTACTCTTTAATAACAGTGCAGATGAAATTTATTCAATTTTCTAAAATTTTGAGCAAGATAGAAGATACAGCATCACGCAATGAAATGATTGATTTGCTGGTTGAGCTGCTCAAAAGTCTTGAAAAAGGTGAGGTTGACGAGGCCTTGTATCTTGTGCAGGGAAGAGTTGTGCCGAGGTTTATTCCAATAGAGTTTAATGTCGCAAGGAAGCTGATGATGAAAGCTCTGGCCCTGGCGTTTGAATTAGATTTGAAGTTTATACAGGAGAAATTTAGTGAGTATGGGGACCTGGGATTAGTTGCACAAAATCAGATAAAAAGGAATAAGTCTGCAGTGACAATTCTTGACGTTTATCAACAGCTCTACGATATGGCCATGATTGGAGGGAAGGATTCACAGCAGATAAAAATGGATAGAATCTCCGAGTTGATGAAGTCTTGTGACCAGCTGTCGGCGAAGTATGTTACTAGAATAATATTGGGCAGCATGCGCCTGGGAGTAAGTGATAAATCGATACTAGATGCCTTGTCAATCTTAGCAGTTAATGATAAATCAAAGCGGGCTGTTTTGGATAAAGCATATGGTGTTCGAAATGACATTGCTCTAATCGCAGAGGAAGTAATTTCTAAGGGTATTCAGGCTGCAGAAAAAATCTCAATACTGCCGGGGGTTCCTGTTGCAAGTATGCTCTGTGAAAGGGAATCAACATTGGGAAAGATTCTACAGAGGATTCCGAGTCCTCTTGTTCAACCTAAGTATGATGGTTTAAGAGCCCAAATACACTGTGATATGAAGGGGATTAGAATAGAAGCAGGGTCGATGAGTGAGCAGCATCAGTTGCTACAGAATAAAAACTCGAATGTCGCGATATATTCTAGAAACCTTGAGTCTCTGACGGATATGTTTCCAGATATTGTCGAGGATATTGAAAAGCTTGGCGTAAAAAGTATCATTCTCGATGGAGAAATAATTGCTTATGACGAGAGTACTTCCCAGTTTCTTCCGTTCCAAGAGACTATCCAGCGAAGGAGAAAATACAACATCAAAAAGAAGCTGAGAGAAGTTCCTGTTCGTTTATATGTTTATGACGTTTTATATCTCAATGGTCAAGACTTTTTAGGTAAATCTTTTAGGGAGCGAAATACTAAATTAAGAGAAATCATAAATAAAAGAAAGGGGGAGAGGCTGATATATTCAACTCCTACGGTCACTACTTCAACGGTAGGAGAGATTGAGAATGTATTCCAAAAGTATGTAGAAGAAGGGTTAGAAGGAATCATAGTGAAGAATCCAGATAGTTTTTATATGCCGGCAAAACGCGGGTACGACTGGATCAAATATAAAAAGAGCTCAAAAGGGTTTGTAGTAGATACGGTAGACGCTGTCATTCTTGGATACTACGACGGCAGGGGTGCTAGGTCAAAATTCGGTATAGGAGCTTTATTGATAGGGATTCTAAATAAAAATAAGAAAATATTTCAGTCAATAGCAAAAGTAGGAACCGGTATTAAAGACGAAGAGTGGATTGTGATCAAGAAAAAGCTTGACAGCATATCTCTTGAGAAAAAGCCAAAGAATGTCGAGGTCTCAATGGGTTTATTCCCGAATGTATGGGTTGAACCGAAAGTTATAGTCGAGGTTGAGTCGGATGAAATTACGAGAAGCCCAAATCATTTGGCGGGATTTGACGGCAAGATGGGCTACTCTTTGAGATTCCCAAGGCTTAAACTGTTTGATAGGATAGATAAAACGCTGGATACCATAACAACTGTAAGGGAAATTGAGAAGTGGTATAAGTGGGCAAAGGTGAGGACTAAATCATCTAGATAATTATTGACTTTAGTGCAGTCGGTTTGTATACTGATTATTAGTTAAATTTTTATCTAAATAGCATGGCAGAGCAAACTGCGACCTCAGCATCTCCAAATAGGACAAACGCCTTGTTAGCTTGGATTTTTGCACCATTAACAAGCTTCATTTTCCTAAATGACGAAGATGCGTTCACGAAGAAATGTGCGAAGCATTCTATGTACTTTGGTATAGCATCTATAGTGATGTATATCGTATTGAGTGTTTTGGCTACGATTTCTTTTGGGATCTTATCTTGTCTTGTTCTTGTATGGGTTGCTGTAGATTTAATCGTGAGAATTATGGGAGCTGTCAAGGCAAATAGCGGAGAGTTATTTGAAGTTCCTGTTATAAGCGGAATGGTGAAGGAGTAATTGCAACCGCGATTATTTGTTTTGTAGCTAAAGCTGTCCTGTTACAGGGGCAGCTTTTTTGTTATAATGGACTTCAATAATTTAAAATTCAATCTAAATGGATAAAATAAACAATTTTATTGACAACCTGAGACAAGTGGACTTAAAACAGGTTGACTGGGGAAGTGTCTTGAACTGGGAGTATTTAACCGATAGAAATCCGACCAAAACTTTCATATATGAGCAGTGGATATATTTTCTTGTTCTTGTTTTTATTATCTTAGCTGTTCTAGGTTTCAAGTTCGTTTCTAAATTGTATGAGGATGAGGGCCCTAAATATAGGTTTGTTCGCAAGATCTCTTTTCTGTGGTTTACAAATTCGATCTTCTTGCTGCTTTATAATTTAATAAGATCTGAGGGAGTGAGCTTTCTGTCCATGAGAATTTTCTTGGCAATGTTTCTCCTTGTATATGTTGTACTTCTAATCTATATACAGATTTACATATTTTTTGCTCTGCCAGGGCGGATGACAGCTTTTCGAGATGCAAAACTAAGAGATAAATATAAGACAAGGAAGAATCGTTAAAAGCCAAGTAATATTGACAGATTTGACAGTCTAAATTACAACTTAGAAGCCTACATTCGCATTTTGATCCGAACACTTGAAAGATTCTGAGCAAAAACTTCGTTCGGTGTACTGTATCCCAGAATCTTTCTAGGACGATTGTTTATCTCCTCGATTATATCATCTATTTCTTCCTGCTCAACCTTTGAAAAATCCGTTCCTTTTGGAAAGTACCTCCTTAACAGTCCATTATGATATTCGTTACTTCCCTTCTGCCAGCT
>JAHIVN010000043.1 GCA_018816645.1 Patescibacteria group bacterium | reverse complement strand
TCAAAGGCATTTATTAGAAAGCGAATGGAGATTCAATCATCGAAAAACAGTAATGCACGACATTGAAAAATTGTTACGTAATTTTTAGTTTAACTGGGCAAGACCCTATGTTAATAGTTCTAAACACATATTAATGATTACATCCACTTGCAGTATTAAAATCGTTTTGCATACTTAATTTAAATATTAACTATTACATAATCATGGATTTAACACTTTCAAACATCAAACAAGACCCGCAAGTTGAATTATTTATCAGAGAAACAGATAGAAAGTTGAATGCGATGAGCTATACTGATCATGGCAAACGCCATGCAAAGATAACTTCTGACAGAGCTATGATGATAGCCAGGAAATCCGGTTTTTCTGAAGTCGAAGTGGAGTATGCCGGGATAGCAGGTTACTGTCATGATATGGGGAACTTTTTAGATAGAAATCAGCACCACTATTGGGCAAGTCTATTATTTCACCAAGTATTTAATGGGCAAACAGAAGACTACGAAGGGCTGACTGCAATTATTCAAGCTATAGCAAATCATGATAAAGACGAAGCTAGGTTGACGAATAACGTTTCTGCAGCTCTGATTCTAGCTGACAAAAGTGATGTTCACAGAGATCGTGTCAAGGAGAAAGCTAAAGATAAAATTGAAAACGATATACATGATAGGGTAAATTATTCTGTTACTCGAAACGATTTGGATCTGAATGAAACTACAAAAGTCGTAACACTCATGATACAGCTAGATGATAAAGTTACGCCGATAATGGACTTTTTTGACATATTTTTAAGCAGAATGAAGTACTGCAGGAAGGCAGCAGAATATTTGGGGTTTAAATTTAAGTTGGTGATAAATGATTTTGAGCTGCTGTAGAAAGAAGCTTGTAAGTTCTTACTTCACAGTTCTTCAAGCTAAATTCGAAGAACTGTTCCTCTGAAATATTTGAGTGGAAATAGTAGTTTATCATCTTCGAAATAAATCCATGAGTAACTATAAGACACGTTTCATTCTTTAGGTTAGCTTGCAATCTTCCAAGAAAATTAAATATTCTGCCTTCAACGTCAGTAATTGTCTCTTCGCCAGGAGGTGCTTCATCCCAAATCCTTGTTATGACACGGGCATACAACTCAGGAAACTTTTTCTGAGCCTCATCTTTAGTCAATCCTTCAAATACGCCTACATTTCTTTCACGAATACTATGATCAATGATTAAATTAGTCGTTGGACATATTAATCTCGCAGTTTCTATACATCTTCTTTTGGGAGAACAATATATCCTGTCAAAGTTGATATTACGCACAATTTTTCTTGCTTTGACGGCTTCGTTACAGCCTGTTTTATTTAGAGGGATATCGTGGGTTCCAATGTACTTGCCTTGTGCGTTATAATCAGTTTGTCCGTGTCTTACAATATATAGTTTCATAATTTTTGACGTAACGATGAAACGAGTTAAATGTTATGGTGTCACATAGAAGTAATTATGATCAAAATAGTAAAGTATCCGAATATAATTCTAAATACAACCAGCAAAGAGGTTAAATCTGAAGAAATTAATGAAATAAACGCACTTTCTTCTGAAATCACTACTTACATCAAGAACAAATGCTACAAAGGCTTTGGGACAATTTCTCTTTGTCAGGTAGGAATTTTAAAGAGAATATTTATTGCGAGACTTCCAGCTATAGAATTAACAGTAATCAACCCTATACTTATAAGAGCATTTGGAGGAACAACAAAATCATGGGAAATGTGCTTGAGTGTTCCCGAGTTTGTCGGAAAAGTAAGAAGACATAAAAAAGTCGAAGTTGAATTCTTAGACCTTAATTTCAAAAGTGTTCATATTACTTTGTCTCAACCTTTGTCAAGAATTTTCTTACATGAAGTGGATCATTTAGACGGAAAGTTATTTTTAGATAGAATAGAAGATAAACAAACAGACCTGATGTCCAGAGAAGATTATTTCAGTAGAAAGTCCCGTAAAGATGAACAATAAGATACTTGCAGTTATAGGCCCAACCGCCTCAGGAAAAACTTCTTTAGCCATAAAGTTGGCGAAGAAATTTGATGGGGAACTCATCAACACCGATTCGCGACAGATTTATAAGTACCTGGATATTGGGACGGCAAAGGGGAATGTGAAGAAATTACCAATGACCAAGGTCCAATTAACAATCAATAACCAATTAACAAATCCCAATGTCCAAAAGCTTGATGTGTATAAACTAGACGGGGCGAGGATTCATCTTATCGATATTGTCGAACCAGATAAAGTTCTATCGTTAGCTCAGTATCAGAAGTTAGCTTATGCTGTCATAGAGGATATTCTCAAGCGAGGAAAGCTGCCAATATTGGTGGGGGGGACTGGCTTGTATATAGACGCGATTGTTAAGGGATATCAGATTCCAAAAGTAAGACCAGATAAGAAACTTAGAGATAAGTTAAGCAGCAAGACAGTAAAACAGCTAAGCAGGCAGTTACAAAGTCTTGATCCAGATAGATTTAATTCCTTGAATGAAAGTGACCGGGCTAATCCGCATCGTCTGATTAGACTTATTGAAATATCTAAGGCCAATAGCAGACAGCAGACAGCTAACAGCAGACAAAAAGTCGGTAGTAAGTTTGATGTTCTATTTCTTATGCCTTATCACACTCGTGAGAAACTTTACGAGCGAATCAATAAACGAGTAGATCTTATTCTTGAAGAAGGGTTAATTGAAGAAGTCAAATCGGTTATCCAGAAAGGCTACAAATTCGATTCACCTGCTATGACGGCCATTAGCTATCCAATTGTAAAGGATTATATAGAAGGTAAAATCAGCCTTAAAGAACTAAAAGAAAAGTTTTCTCAGGGTGATAGAAATTATGCAAGAAGGCAGATAACTTGGTTCAAGAGGTACGATGTGAAAAAGATGAAAGAAGACAAGGAAGCTATTGATGTAGTCAAGAAGTTTTTAATTTTGAATAATAGAGGCAGGCTGATATGCTGATCAACTTTCCAGCACAACTTATTGCAGAATGGACAACACAAAAAAATACGTTACTATTTAAGTTCTATTCCGTTACTCGGGTATTAAGTTAAACTTAAATTAATATGAAAAATACAATTTCAACATTTAAGTAACAAAAGGTTATTGGCTGCACTTATAGTCCTTTTTATTTTGACCTCTACTTCTGTTTTTATATATCTATATGTTTCTTCAAGCATTGATAAGAGAAATAATAATTATGTTTTCCATATGTGCGGTACCGATGATGGAGCTTTTTGGGGTGAAGTGTATAGATTTAGTAGGGACACAGAAAAGTTTGATAGATTAATTACATATCATGTTACCCGGGAGCAGTTAGATGGTTATGAGAATATTTATTATATAGGTTCGTCGCATGAGTATATATATTATGCAGATTATAATTTGGGTATTAAGAATATTTACAGGAAAAATATCAACACTGGGACAAGCAAATTGTATATGGAAAGTACAAACAAAATAGGAAATCCTTACGATGCATATATGAACCCGGATGGTAGTAAAATTCTTCTCTACACGCAAGATTCATTTAAAGTTTACGATATAGAGGCAAAAAAAGTTGTATACACAATTTCGTTCCAAGAAGCTGGGTACACTGAAGAAGAACACATCTGGCCGTATTCACCAAGGTTGTACTGGGGATCTGATACAGCTTTTTGTGTCGATGTTTTCGAGGATGATAACTATATAAAGTTAAGTATTGATTACACATCTGAAAAGATTGTGAAAAGCGATTCAATAATAGGGATTGAAATAGATGATCAGTACCTTGATGACAAATTAATTGAACTGGGGATAGAAAACATTACAAAATTTGTTGTAAACTAATTAGTGATCAATAAATACTTAATCGGATTGGAATGTGGGCTGATTAACTGATTAGTTGGTCTGCCTTATTACTTTTTCAAAATAAGATACAAATTAAAAAACCTCATTTTGATAAACACTTTCAATTTTCCCTCAAATTTACGCTTCATTTTGATATACCAGTTGCACAAAGGAAAAGGCCAGTACGGAAACAGCCAAGCGATATCAAGAGTACTTTCAAATACTCTTTTGAAAACACCAGGCAGCTTGAATACTAGCTGATAAAGTCTTACGAATGTTTTCGAATACAGAGATGAGAATTTAATCTGATTTTTCTTAAAATCGGGCATTTCAACATTTACATCCGGTTTTAACGGCTTAGCAGGATCAAAGTAGCCGCTTTCAACAGCTATTTTATACAGCTCAGATCCGGCATAAGGAAAAAAAACTGGGAAAAACATATCAGTCGGCTGGAGCTTTGCATTTAATTTCACAGTATCCAACACAGTTTTCATATTTTCATGCGGAAGACCGACTATGTTGTACGCATGCGTCCTTATACCGTGTTTCCTGCAGGCGGAGAATGCATCAAGCAACACTTGTTCCGTCATGTTTCGTTTGAGAATGGTGTTTCGGATATAGTCATTCCCGCTCTCAACTCCAAAGTATATTCCGAAGCACTTTATCTCCTTCAGTCTTTTGATAATATCTTCTGTTAGCAAGTTAGCGCGTAAGTGACATTCAAATGGAAGAGCTAGGTGTTCATCATATTCCTTAGAGAAATTCTCAAACCAATCATTGTAAAAAGGCCAAAGGTCATCCTGGAAACGAAAGGACATAACTTCAGGATAAGCTTCTTTCACCTTTTCGATATATTTGATGCAGTTCTTGGGGCTTCTATAGCGTACATAACACTGCTTGTTTGGATATAGATTCCTTGCAAAATTATTCCAGCAGTAGGTGCAGTTGTAGGGACAGCCACGAGTGAGAACAATAATTGCAGCTTTGATTTGTGAAGCGATCAGATTCTTGAAGTCAAAAATTTCAAACTTCGGAAGTGGAAGATCGTCCAACTTTTCATTTAGCGGTTGAACAGTATTTTTCTTTATTTTCCCATTCCCGTCCTTGAACCAAAGGCTTCCAATGCTATCGATTTCTTTATCAGAATTTGCAGCATCCAGAAGTTGTTCAACTGGCTTCTCTCCTTCTCCAAGGCAAATGGCATCTATGCCTTCCCACTTTATAACCTCATCCGGCCAAAGAGTCGGGTGGTAGCTTCCTGCAATTATGAATTTATCCAACGAAGCAGTCCATTTAATCAGGTTCTTAGCGTATTCCCGTACACCAGTACGGACCGAAAATCCAACAATGTCAGGATCATGCTCTGAAATCAATTCGAGAAACTTTTCTTTCTTTAACGGTTTACGTAGGTGTATCAAATTGACATTCCATTCTTTCTGTTCAATTATGGCAGCAAGCTGAGCGATGCCTTCATGATACCAGCCTCCAGGTTCGGGTTTGATACCTGTCTTTGTGACATTGTACTCAAAATCAGGATACACGAATGTAAAAGTTTTGCTTCTAGGGACTATTTTCATATTATTCACTGATTTTAGCAGAAAGAAAGATGACAGTAAACCGTAGTCAATCATTAACCCGTAATCTTCAGGACATAATTACGGCATACAGTTTACGGATTCAGGCATACAGATTACTGTCACGATGTATATTGTCAACTTCGAAAATACTGCTATAATTGGAATATGAAACAAAACATAGAACAGAACGATGTGGCTTCTCAGCCATTAGCTTCCCGAATGAGGCCAAATTCTCTTGAAAATTTCGTCGGACAGGAACATCTTGTAGGTAAAGAAAAGCCTATCAGAAAGCTTATAGCTGCGGATGAACTTGTTTCCATGGTTTTCTGGGGACCTCCAGGATGTGGGAAAACTACACTTGCCAGAATTATTGCTAAAGACACAAAAAGTAAGTTTATCCAGCTAAGTGCTGTAGATTCTGGAAAGGACGACTTGAGAAAGGTAGTTAATGATACAAAAAAAGCAGGAAACAAGCAGAATTCTCTGTTTACAAACAAAATACCGGAAAAGCGTTCGATAGATAATGGCCTGCGAACTATTCTATTTATTGATGAGATCCATAGATTCAACAAAGCTCAGCAGGATTACCTGTTACCATTCGTAGAAGATGGGACTATTACTTTAATTGGAGCGACGACGGAAAACCCGTCTTTTGAAGTGATTTCGCCCCTGCTTTCCAGATGCCGCGTGTTTGTATTGAATCAGCATAAGGTTGAAGATTTACGAAGAATAATCCAAAGAGCTCTAACTGATAAAGACTTTGGTCTAGGAAAATTGAATCTCAAAATGAGTGATGAAACAATAGACTTTCTTACACAATCATCCAACGGCGACCCTAGAACTGTTTTAAATGCACTTGAACTGGCTGTTAAGCTTTCGAATACGAACATCATCAAGAAAACAACTATAGAAGATGCTCTGCAGCATAAAGCTCTCCTTTATGATAAGCATGGAGAAGAGCACTTCAACATCATATCTGCTCTTCACAAGTCTATGAGATCTTCAGATGCAAATGCAGCTGTTTACTGGACAGCGAGAATGCTTGAAGCTGGTGAAGATCCGCTATATGTTGCCCGAAGGATGGTCAGATTCGCCTCAGAGGACATAGGAAATGCTGATCCACAGGCTTTGGTGCTTGCAAATACAGTATTTGAATCCTGTGCAAAAGTAGGTATGCCGGAATGTAATGTATTTCTTGCTCAACTTGCGATATATCTTTCTAGGGCGCCTAAGGACAATTCTGCTTACATTGCTTACACACGTGCTAGAAAAGACGCTCTCGAGACCCTAAACCAGCCTGTTCCGCTACATCTACGAAACGCTGTGACCGATCTCATGAAAGACGTTGGCTACGGGAAGGGGTATATTTACGATCACGATCTAAAAAGTAAGAAAAGCGGTTAGCAGTGTCTGCCGGACAAGTTGAAGGGGAGGAAGTACGTTTAGATAAGGCAGCGTCGTTTAAAAGGTTTGACAATAGTAAAATAATTAATTAACTATTGTTATCCTCTCCTTATTGCAAATCTCACCTAAAAGCTTTAAAATAGTTATTATGATGATGAAGAAGCATAGTTATATCAAGTGTACTTTTCAAAAAGCTTTGACCTTTCCAGTTTTTCTATTTGTATTTTTAGTCACTATTTCTTTCATAGCTTTTTTTGGCAGAAGGTATATCGTCAGCCAAGAATTCCCTGAGACTATAAAGTGTTCTGCAACCGGTGCTATGGGAGGGGGGTTCCCTAGTGGCACTGAGACTGACGATGTTTTCACAAAAATGGAGGATCTGGGATTGAAATGGTATCAGGGACTCATCGCGGATGATGGAGGGATTGAACCCGCTGTAGAAAGTATAAATAGTGCAAATAGTTACGATGTAGATGTCATCGTACGTATCTGTTATCAAGGACATTGTAACTATAAAAACCCAGACGCAAGCAACTATATCTTTGCTCTGAATCAGATAAGTAATGGCGTTTCCGGAAAACAGTTTTATGCAATAGCAGGCCACAATGAGCCAAATAGCGCAGAATGGGAAGAACCTGAGTTTGAAAAGAACTTTATGCTTTCTGTTTTGAATGCGAATTTGCCTAGTAATATAAAACTTCTTAGTCCTATAATCGATATTTCTCCAGGGGAAGTAAAAGGTCGGGATTATAAACAGTACTTGTCTGAGCTTGAGATATCGAACCTTCAGCGCCTTGAGGGCTTAGCTGTGAATGTTTATGAGCACGATGAGTATACTGTGTATGAAAGAGTCAATGAGCTGAGAAACTGGATGATTAATAATAATTTGGGAGGTTTGGATATTTTTGTTACAGAAACAGGACCATGGGAAGATCAAAATTACGAATCCTTTCTAAGCAGCTATAGACAGATGACACAAATAGCTAACGTGGAAGCAGCGCTTTTCTATAAACCCACAGGTCTTTACGATCCAGATCGGCACATTACTCTTGAACAAGTGTGTGAAGTTGTAAAACCTTGTCATGGGCAAGACTGCGACACTTATGAGATAGATCCCAATGATTATCCTGAGATTTTTGGCTATGATTCGTCTGTTATAAATCAATGTGCTTTTGAGGATACTCCGCTTCCTTCATGTGAAACTAGAGGAAGCTTAAAGATGAAAGAAAAACTAGAGCTTATATATGACCCCGTATCTTCGTCCATACTTCCTCCGCCACCGTCTTCCGTAAGTACATGTGTTGTTCAGAATGATTCAAATAATGCAAATAATGGTATTGTCGTTGAAGCCTGGTCAAATATCAACGGATCTCAAATGATAGTATATGCAAAGGCTACAAAGCCGGAGCTTAACGGTGCTGGTTTAGGTCATTACCAATTTGGTTTGGAATACAAAAACGGACAGAAGATACAGGAAACATATTGGTCTCGTATCTGGGAAGGACAAACTATTTCCTATACATTTGATATAGGCTCGTTTAACTCCAATGAGATCCAAGGATATGTACTTTTGGATAGCTTAGCTGGCTGTCAAAAAGTCATCGCTGCAAATGGCGGAGAAATTCCACCAGAGAATATAGGTGAGGATATCGACCCCACCTGGATTGCTAAATATGTTTTTACAGCGAGAATTTCAAGACTTCCAGCTATGGAATACTTTGCAAGTTGTGAATACGAGGGAACCTATGCGACTGAATACAATAACAGCCTCTGCGTTTCTAAGAAGAGAGTTTCGCCTGGGAAGATATATGATTCTGAACAAGGTATTACTTATGAATATGATGTAATGACTGAATATCCCGGTTATGGAAAACTCATCAGTGACAGTGGGTCAGAACTTAAGGTTGAATACAATGCAGGAAGTGGTGTACTTCTTGGTTCGATGGGTCCATATGATGATTATACTCAAGTAAGCAATGGTATACCTGCTCATTTCATAAAAGATAATGAAGTGACACAGGAGGATCTGGAGTTGGATACTACATATTCGGCAAATTACCCGGGGAAGAAAGCCCTTGAAGATCTGAAGGAGTGGATGATCAACAAATTGAAGAAAACTCCATGCAAAAACGATGGCAAAGACTACACAACTTTTACTGGTGTTTATGCAAATGAACCAACAAGCGGATATGAAACTGTCTCGGACTATGGTGAGTATGTATATAAGCTTCCTGATATTATAAATAAGAGCAATCTTGTTGGTGCAAACTGTGAAAGGTTTGAAGAGGATCAAAATAAGTGTAAGATAGCTACAGATCTCTCGGCTTGCAGTATATACATTGATCCAACTACAGGAACTGTCATTCCCGGCAGCGAAGCCGATCTGCTTGAATGTCTTAAGTCGTTTAGAATTGAGGTGTGGCATAGCACTGGTGATTTTAATGACTTTGAACTAAGCGGGGCGGCTGGAATACTTGAAACATACTGGAAAAGTCTAAATAATTATACCTTTGGGGGTAAGAGAATTTGTCAAAAAGAAAACATCGGAATTGAAGTTATGATCAAAGGGAGGCTATATGATTTGTCTGAGGACAGCTGTGATTTTGAGGACGTTGCTGGTGATGACGAAGAATGTTCTCCACCGCCTAAAGCTGACTGCAGTGGTGGCAAGGGGAAATCCATGAAGGCATATATTCCATACCTCGGAAGTGCAGTTACTTCCATCTCTGCATTTTCGGATCTAGAACAGTTCTCCTATTACTTAGCCGATACTCTGAACGATTGTCCAGATACTAATGACTTAGGCATGTGCTACTGTCAGACAGGCGAAATCGATCCTTTGGCCATTTATCTTTATGATATTGGAGCATTGGAGACTCAGCTTGAATATGCAATGACAGGTGCTACCGAGGAAGAACTTGAAGGTTCGATTTAAACATATTTTCTCAAACCCCAAGTGATGGTATAATAGTTGCTTAATTTAATAAAGCCGAGGTGGCCAGCCTGCTCTCGAACGAGTTCGTGAGGGCTGGCCTGGCAGGCGAAATTGGCAGACCTGCCTTCGCAGTCAGGTGCGCTAAGAAATAGTGGTAAATGAAATATTATGTATATGTTATAAAAAGTGATCTGAAAGATTACCATTACGTAGGATTTACAATTAATCTGAAGAAAAGGCTTGATCAGCATAACAAGATACAGGTTAGATCAACTAAAGCTTATGTACCGTTTAGTCATATTTACGATAGAATCATTTATTCAAGGAAAGAGGCGAGAGATTATGAGAAGTAATAAAGAAAAGCTACTAAGATCATTATAAAGTTGCCGAGGTGGCGAAATTGGCAGACGCGCATGGCTTAGGACCATGTTCCCTTTCAGGGATTGGAGGTTCAAATCCTCTCCTCGGCACCAATATGTTTCAAGCTGATATTTATTTCGTAAGGTAGACCAAATATTTACTTCTTTTCCCCTTAACTTCTTTCTTACTGCCAAGGAATATTATATTGTCCCTGCATTGTGTGCAGTAACTAGTTGAGAAAACTCGCTTATCAGCCTTGAGGCATCTCTTCTTCGGTTAACACTGGGTAAAAATTGAGTAAAGGGAGTACCGTATCTCATGGGACCATAATTGCCTAAAGCGATTAATTCCAAGTGTATGAGAAAACTGGATACAAATGACCTTCTGGTACTAGCTGAGTATGCTGAAAAATCCACTATTCTTCGGGAAATCTGATCCTGTGTTTGATTGGCAATTGCATAAAATAAAAATTCTCTAATAGGTGGAGGGATTTGTTCTACGGCTTTATAGTACTCATAATATTTCCTTATTTCGATATCATAACAATGTCTCGGATTTTCTGCAGATCCCGGCGGAAAAGTAGTATCTCTTCGGCTGATAGCTTGATAAAGATGTACTCGTGGAATTGCCTCATAGAAAGTTTTCAGATTCCATAATGTCCCATTTCCTTCTATAACTGCCGTTAAAACACAATTCAATAAATCAAGAATATCCTCCATCAAAAATCTTGCCGGATTGTTACCAAACCAATCTGCTTCTTGATGTGCTAATCTTGCCAAAGCCAAGTTTCTGAAAAGCTTATATTGGGAGACCCTTGGGTCATACTCTCCTGTAGTGATTAGATTTAGAAAGAAAGTAGAGATTTTAGCCAATGCAGCATCTGAGTAACCCGTTATACCAAATTCTGACAATACCTGCTGAACGGTGACCCCATGTGAAATTCTATCTATAAATACAGTGAACTGAGGAAATTCTGATAGTAAAGATCTGAAGGAATGATTTGATTCGGCTTCAGTCAAAATAACATCAACATGATAAAAGCTCTGAAGCATATTCAGAATTTTAATGTCCTGCGGTAATAATGGAACAGAGACCGCACTAGGATCACTAGTAACTGCAAAGATAGCCCTTGTAACCCTTTCTACTACCCTATATATAGCCCTTCTGGTGACCTTATACTCACATGCAAGATGGGTCTTTGAAGAGCCTGCTAAAGCTTTTCTTGCAACTGAAATCATAGTGTCGGGTTCGCTAAAGCTGGATCCAGGATTACCATACAACAGAGCCAGTAACAAAAACCTTCGTACATCAGTATAAGATGTTTCCAATCTTACCAATAAAGTCGGTGAATCGGCCTTGATACTAATCGCAGCTTCTTGTCGTGAATCAGTTTCTACCATATAAAAGTATTATATATGATAGCTTATAATACGCAAAATGATATGTTTTGTTGTTCCTTAACTAAATTTCCCTTTTCGTATAAAATACTATCAGTAAGAACTTATGGTTTTAATCATAGTTGATAAATTGAAGATTGTACATTCGTAATCATGTCCACTCCAATGCTACAACAATATATGAAACTCAAGAAAAAGCATGAAGATGCAATTCTCCTATTTCGTCTTGGCGATTTCTACGAAGCATTTGACAACGATGCAAAGGTTCTCTCAAAGGTTTTGGGGATAGTCTTGACTGGCAGAGGCAAGGGAGAAAATAGAAAACCTATGGCGGGTATTCCGTTTCATGCCCTAGATAATTACCTGCCCAAATTAGTAAAGGCAGGATATAAGGTAGCTATTGTTGAGCAGCTGGAAGAGCCGCAGAAAGGTAAAAAACTTGTCGAACGTGATGTTGTAAAGATAGTTACTTCTGGAACAATCACTAGCGACAAGGTACTCGAGGAAGGAAAAAATAATTACATTCTCTCCGTTAGCGAGCTGAAGAACAAGTCAGATACACTGTATGGTCTAGCAGTTTGTGATCTTACAACTGGAGAATTCTATATCTGCGAATTTTATTCGAAAACAGAAAATCGCAGCACTGAAGTTCTTGATGAGATATTACGAATTAAACCCGCTGAAGTTTTAGCATCGAAAGCTTTTATCACGCAGTACCGAAGAGAGCTTGCAAATACACGTCTGCAAGAAATTTCTGATTATGAATTTGACTTAAGCGAGAATAAATCCCGCCTGCAAAATCATTTCAGTGTGAAATCGCTCAAGGGTTTCGGGATAGACGAATATAAGGCAGGAATCATTGCTGCTGGAGTGCTAATAAGTTACCTTCAGGAAACTCAGAAAACATCACTTGCTCACATAAGCAAGGTTTACTACAAACATAAATCTCAATTTATGTCTCTTGATGAGAATACAATCAGAAACCTCGAGCTCGTAGAATCATTAAGAGATAACACTAATGCGACGCTTATCTCTGTTCTAAACAAATGTCAAACTCCAATGGGACAAAGAAAGCTATATAACTGGCTCATTTCACCACTAACTGAAATGGCTCCACTTAAAGAAAGACTTGATGCAGTAAACGAACTATTTTTGGATTCAGTAAAATTAGATGAGATCAGAAAAGAGCTTGATAATGTGTTTGATATCGAAAGAATTCTTGGAAAAATCGGAACCGAAAGTGTCAACGCACGCGATCTTTTGGCCCTAAAAGAGTCTCTGGTTCGAATTTTAAGTGTTTCTAAACTTATATCAGGCTTTAAATCAAAACTGCTTTCAAATCTGAAGAAAATATTAACTCAAACTAAATCAAGCAAAGAAATCATAAAATTGCTTTCGGACTCCTTGGTGGAGAATCCACTACCAACTATCACTGAAGGCGGTATCATAAAAGATACTTATGATGAGAAGCTAAAACAGATAAAAAAAGCACTAGCAGGAGGTAGGGAGTGGCTTAAGGAACTTCAACTCAATGAGATCAAGCGAACTGGAATACATTCGCTAAAGGTCAGGTATAACAAGGTTTTTGGCTATTATATCGAAGTAAGCAAGTCAAATCTTGGCAAAGTTCCCGATAACTACATTCGTAAGCAGACACTTGTCAACGCAGAGAGATTTATCACCACTGAGCTAAAGGAAAGGGAGGATTTGATCTTGAATGCTGAGGAAAAGGCAATTGCTTTAGAATATGAGATATTCGTAAAAATACGAAGCGAAGTTAGTAAACATACAAAAGAACTTCAAGAACTAGCTGAAGCCGCCGCTATTCTTGATGTTCTTGCTAATTTCGCTTACGTTGCTCGCGAGGAAGATTACTCAATGCCGTTAGTCGTCAGCGATAAAAATAAAAGTCTTGAGATTATTGATGGAAGACATCCGGTTGTAGAAAAGATAGAAAGCGAGAAGTTTATCGCTAATAATTCAAACTTGGATAATGATGCAAATCAGATCGCAATTATCACCGGTCCAAATATGGCCGGTAAATCAACATACATTCGACAGGTCGCTTTGATAGTGCTTATGGCTCAGATCGGTTCGTTCGTACCCGCTGCAAAAATGAAATTTACTCCAGTAGATAGAATCTTCACACGAGTTGGAGCCAGTGACAATCTGGCTGGAGGTGAAAGTACTTTTCTTGTTGAAATGAACGAGACTGCAAACATTCTCAACAATGCTACTTCAAGCTCACTTATCATTCTCGATGAAGTGGGACGTGGCACGAGCACTTATGATGGAGTTGCTATCGCTTGGGCTGTAGCTGAATTCGTACATAGTAAAATCGGAGCCAAGACTTTATTTGCAACTCACTATCATGAACTCGTTGATCTGGAAAAGTATCTTCCACGAGTGAGGAATTTTAATGTAGCAATAAAAGAGTCTGAGAGTAAGATTATCTTCCTGCGAAAAATAGAAAAAGGTGGAACTGATAAAAGCTACGGTGTGCATGTTGCCCAATTTGCGGGTATTCCACAAGAAGTGATCACAAAGGCAAAAGAAATATTGTTAAGTCTTGAGCAGGAGGGGTTATTTGAAGTGAAGCATGTGGAAACGGAACTAACAAAAGTAAAAGAGAAGACTCCTGTGCAAATGCCATTGATGAGCACTTTGCCTGAGAATCCTGTCTTAGAAAAACTCAAAACTCTTGATATAAACAAGCTGACACCAATCGAAGCTCTGAAAAAGCTAGATGAGATAATCAAAGAGGTTAAGAAAAAGAAGTAGCTGTTCAGATCATGATTAAAATGAAAATATCAAAGGCTTTCATTAAAAAAGAATTACGTCCCTTTCTATATTCCACAATTGGGATCATAGTCTTGGGTCTTTCGATAAATCTCATTTCCTGGAAGTTTAAAATGGTCAGCGGAGGGTTACCTGGCTACGGTTTAGTCGTAAACTATATAACTGATTTTCCGCTAGGAGTTTTTCTGCTGATTTCGAATACTATAATTCTAATACTTCAGTTTCTTATAGCAGGGAAGACAACTGGGATCCGAGGTATATATGGTTACGTATTACTTTCTATTTTTATAGAAGCAACAAGAAAATTCTTTAATATAAATCTAGCTGAAGTCGAAGGTCTCAAGAATCTTTCGCTTATAGCCCTTCAAGGATTTTTAGGTGGTTTCAGTATTGCACTTGTTGTAGCATATGATTACAGCTTCGGAAGTTACAGTTCCATTTTCCCGATTGTTCGAAAATTTATAGATATCAAAGCTCCTACACTGTTCTTACTGTTTGATGCTTTGCTTGTAGTCACAACTACCATTGCTTTTGGATTTGAGAAAGGCTACTTGCTGCTTGTTAATGCAGTTGTTTTTTACTTTTCATTTAAATTATTTCTTAGATCATTCAAAGATGAAATAGCAAAGGGTAATTCAATTTTTTATTTAAGTAGAATAATGATAAGTCATCGTTAATAGACAATTAGTTTTTAATTGTGTAAGGAATATCTCAATTACCTAATTACTTTAGGGTCTTGCCCAGATAACAGATAAAAAAATGTAAAAATCTGTTATGATATAGGGCAGAATGATACTAAATAAACGTCGACGGATTACAAAGCAAAAACATGTTACGATTTTAAGATCGTTTGTGGTAGATATTTCTGC
>JAHIVN010000042.1 GCA_018816645.1 Patescibacteria group bacterium | reverse complement strand
GGCTACTTTGCCTATCAATTTCCTTCTTCTATACTTTGGTATAAATATCAAATGATACGTTAATCTATGTTTTGTATGTGATCCTGTCCAATACCTGATTCCCATATTCAAGTATGACACAGATAAGTAAAATTTGAAAATTATTTTCAAATTTTACTGCTTCATCCCCGGGCTAAAGCCCTGGGATTTCGCCTAGGTTTTATTAAACTATTCTAACAAAAGAGTTATAAAAAGTATCTAGTCATTATGAAGTATAACCAACATGTCAAAGGCCAATCTCAGAAAATTCGATCCTGTAAGTGACAAAAGATCCGTTTATGAAATCTATCAAGAAGTCCTTGGAGTCAAATGGCCTCTTGATCAAGATAGCTTTAATGAAGTACTAGATCATAAATCAACTGTTGCTTATGTTGCAATAGTATCTGGTAAAGCTGTCGGATTCATTATTACTCAAACCAATTCCAATAGTCGCAAAGGCTCACTAATACTTATCTGTGTAAAAAAAGAGTTCCAAAGGAAAAGAATAGGCTCAGAATTAGTACATATCTCATTAGGAATTTTGAATAAGCGAGGAGTAAAACAAGTTCAGCTTGGGGCTGGCGGAAAAACATATCTATGGCCTGGCGTCCCAACAAATCTTCCTCAAGCAATAAGGTTCTTTAAATCTTGCGGCTTTAAATATTCTGAAACAAGCTACGATCTGATAGGCGATCTGTCACAATATTCCACTCCCAGCTGGGTCTATGAAAGAACGCAAAAGTATAACATTGGGTTTCAGCTTGCTAATGAAAAAGATGCTGATAAGATTTTAGAATTTGAGAAAAAGCATTTTCCTGAATGGTATGACCCTTTTAGCGCAAAAATCGAGAATAAGGACTATGGAGATATTCTTTACGCCAAAGATAACGAGATACTAGGAACGGTTCTCCTTACAAGCAGAGATTCTAACTTCAAAGGAACAATCCTCCAATGGCAAGGAATCCTTGGTCTAAATATGGGCGGATTTGGAGCACTCGGAATAACAAAGAACGCGAGAGACAAAGGAATCGGCATGGGGCTGGCCGCCAGAGCATCGGAAATCCTCAAACAAATGAGTGTAGAAAAATGTTTTCTTGGTTGGACCTGGCTTGTAGAATGGTACGCCAAACTTGGATACAAGGTATGGCGAGAATATAAGATGAGCTGGAAAAATCTTTAATAAATAGTTCTTGATTATACTATCGTACTGAAATTTTAAATTTTCATTTTTCGTAATATTGAGTATATACGTATTTCTTTTATTCTTCTTTTTAAAAAAGAAGCCGGGGTTTTCAAGTTTTTAGAAACAATGGTTTTCAAAACTGTTACTCTGAAACGTGAAAACCCCGGACCCCAAATATTTTATATCTATCGCTTAAATATCTGTAAATTGGTTGTCTTACATACAGGGTTTGGGGTGAGGCAACTGCCTGTCTGCCGACAGGTTGGCTCCAAAAAGTATATGTTTTGGTTCTTTATAAAAAGAACATACCCTCAATTCGTATAAACGCAATTACATGAAGTTCTCTTCCCTCTTTGCAAACATCTATATATTTTACAACAGCTAATTGTTATAATTAATTTATACATTTTATCGAGACTCAAGTGGAATCTATAGCAAAAGGAAAGCTTTTCGTCGTAGCAACACCTATCGGAAACTTGGAAGATATCACTTTCCGAGCAATTAGAACTCTGAAAGAAGCCACAATCATACTAGCCGAGGATACAAGAAAAACTGCAAAGCTTCTGCACCACTATGATATAAACACAAAAATGCTCTCTTACAGAGACCAAAATCACAACAGAGTCATCTCACCTATTCTAGATATACTAAATAGTTGCCAAGATATCGCTCTTGTTTCGGACAGCGGAACTCCAACAATCTCGGATCCGGGATTCAAACTTGTTCGTGAGCTGGTGAACCACAGCATTGAAATAATATCAATTCCCGGACCATCAGCTGCAATAGCAGCGCTGTCTATATCAGGTCTCCCGACGGATAAATTTGTCTTTCTAGGTTTTCTACCAAAGGGTCAAAACAAGCAAAGACTCCTACTGCAGAAATACAGTAACCTTGATGCCACAATAATTCTGTATGAATCGCCATATAGAGTGAAAAAACTTTTACACTCAATTCTCGATACACTGGGAGATAGAACTATAACTGTGGCAAATGACCTCACAAAGAAGTTCGAAAGAACCTGGCATGGGAAAGCCTCGGACGTTCTGACTATCCTAGAGGAAATCACTCCTAAGGGAGAATTTACAGTCCTGATCTCAAAGGACTAATAAATGTACGAGTTCTACAACCTTGGGTTAGCTTTTTATAATAAGGAGCACCCCAACTTGTTCAAGTATATTCATCTTTTTGTTTAAAATATTTAAACGTTTAAAACGATGTTCACCTAGAGGCACTCGATCATCTTATAAGGATAATGGTTCTTGATGTTATCACAACTCCGCTTCTTCTAAATTTTGTTCTTCTGAAACTCTCCTAGCCCGCCCAGCCAGTTGACCCGGCATTATTTTGTGGTATCCATTCCTCCAATTCATTCCTTATCGTTCTTATTACTTGTTCTGCTAGTCGTTTCAATTCATCTGGTGGTCTTTGCAGCTCACTTGAAATTTTTTTAGAATTCATACGCGCCTGATAAACGAGCCTGAGATAAATTACCCCTATCTTTTCCTGTTCGGTTCCCCGTCTCTCTAAATCCCTCAACACCTCTTCTACTATTCCTGCTATCTCTTCGATACCAGTTAAATCCCCTATCTTCCCGCCTACAAAAGTATAAGTATCTCCAAGTGAATTTTTCTCTATCAGCACCGAAAGACCTATCGTTTGCTGCTCCAGCATCAGTTTCGTTAATTCTCTTGCGGCAACTTCTAAAATATTAACAAGTATGATATCTTCTCCCTTGAGAACTCTCCTGGTCACCCTGGGGATAGCGTTGAAATCTTCTGTAAAATCTAACACAGCAAATCTCGAACGTATAAGCGTCACACCTCGCGACAGTCTCCCCTTTATTGATTGCTCAGAAACGCCAAGACTAGCAGCTAAATCTCTCACATCGTAACCACACAAATAAACTGCATTAAGAAGTAAAGCATTAACCTTGTGTTGAGGAATTTCACCTAATCTTTTTACATATTCTGAAGTTTTTTCAAGATGTTCGGGTCGAAGTGCTATAACTGTAACTTTCCTTGATACTACTGTTGTACCATCCACAACAGCCGTAGTTGCTCTAAAAATCCTCCCTGCCAATTTATTTATACCTGCAGAATTGTATCCTTCTGCTTCTTTCGAAGATATTAGCTGTTCCAGCACAATTAGGGGATCGCTTTCACTTGCTTCAGTCATCGATTAAGGAAGAAATGTAATAAGGCTAATTGTTTTTTGAATTTCTTTTCACTACTCCTTTTTCGCAGGAGCTTCTTCTTCACCCTTTTCTTCGCCCTCAGACTTTTCACCTTCTTCCTCCTCACCTTCCTCTTCCTCTTCTTTGCCCTCTTCAGCTTCCTCTTCTTCTGTTACAACTTCCTTTTCTTCCTCAACTATCTCTTTTTGCGGTGGCGCAATATACGCAAGCGTAGCACTCTCGGATATATCCGCTGCTAGTTCAACGCCTTCGGGCAAATCCAGATGTTCAACTGCAAAGTTATCACCTATCTCATTAAGCTCGGAAACATCAACTATAAATTTCTCGGGCAACTTGTCTGGGAGACATCTTACCTCTAGGGTTTTAAATGGGATAACCAGAAACCCTAGCTTGTTTTTCACTGCAGTAGACTCCCCGGTAGTCTCAACTGGAACATCCGCAGTTACAGGTTTGGCCATATCCAGCTCATAAAAGGCAACATGAATCTCATCATCTGAAACTGGATTGTATTGGACTTCTCGAATCAAAGCTCTTACTGATTTTCCCTCCCCTTCTATTTCAAAATCAACAAGCTTGCTGTAACCTGAATCATTGAGTACTTTTCTAAATTCCTGAGCATTGACAGTTACATCTGTTGACTTCCTCTTTGGACCATACACAACTCCAGGAAGTATTCCTTCTCGTCTGAGAGAATCTGTTCTTTTCCTTTTCTCTTCTCTTCTTTGGACTTTTATCTTCATTTCTAAATTATTCTTAATATTTTATATCCTAATTTTATTCCTTTTTTGGAAATATGACTATATGTCTATCAGATCCCTCTCCCTCGCTCTCGGTTCTAACATCTTTATCATCCTGTAGAGTCAGGTGAATAATTCGTCTTTCGAATGCAGTCAGGGGTGGAAGGGCAACTTTCTGGCTATTTTCTTTGACTTCCTCTACTGCTCTGCCTGCAAGAGATTTTAAGTAATCATCCCTTCTCTCTCTATAATTATTTATATCTAGCAGAACTGATATATGTTCCCCGGCTTGATTTGAAATTATCTGGGAAAAAATCATCTGTAAAGCGTTTAAAGTCCCTCCACGGTATCCGATCAAAAATCCTAGGTTCTCTCCTTCTACAACAACCTTTATGAATTTCTTCTCATCCTCGTCAGTCTCAATCGTAACTTTTGCTGAGGCTTCAGGCTCCAGAGCTTTGAGTACCTTACTTACTATTTCCTCTGCTTTTTTTATCAGGTCCTTGTCTTTCATTATTTTTTAGTACTTTTAAATTAAACCAAGCTATTACTTTTTCTTTATTCATAATAAGCTGCTGAATTATAACAAAGAGACTCTGTACCGTCCAGAAAATACTAACTCCTGAGGGAAATACTTTCGCACCGCCCCAATAACCGAGCGATGTCACTATAGTAAAAATCGGAAAGATAAACATCATTTGCTTGCTTGCCATTCCCATCATCTGAGACATATCTGGCATATCATCATCTTTCTTTTTCTTCTTTTTTACTTCTTTCTTTTCCTCTTTCTTGGCACCAAAGGTTCGAATTCCGCTAAGGATTTGCGTTGAAAATAACTGTGTGAGTCCAACCAGAACAGCAAGTACAGCGTAAGGAATAATACTGTGATCACTCCAAGAGAAATCAGCTGCTACCTTTGAAAGATCCATGCCCAAAAAGTTCAGATTTATCACCGTTCCATCAGCAAACTTGGAGATAAAAGGATATGCTACTTCGTTAAACGCCCCCGCTCCACTTTCAACAATAGCCCTAATAACGTTTCTTACTTGAATCAAGAATATGATAAGAATAATCATCGGCAGACAGCCTCCAAGCTGACCCGGCAAGTACTTCGCTTGCAGCTTCGCCATCTGCTCGTTCAGTTTTTCCTTATTCTTTCCGTATTTTTTCTTCAGGGCATCATATTGCTTCTGAAACTCCTTGCCTCTTTCGGCAGATTTTATCTGTGCTTTTGTCATAGGATATGTCAAAACACGGCTGAAAACAGCAACAGCTACTATTGCCCATCCCAAGTTACTTCCAAGAAGTCTATAGAAAAAGACAAGAACATTAAACGTAGGTTGGTAGAAAAGAATTCTAAAAATGTCTCCCACAGGAATTCGTTATCATCTTAAATATTCCAAAACCGAATCTGATTCTATCAGTCAGTAGTTACTTAGTCAATGGATTATTATACGTCAAAACACAAAAATACTGCGCTGATTGTATCAGCACATAATATAATAGTCAATTTCATCAAGTAACATCACCTCGATACAATGAATAATATCTTAATCTCCGAACTGACTTGGCTAGGCAACCTATTTCGATACCAGAAGATACTATCTACCGCAGTTCTTGAAAATATCAGAACGAATACAGTAATTATCCCTAATGCCATCCTTATGAGCAAATCCTCTCCAGTACCTGAAAGAAAACCGGTAATGTTTATTTTAAACTCATCTACACTTGTATTCCCTGCCAGATCTTCAACACCGATAGTTACATTATGTTCTCCAAGCGCAAGCACACGATTTGGACTCCAGAGCCACGCGCCACTGTCATCAGCTGTTGTCTCGCCTGTAATCGTTTCCGAGTCAATTATAATCTTTATAATAGCACCAGATTCAGTAACACCAGAAAAAACAGGTGTCGCATTATCCAAATTGACTACTAGTTGATTCACATTTTCTCCATTCAATTTGATCAGATTTTGCGGAGCAACTGTATCTAAAATTATTGTATCCAAATAGGTGCTAGATACGTTCCCAGCATTGTCCTTGAATTTAATATAAATTATTCGATTCCCATCTCCATTCGAAAGAAGCACTGTTTTACCAGTAGTATAATTTTCCCAGACAGGCCCTGTAAAGTCAGCATTTTCAGCTATTATCATCTGACCAAGACCAGAAAAATTATCGCTTGCCGAAATACTAAGATTTATTTTTTTATTATTTGTAAATACCGCTCCTGAATTTATAATAATGCTCCCATTGAAAGGCACAGTCCCATCTAAAACTATAGAGTCTGTACTTGCAGATGTTTCATTTCCGACATTATCAACAAACTTAATATAGACCGTTTTATTACCATCACCTGATGAAAGACCCAAGTTTTTCCCAGTTGAATAAATCTCCCAAACAGCTCCAGAAAAATCTGCACTTTCTGAAATCATCATTTGATCAAGACCGGATAATTCATCTTCTGCAAGAATTGTAGCATCTACATTTTCGCCGGTAGTATATTGTTCTCCTGAATTTAACACTATACTTCCATTGATCGGTATATCTGCATCCACTTTTATCGCAAATGTCTCATCTGAGATGTCGTTTCCGCCAGCAGGAATATTTATGATGTCTATATTATGAATATCTTCACTATCAGAAACTGCATCTGCCATAGATTCAATAATAAATTCTTCTCCAGAGGAACTCAAATCATCCCAATATCCTCCGTCATCATCAATAATTCGAACGTCAAATGATGAATCTTGTGGATAAATATCTGTAGTATTTTCGAAGACTACTCTTTGTCCTGTCCAAGTTATTGTCTCCTCTCCTCTTACCCAGTCGCCGTCAACAAGAACTCCTTGAATACCCCCAACCGTGCTGAGACTTCCCACAAACGTCAGATCGTTTTCGTACACAGCGTCAGCAGTGGTCGTCGTATCGTAGCCGCTATCCGCCGCTTCATCATCAATTGCTTTTACACCGAACTCAATATCGGCCGATTCATCCCAGTCCCAATCAAGTGTTACATGCCATGTAATAGTAATATCGTTTACTGTAGGCAAACCGGTATCTCTATCATACGATATATCCGAAACATACGCCGACCCCGATACTGACGTTGGAGAAAGTCCCATGTCATTCGCTCCCTCGTCAGCAAAGTATTCAATGTCCGTACCGGTCGGATGATCGATTTTAATATACAATTCGTCAAGGTCGGAAGCACCGTCCGGATCGGAGTAAACCGCAGTAAATGTGCTTTCAACGGATGAATAAAAATTATCCAGCTCTGAAAGGTTTGAAGAAAGAACCGTTGGGGACAGGTTCGTTTGGACGATATATGTAGTACCCACGTACCCATCTTCTGCTAAACCTGGTCCACTACCACCATTAACACTGGTCGTTCCTGTATACAGATTCGAAAGATAGTAAACCGCAATCCTTCCGCCGCCACCACCTCCCCCATCCGCACTTGTTTCGTCCGCACCATTGCCGCCATTTACCTCAATCCCGCCTCCTCCTGTAAAAACACCTGTAGTTATATACACAGACCCACCTGATCCTCCTCCCCCTGCATAATCATCCCAGCTATCTACT
>JAHIVN010000041.1 GCA_018816645.1 Patescibacteria group bacterium | reverse complement strand
GAAGATACTGACAAGAAAGACTCGACTGATGAGGAAAACGGCGACAAAACCGATGATGAGAACGGAGACATTAACGGTGATGGCGTAACCGATGAGGAGGATAAGACTGATGAGGCTGCAGAAGCATCAGAAAACGCTTCAGCAGCAATTGCGGGTATGTGGGTAGCGAACGATTATAAGAAAGGAGATATCAAGGGAGACACATACAAGGTTGTCTGGGAAGATACCTTGTGGGAGATCGCAGAAGCAAGATATGGAAGCGGATTTGAGTGGGTGAAGATACTGGATGCAAATAGCGATCAGATAGGCTTTCTTCCAAATGGAAGTCAAGCTTTGATATTTCCCGGACAAGTGTTGAATCTACCCAAATAATAGTCCTCAACCGACAAGTGCTAGTGTAGGGAACCAGTTAGAGAGGTAAAAATTATCCAAATCTGTAGACAGTAGAGTTTGCAGATAAAAAATCTATGTAGGAGCTGCAAGCGATCTCACGTGAAATTGACTTGCAGCCCGGATATCCAGAAAAGAGGCTTTTATCTTAAGTAACAGCCTCTTTTCTCATGAGTATCAAGTAGCATAAAGCAAATAGCGGACAGAAGATAGTGGCTGGTTCAAAGCCTGCCTACGGCATACAGGTGGTAGCTAAGCTTCTTGGTTGATGTACAGTTAACTCTTTGAATTCGTATACAAAACATTTCAACGATCTAGTCCCGATTATTATCCTTCCTATATTTCAAATAATGAGTAAGCGATATCTGGAATATCGCAACTATAGGTACAGCGAGCAACGCCCCCCACAATCCCATTATCTTGGATGCGCCTAAGATTGCGATCAGTGTGAGCATGGGGTTTATACCAACCACTTTCTGCATAAGCTTAGGAACGATCAAGTAATTCTCAAATAGCTGTATAAGGACGAACCATACTGTAACAAATAATATTTTCCAGAGGGGAAAATGCGATCCTATCGACACGGTGAGTGCAAAGATAAGTGAAATGGTAGGCCCAATGCCAGGGACTGCTTCAAGCAGAGCTGCGCTGATCCCAAGCGGGATAGAAAAATCTGCGCCGATGAGTTCCAGCCCGAACCAGGCGAGAACACCAACCATAGTCATAAGCAGTACCTGTGCTCGAAGCCAAGCTCCAAGATTTTTCTCTAGGGCATTGATAAAATTTAAAACACGCTTCTGATGTTTCCCTGGAAGTAGGCTTAAGATTTTTTGTTTAGAAGGCTCTTTAAACTGTATGAAGTATATAGAAAGAACAAATACTGAAATGACGTTTATCAACCCTCCAAATATTGAGCCAACTATACCAAAAGCCTGCTTGACGCCTGTAAAAAAGTAATCAGAAAGACTAGAGATCTGGAAATTTTGAAGGAAACTCTGCTTTAGGTTTTCAAATATCTGATCCCAATTAAATTTGTCTCTTACAAATGGTATTTTCTCGATCAGCCAATCTGCAAAATTGGTAATTATCGTTGGGAATTCTTGTATGAAAATTTCCATTTGTGTCACGATTGGCTTATAGCTCAGAAGCAAAAGTACAACGAGAGTTGAAAACGATAAAAAGTAGATTAGTGAAATAGATAATCCCCTAGGCATTTTCTTTACATGGAGGTAGTCAATAACAGGACTCAACATTGCCGAGACTGAGAAAGCGATAAAGATAACGAATATGATTTCTGTGAGCTGGATGAAAAGCCAAGCGACTCCGGCAAGAACAAAAGCCTTGATGATGGTCTTTGTTGTAATCTCGATCTTGTATGATTTGTTCATTTGGAATAAGTAATTAGGTAACTATGTAATTTAGTAATTAGTAATCGAGTTTCTCAGATACTTAAGCTCCTTGTAAATTCTCTGTAACAGTTTTATTTAGATTATTTTTTGCTTTTGTGATTTCTTTGTATACATCTCGGAGAAGTATGATAGTAGCAAGGAATGTACAGCAAAGACTAAGGACACCGGTCCAGGGAAACGCTCTTGCTAGTATCACATTGACAAGGAGCGCCAGCAGCGAAAGCCAAAGAACTATCAGCCACACACTGGCCTGAAAATATATCTCGAATGAATCTCCCACTAGGTTTAACAAATTGCTGGTTGCAAGTTTGGCTATGGTCTTGGGTGAAATTTTGGCAGAACTAAAGAAAACTGCACGTATCAAAATTGCTAGAAAGCCTATGAAAACAAAAAGGAACATGACAATGTTTGAGTAAGAGGTTGCTGTGATCTGCTGATCCAGCGTCGGATATACTACTTTTACTGAGAAGAAATTATTAGGGTCATTTAATATACCCCAGTCGAGTTTGAAGACCGTATTTGCAAACCAAAGCCCTGCAACTTTCCCGCAAATCATCACTGCTGCTGGTATAAGCGCAGTATCTATTAACTTGGTAAGAGATTTCGACATGTCAATTTTTGATTACTTAAATCTATTATAACGAGAATGGCAGAGAAAGCAAAGTCGTAAACCGTAGACTGTAAGCCGTAATCCGTAACCCATAGGCTGTAGGTACAATCGAATATTTGAATAACTGTATACGGGATCACAGAATACGGATAAAGGAATACAGACTAAGGCTTACGGATTACAGCTTACGATCAACAGTTCTCCCCAATCTGTTGTATATCTTTTTGACACTCTCGTTCGCTGATACAGCCACGGTTTCCTGATCCCTTCGCTGAGCAATTTTACCTGTCCCCTGCCCCATTTCCTGTTTATGGCGTCGATTGTATTCATCAGAGTTTTTGCTTTCCCATTAGATTTATCTGATTTGAAGATACTTGTCTGTTTTTGTACTTCCGGCTCGATCCCGGATAAGAGAACACCTGATTGCTTGTAGCGGTAGCCTTTCTTGAATATGTTCCGCAGAGCAAGCAGTGCATATTTGGTAAGGAGAATTGTGCTGGAGGTCGCTTTAGGAAGTCTGATGTGGTAAGAGTTTGAATAATATCCGCCTTTAAATCTGTTCGTTCTGACAAAGACGATCACGATATTTGCCAGAGAATTTTGATTTCTGAGTTTCTCTGAAGCTGTAGCAGTAAAGGAAGCAATCGCTTCCTCTAGGTCCTGGTAATCTGTCACTTCGCCTCCGAAAGTTCTTGTGGTGCTGATTCCTTTTTGCGGTTGTGGATTGGTATCGAGATCGAAGCATCTTTCACCGCGCAACTCCAGAACGCATCTTTCTCCAAGCACGGTCATTTTCTTTCTCATGTATTTGCTATCGGCGTGTTTGAGATTTTTTGCGGTATAAATCCCTATAGCCTCTAGTTTCTTTGAATACTGTCTTCCCACTCCCCAGATATCTCTTACAGGAATTCTTTCTAAATAATCATCTACTTCCTTATCTAAAAGTCTTGTGAAGTCTAAAACACCGTTAAGCGATGGATCTTTTTTTGCGATCTCATTTGCCGCTTTTGTAAGCGTCTTGGTCGAGGCGATTCCTATAGAAACCGGTAGTCCTGTCCACCTTAGAATTGTCTGGCGGATTTTTTGAGAATATGCCTGGTAATCAGATATGTGCAGATTTGAGAATGATAAGAATGCTTCATCTATAGAATAGATCTCAATTTCGGGAGTAAATTTTCTTAGAGTTTTCATGACTCTAGCTGACAAATCTGCATAGAGAGGAAAATTTGCCGAAAAAACCTGGATATTATGCTTTCTTACAAGATCTCTGCATTTGAAAGCAGGCTCAGCCATTTTGACGCCCAGTGCCTTTACTTCATTTGATCTGGCGATGACACAGCCGTCGTTGTTAGAAAGGACCATGATTGGAATATTATTTAGTTCCGGAGCAAAAACTCTCTCGCATGAAACGTAGAAATTATTGCAGTCGAGAAGAGCATATATCTGTGAGGTATTGGTTGAGCTATTGTTGTTCACTGTTAGACTGACTTTTTTATGATTTGTGAGTGCCTTCAGCGGTCAGCATTCAGCTCTCAGCTTTTTTATAAACTTTGCCAGCATTTTCTTTACTTCTTGTATGTTTCGAGTTGATTTCAAATAATCATTCTCGTTCAAGTATCCGAGTTGATTTGACAAGAGCAGAAGATACTCAGTTTCACTTGCTGATCCCATAGAAATCTGAAGAAACCGGGCTAAGTCCTTATCAGTAGATCTTCCGCAGCCCTCTGAGATATTTATTGGAACAGAACTGGAGGCTCTCCTTAACTGATTTGTTAGTCCGTAAAGTTCTTCTTTAGGAAAATTCGTTGTTATTGTATAAACTTCGAGTGTGAGCTTATGAGATTTTTCCCAAACCTTTAAGTCTCTAAAGTTTTTCATACAGACTTAGATAAAATATAAAGTAGTGTTAGATTCTACCAGTAGTGAGCAGATCGCTGACAGCTGTAAGCTGATTCCTGACTGCTGACAGCCTCTTTATAACAAACGTCACTACCCCCCAAACCTGAAAGTCCATTTCTTCAGTGATCCTGATCGGCTTGAAACTGCTGTTTTCTGGGATTAGAAATACTTGTTTCTGGCTGATGCGGATTCTCTTTACAGTAAATTCTCCATCTATAAATCCGATGATGATATTTCCGCTACGGGCTTCGAGTGCGCGGTCTACGATCAGAAGATCTCCGTCAGATATGCCGCCATTCTGCATAGAAACTCCCTTTGCTCTAACGAAAAATGTAGCTGCTGGGTGCTTGATCAGATATTCGTTTAGGTCCAGTTTTCTCTCGCTGAAATCATCTGCAGGGCTGGGAAATCCAGCGGATACAGTTGCTTCTGATAGGATTATTCTAGCTGTCATTTATATAGAACAAGATATAGAACAGCCGATTGTACACTGAAGAAAAAAGTTTTGCAAAGATTTGAGAAGTTTTGAAATCTTTTAAGACGCAGTGTAGATGTTAAGTGTCATTGGGAAATGGAAGTAATGAGGAACCTGTGAAGCAAATGATCGGGAAATTAAAAGTGTCTTGCCAGAATATTACTTCTTCTTTGAATCCTTTTTGGACTTGTTGATATGAACAGCAAGTCTGGATTTGTACCTAGAAGCGGTATTTTTGTGGATCAGGTTTGTTTTTGCTGCTTTATCGATCTTTTTAGTAGCTTCAGAATATTTTTTCAAAGCTTTTTCTGTTTCACCTTTATCTGCTAATGTTCTGACATCTTTTATCAATTTCCTCATCTCTCTTCTCTGAGCCAGATTTTTGAGAGTTTTTGTTTTTGTCTGCCGAATAGCTTTTTTTGCTGATTTGATATTTGCCATAAACGAATCAAAGTAACTTATTAATTAAAACATTATTTATCGAAAATTACTATATCACAAGAAATTGTTTATTTCCAGCTAACTGAAGAGTGATTTTAGCAGATAAAAGTGATTACAGCAACAGGATTCCAGGTAAGAACTTGATCGATCAAATTCCTATTTAAGAAGCTTTTTAATATTTTCTACAGTCTTCCTATTTTTAACGACCGACTGAAGTTCGTCTAGCTTTGCTTTTCGAATGTTCTCTGCCGAACCAAAGGCTTTCAGAAGCTTTCTCCTTACAACTTTTCCTATCCCAGGTATTTCATCAAGTACAGATTTTACCTGCTTTTTACTTCTGAGAATTCTATGATATTTGATGGCGAAACGGTGCGCTTCGTCGCGTATTCTCTGTACTAGAAAGAATTCTTTTGACCCGCGGGGGAGTTTGATGCTTCTAAAATTTCTATTCTCAAATTTAAATAGCATCTCTTCTTTCTTGGCTAATCCTACAACTGGAATTTCGATTTCCTGCTTTTTAAAGATTTGAAGTACAGATGAGAGCTGTCCCTTTCCTCCGTCAACGATTACTAAGTCTGGATACGTATTAAAGCTCTTATCAGATTTCTTGCCTCCAGAAGGTTTGAATCTTCTTTCAAATACTTCTTTTAACATTGCAAAATCATCAGGCCCCGTTTTTGTTTTTATCTTAAATTTTCTGTAGCTTGCTTTGTCAGGTTTTCCATCAACAAATACTACCATAGATCCTGTAGCAGATTTGCCCGAGATATTTGATATGTCGTAGCACTCAATTCTGAAGCCTTTTTTAAAAGTATAATCATCTCTGCCAGAGGCAGATCCGCTCTGGGCGGAAATTTTCAATTTTTCAATTAAGTTTTTTACTGCTTCTGCTTGAGACAGCTTTTTGTTTTCATTAAATACAAATTCGTCCATGTCTTTTTCTATCTCCATTCTTTGGGCGATGTACTTCAGATCTTCAAGTTTATTTCTGATGATCGCTGCGTTTTCAAACTTCTTTCTTTCGGCACAATTTTTCATCTCTTTTTCCAATGTTTCTATGATTTTAAACTTTCTATTTCTGAAATAATGCTTGATGTTGTTTACATTCTTTCTGTATGTTTGTTTAGAAATATCGCCCGTGCAGGGTGCATCACAAAGGTTGAGATGAAAGTAGAGGCAGGGTTTTTTGTCTGAGCTGTAGAATTTAAGTTTTCCGTCATTGCCTCTTATGAACCTGATTTCACGGTTGCATGATCTGTATGGGAAGATTTTCCGGAGCTGTTTGAGTGCTCTTTGGATAGGTCTTCTATCGGCATATGGTCCGAAGTAGTCGGCAGATTTTATTTTCTTGTCACGAACCAGGTAGATTCGTGGGAAGTCCTCTCTTTTCGAAATCATTAGCCAGGAATAATTCTTATCGTCTTTCATCATTCTATTGTACTTTGGCTGATATTTCTTTATCAGATTTGTTTCAAGAATTAAAGCCTCAAGTTCGCTGTCTGTTGTTATAAATTCTACATCCTTTACTTGGGCTATCATAAGCGCAATCTTAGGATCTAGCTGTTTGAAGTTTGAAAAGTAAGAATTCACCCGGTTTTTTATATTTACAGCTTTTCCGATGTACAGGATCTTAGCTTTCTTGTTTCTGTAAATATAGCATCCAGGAGATTTTGGAGCCGTTTTGATTTTGTTGAGTAGGGTTTCTGGGAACTGCATGAGGGAATTATAGCAGTAATTGGGAAGAAGTGTATAGCGAGATGATTAGATGAATATAGCTAATCAAGCGACTAGGGATACTGGATACTGACTACACAAGCTGTCGAATATTCGGAATGTAGAGTGTAAAGTGCAAAATGTAAGACTATTATGTTAATTAAATTGATCAAGGTGATTGAAATGATCGAGCTGATCAAGACGATCTAATCGATTAATGATAACAGTAGTTTTGAAATTAAGGCTTGCTGTTTGGGAATTACCCTGTCTTTAGTTTACGGATTACAGTATTCTTTCCTATACTTCACTATCCAGCGCCCTCCTGTATGTTCCGACTTCTTTGTTGTAGATATAGATTCTTTGGCACTTGCAGATGACCTTGTCTTCTCTTTGGTTCAACGGAAACCTGTCTTTGACCCTTTTCAGGGAAATTGTACAGCCGGGACAAATGCCTTTTTGCAAGAGAATTTTCTGTAGAGGAGAAATTAGTTTTTTGAGCATATATTTACGAAACTTTATATTGTAGACAGATTATAGCATATTTTTGAGTTTGGTAGCGATACAATGTAATTGCTTAAATGAAAATAAAATTAGGTGTGCTTACCCCCAAACCACCTTTCCTTACTTTTTACACAAAAAGTAAGCAAAAGTGCTGGGGTGCTTCAGTTTGCTGGCGGATTACATCTAAGGAATAGCTTACAAACCCAAATGAATCACCCCCAGACCCCGTAAGGAACAATCCTGATACAGAAAAATTACATTTGATCCAAAATTTCAATTTTTGTAATATTGTGCATTTAGGAATATACTTAAGTGAGGCCCTAAGGCTCACAAGCTCTCCGGCCCATAAGTCCAAAGAGTTTGTTAAATTTCCGAAAAATAACTATCATTGAGTACTAAGTCTAAATTTCTTAGTGTGCTGTTTATTTACATTTATTCGTTTAATATAATCAGGAACACTAAATTTGTCTTTTGATTTGAGTTTAGATATTAAACAGCAATAATGGAAATCAATGATGTAATCCAAATATTAATATTATCAGCGCTCATCAGTCTGCTAATTTCCTTCCCTATCATTTACTTTCTGTATAAGCTCAAGATTGTTCGGCTTATCGATAAAGATTTCACTTCAATTATTGAAAGCAGAAGGCTGAAGGTAGGAACGCCTCTCATGGGAGGGCTGATCGTTGTTATTGCAGTTCTAGTTGTAAACTTTTTCTTGAATTTAAATGGAACGACAAAAGTTCCTTTAGTTGTGTTCTGCATATCAGCCATGCTTGGGGCCTTTGACGATGTCTTGAATATTTATGGGCGCGAGCGTTCTGTCCGGAGTATAACTAGGACTATCCGATTGGCAAGAATCCATGCAAGTCCCATTATGAGAATTTTCTATGTGGTGACTTTACCCTGGGCAGCTTTCCGCTGGGTATTTTACTTATTAGGCTCGAATCCAGGAAAAGGAATACAGTCTCATGAGAAAATCATTGTGCAAATACTTGCTGGAGCGATTGTCGGCTGGTGGATTTACTTTGCAACAGGGTGGCACAGTCCAGGTGAGTTCTGGATTCCTGGGGCTGGTTCTATAAATTTAGGTGTTCTCATAATTCCATTTATCATATTTGTAGTAGTTGCTACAGCGAACGCTGTAAATATAACCGATGGGATGGACGGGCTTTCTGCAGGACTATTGCTTTCATCTTTTGTCGGCTTTATGATTGTTTCATTAATTCTCGGAAATGTTCCTATCGCGCTGTTATGTGCTTCCCTCATAGGCTCTTTAGCAATTTATCTGTACTTCAACATTCCTCCTGCGAGATTTCAAATGGGCGATGTAGGATCTCTGGCCTTAGGAGCTTTACTTGCCGTTATAGCTTTTGCCCTAGATCGGTTTCTACTTCTTCCTATATTTGGATTTTTCTTCTTCGCTGAAATAGCATCAGTTGTTGTGCAGGGAATGGCTCGGAGATTCCTAGGTCGTAGGCTATTAAAAATGTCCCCTATTCACCATCACTTGGAAATAATCGGCTGGTCTGAACCCAAAATTGTCATGAGGTTTTGGATTCTTTCGGTTTTCCTTATTGTGATAGGAGTTTGGGTTAGTCAATATTGATAGGTAACCGATAGCGGATAACTGGATACCAGATACCAGATACCAGATACCAGATACCAGATACCAGATACATTCCTTCCTCATTGTCTCTTCCATAAACTTGTTATAAAATGAATTCTAACTTAGTGAAAATCTCACATGGCTCAAAACTGGCAGAAAGATGCAAAAAATATGGAGGAAGTTCAGCTGGGAAGTCCTTCTCTCGAATGGACAACCGGACTGCAACATAGGCTTGAAATGATGCAAAAGTATATTGATTTCAAAGATAGAAGAGTCATGGACGTTGGATGCGGCGTGGGTATGTTCCTTGAGAAATTCCGAGCGCTGGGAAGTGATGTGTACGGGGTTGACGTGGATGAGAAAAAAACTCGAAACTCAAAACTCATAACTCAAAACGTAGAAGTCGCACCAGCAGAAGACTTACCGTTTCGAAAAGATTCGTTTGACATGGTGTTTTTTCATGAGGTGATAGAACATGTTGACGATGATAGAAAGTCTATAAATGAAGCATTTAGAGTGTTGAAACCTAGCGGGAAGTTAGTCCTATTTGCTCCGAACCGCCTGTGGCCGTTTGAAACACATGGAATTTATAAAAAAGGGAAGTACAAATTTGGCAATATTCCTCTTGTCACATATTTACCTGACAGCAAGTATAAAAAGCTGATTCCGCATGTGAGAAATTATCGTAAAAAAGAACTGTATGATCTTTTGAAAGGAAATAGTTATAAAAAAATTGTCTACCGGGGAGTATTTCCTGGGTTTGACAAACTATCGTCAAGAATTCCAGTTTTTGGAAAATTAATCGCTAAAGTATTTCGAATTCTGGAAAAGACTCCATTGCATAAGTTTGGGATTTCACACTTTTTGGTGGTGGAGAAGCTTTGAGAAGATCTAAACGATCAAAAAGATTGAATTGATCGAGATGATTAACAGAATCCTGGTGATCTGAATGATCGAAGTGATCGATTTGATTTAAATGATTGAAGTAATCATGGATTGTACTACAGACTTATTGTCATATTTCTGAACTTTTTCTTCAAATGAGTGATCCGATTCACATAGTAAGTGTTATTATCATTCTAAAGTGCAGAGGGTGTTATTTGCTGGTGCAAAGAAGCAAGAACGATTCAATTTTCCCTGGTAAATGGCAAAACCTAGGCGGGAAAGTTGAAGTCGGGGAGCGAGTCGAGGAAGCCATTATTCGGGAAGTATATGAAGAATCAGGGATTAAGCTGGAAAAACGTGGAAAACCAATATTTGTTCAAAGCTATTCATGGGTTAAAGATGAGAAATCTACCAGACGGCTGGGGCTCATCTTCATGATAAAGTTAAAATACAAGCCAAAAAGAATAACTTTATCTAAAGAGCTTGAAAACTTTGGATGGTTTACTTATGAAGAAGCGAAGAAACTGGATACTATTGGACAGAAGTCAGAAACGGGAACTGTGGGACAGCTAAGGCTGGCATAAGGAGGCATATACTAGATCCTGACCAGGAACTTGAAAGTTTATCTTAAAGGGGTTTGTTGGTTAAGTTTTCTTCTTTCGGCCATTTGAGATATCCATCTGGCTGTGAAAACTGTTGTAGCTGCACCAAAAATTAGTAATCCTCCATAGAATGCAGAAGGACCCCAAATCTTATAACAAAACTCATAAAGATGTCTGTCGGCAAGTTTATCCAGAAAAGGACTGTGCACATTCAGCACATTCATTCCTTGTACTGTCATACGTTCTGCAATGCTAGGAAAGTTTTTCAGAAAGTGTCCTAATATATTAAGACAGAACCCTGTTGTGATAAGTAATGCATTCTTAGCTTGCTGTTTCCAGTAAATTCTTTCTGATAGCATTAGTTCAGTGCCTAGTGTAGAGGTTGCAGCATCTCGAGCTGGTCGAGCAGAAACTAGCTGACCGGCTTCTGGACAGATTCCCCTGTTACTTACTCTAGGAGCTGAAACAACTAATTGTGCGCATTCCATTTCAAGCAGTTTAAAAAGTATATCATTAATTATATCACACTATAGGATGCATCTACAATTCAATTTGGTTTATTATATCGTTCATAGCAAGTGCCTGTTTGTTATTGTCATTCAAAAGATAATTAAATAAAATAGAAAGGTCACTTTTTTAAATATGTTGGTTGTTCTGCCCCTTATCTAATTTTATTTTTTTCAAAGATGCGTATAGCTGTAATTGGCACTCAAAGATCGGGTAAGACAACATTAGTAGAACATTTCCAGAGCTGTGAAGGAATTCATATAGTTCGGGAAGCAGCTCTTGATCTCATATTAGAACTAGGAAGTAATATCGTTTTCGATCCGAATTTCCAGGATATGCTTTTCGCTGAGCAGACACGAAGAGAGATTGAAGCCGATCGGCTTTTGAGAGAAGGTGCATCATGTGCATGGCTGTGTGATCGCACAATAATCGACAACCTAGTTTATATCAGATACTTGAGGAGTATATACACTGGTGAGCAAAGTCCCGAAGAAGTTTATCCTATTCGAGCCGAATGGCTTGAATATATAAGAGGGAATCCTTTTGATCTTATCCTGCTATGCGATCCAGGAGATATAGAATTGACAGCTGGAATGAATGTTGCTTGGGAAGGTGATAGTCCAGGAGCTCGAGAGGGTTTGGAAAGTGAGAGGAGAATTCGAGCAGAGATTCACGGTCTTTATATAGAAGTTCTCCGAGAGTTAGGTCTAGAATATACCCTTTTATCTGGATCAGTTGAATCGCGAACTGCATATGTAGAAAGATTTATAAGGGCCAGCGAGATAGCAATTGCTAGAGAAGGTGTCAGTTCTCAAGTTGAAATTGTGATGTGATTTGTTCTTGATGTAGAAATGTTTGTATAATAACCATCAATATAGTGAGAATTAATAAGGTATAGTGAGATAATTAGGATCTAGTACTTTAGCCTCAATATCCACACCGTGAAATGAAAAACCAGTAATGGTGTTGTAGACACAGGAGAATTTATTGAGAGATGAATACTTTAAGTAAATTATCGTAGGTACTCATTTATAATGTTTCTCATTTGAGTGATTCGACATTATATATTTGATAATTTCTTAACAACTTTTCTTTGATATGGGAGGGAATACACTAATAATGTACAGATAACTACTAGTCCAAATAAAATGAAACAAGTTAGCGAATTCCCTGTTGAAGGTAATCCGTATATTAATCCAGCATCGATATTGTAAATATCTTGTTTCGCCGGAAGCGAGATTTCTAGTCTTCCATTTTCATTAAAATCACTATCGACCAAGTTATCACTTGGTACATCTTTACTGGTTAATGAGTAACCTTCAGGAACTATTATTTCAACAGAATAATTTCCACTCAATAAATCGAAGAAAGTATGTTCTCCATTTTCATTTGTTTGAGTAGTTTGTATAACATTATCACTATTAT
>JAHIVN010000040.1 GCA_018816645.1 Patescibacteria group bacterium | reverse complement strand
TGGCTACTTTGCAGAGACAAGTGGAAAGATAAGCGAATATAAATTGAAAGAATATATTAGAGCCCAGCGTTCAAGTATGACACGCGAGGGCTAAAGCCCTGGGCTTCAGCCCAGGGATGGCTTACTTCCTTACTTACTTCCTGAGAAGTATAGCATTAGTTGTATTGAAGATAAAATTCCTTATGTCGCACAAGTTATAGGATTTTTGATATAATTCCTCGTCTTACTTATTTTGCTTCAAAATGGAATATGTGCCGCTTCATTGACAAGTGCCAGATCTGCTTCCAGAGATCAAAGAAGGAGGAAATCACTTCGCTACTTATAGGCCAAGAGGACCTGAAGAAACTAGGTATAATCCGTCTTTGAGAAGTACATGGTATACGTATTCTGGAAATCAATCTTGCCATAGCAACGAATCTTGTCGGCGTGATTTTTGCTGAGGTTGCACTAAATATTCAAACTGGTGTTTCTTGGCAATATCAAGTTGTTGTAGGTCTTAATGGGATCGAAGCGATTTACGTGTTGGCTGGTTTTGGTTTAGAATTCAATATACGAGAAGAGATTGTTACCCAAATTTATGAACAATGTGTTCTTCCCGCTTTATACACTAGTGGTCAAATTGTAAAGGCTCAATCAAGCATATTATTCTTAACACGTAATTGAAGACTAGTACCTTCTTCGAAATAATACCAATACCATATCAAAGCTTTGTTTTCAGTGTCTCAATTACTTGATCAAGGTCGCCGTCTATAATTGATTTTAGGTTGTACCAGGATTTCTTTATTCTATGATCAGTGATTCTGCTTTGGGGAAAGTTGTATGTTCTTATTTTTGCAGATCTGTCTCCTGTTTTTATAGCAGATTTTCTAACTTCTGAAAGCTCGTCATGCTGTTCCTTGTCATGTAGAGATTCAAGTCTGCTTGCGAGTATAGAAAGTGCCTTCTTTTTATTCTTATGCTGAGACTTTTCATCCTGACACGATACGACAGTTCCAGTCGGTCTATGTGTCATTCTAACAGCAGAATCTGTTCGGTTTACGCTCTGGCCTCCAGGTCCGGACGATCGAAACACATCTATTTTCAGGTCTGCAGGATCGATTTCAACTTCAGAATCCTCTTTCAGCGGGAACACAACAACTGATACGGCTGAGGTGTGTATTCTACCGGAGCTTTCAGTTGCTGGCACTCTTTGCACTCTATGAACGCCGCTTTCATACTGCAGATGGCTGTATGCTCCATCTCCGTTGATTTCAGCAATTAATTCTTTAAATCCTCCGCTTCCTGTCTGATGCTTCGATAGTATCTGAACTTTCCAGCCCTTGGATTCAGCATATTTAGCGTACATGCGGAAGAGTTCTGATGCAAACAGGTTTGATTCTTCGCCTCCGGTTCCAGCCCTTATTTCCAATATACACTCTTTGACGTCTTTCGATGAAGATCCTTTCTCTAGGTCTTTCAGCTTGCCCAGAAGCTCAGCTTCTTTTTTCTGCAGGAGTTCAATGTCCTCTTGTGCAACTTGGATCATTTCTTCTTCACTTTCGTGTTCTAAAAGATCTTGTGTCTCCCTAAATTGTTGTTTTATCTTTAAAATTTCCTCATAGATAGAAAACCTGGCCCTGAGGTGTGAAATTTGCTTTGTAATATCCTTGATCCTGCTGTAGTTCTTTAGGATATCCGGGCTAGAGGCTTCTATTTCCAACTCGTGGATTTTATCTTTGTATTCTTTGATTTGTTCTCCTAAATCTTTTTCTTCCATTACGATATTATAATTAACAAGGGGGCGAATGTAAAAGGAAGTGGTTCCTTTTGTATTTTCAAACTCAAAAAATGATTGAAGTAGATAAGACTTTGTTACTACTTGTTTTGTAGGTCTTTAAGCATGTCTTTGAGGGTAACCTTTTTGCCACCCTTGATACTTGTTACTTTAGCACGTCTTTTTTCTCTTTTGACTTTTTTATTTACGACTTTTGTGGATTGGGCTGCCTTTTTCTTTTCTTCGAATTTCTTTACCAAGTTCTCAGTATCAACTAGCTTTTGCTTCCCGGTATAAAAAGGATGACATGCTGAACACAGCTCAACTTGGATAGTATCTCTTGTCGATCCACTCTGGAATTTGCTTCCGCAGGCACATGTTATGACCGCTTTTGTATTGTATTTGGGGTGAACCCCTTGCTTCATTGAAACTTTTCAAAAAATAACTGAACTTTATTATATCACGTGATTTTTTTTTGGCAAGGATACGCACAATTTTTGCACAATTTTGCACAATTCTATTCAGAAATCAGACAGTTGCTTTTGAAAAATACAAACCGAATCGGGCGAGCAAGGGAAGGACAAAGGCAAGCTTTCGAGTAAAAAAGCAAAGGAGGAGAGACAGCCAAGATTAAGATCCGCTTACGCAGTAGGGGCCTTTAAGGCAGGAGTACGTGGGATAGATGAGTTGGATGTTCATTATAAAGATTTTGCAGAAATATGGATACACTCAGGGGCATAATGTGCGGCTTTCACAGATGACACGTACGATCTTGGAGAAAACAGGAAAGGAACAGTTTAAGGTGCTAAGCTGCAAGAAGGGTCGGATGGCAATCGAGAGCAGAGTGGCTGCTATCGGGGACATGTCAAAAATATTGAAATTCAGCAAATACTCCGATGATGAATTCGTCAAGAAAATGGCAAGAGGGGAGCCTTTTTTGTAAGCACTGGTGGAGACGGGAATAGGGGAGTCGAGATCCGGCTGATTGAGGAAAGTGAGCCTACTATTTCTGCAAAAGAGTATAAAATTTCCAGAGGAGCAAGTTCATTAGGACTGATTAAGGTAAGGGGCGGGGAAGTAAAACTAACTGATCTGCATGGGATAGATTATCCTAAATGGCAGGGGGTAACAATGAAAATCCCTTCAGGTAATTATTTCATAAAGATGTTTCTGCTTGAAATACAAGGTAAATTTACGAAATATATTGCAGTGCTGAGTAGAACAGACAGGAGCGTTCTAGGCGGCGTGGCTTTTGAACAACTGGAGTAACCCTTTTTAATGTACAATGATTAATTGAAATCCATTGCTTATTATTGTTTCAGCTTTTCTATTACTTTTTCAAGCACTAATTCCTGCTGTTGCTTTCTTTGCATGTCCTTCAACTGAACTGTTCCTTTCTTTATCTCGTCTAGTCCGGCAACTATGACGTAACGTATCCCTTTTCTGTCAGCATATTTGAATTGTTTATCTAGCTTGACAGGTTCTAGATAGGCAAAGGTGTTTATGCCTTTTTCCCTGAGTTTCTGAACTATTTCAAATGATTTATTTCTGGTATTCTCGTCAAAAATAGTGACCATCACATCAGTTTCAGTAGGTAGGACAGGGAGCAGGTTCCAGCCTTTGAGAAATTCCATGAGTGTTACGTCTCCCATAGCGTAACCGACACCGGTTAGCTTCTCATCAGTAAATATGTTTACAAGATCATCGTATCTGCCTCCCCCATACATGGACCTTTTGTTAGCTGGGTCTAGGTCAAACTGCTCGATTACATTTCCAGTGTAATAGTCAAACCCCCTCATAATTTCAGGTCTGAACTTAAAGTATTTTGCAGATCCTAAACTTTCAGCTATTCTAAAGAAATCCGTAATTTCTTTAGCTCCATATGAATCATCTCTATATTTTTCAACAAACTGAATATCACTCTTTATAAAAGAGATAATTGCGTCTATTTGTTTTGGATTAACATTTTCTGATTCAAGTTGTTTTAAAAACTCTCTCTCAGTTAATTTAGGCTGGCTGTCAATTATCCTGGCTACTTTGTACATTTGAGTGCCCTGTTCACTTATTCCGCCGTTCAATTCCACCACTTCTCTAAGATAGTATTCTGCAAGTCTTCTGTTGCTTATACGAATTTCAAACATATTTTCTTTAGCTCCTAGCTCCTTCATTACTTCGATAGGAATACTGAACACTTCTACATCAGCTGTGACATCTTTCACCCCAAAAATATCGCAGTCGAGTTGAAAAAATTCTCGCCCTCTTCCTTTTTGAGGTTTTTCAAATCTCCAGCAGTTTGCGATATTAAACCACTTTATAGGTCTAGGTAATGTTTTGATCTTTCCAGTTATCATTCTTGCAAGAGAAGGAGTCTTCTCAGGACGAATTGCGACATCTCTTCCGCCCTTGTCCGTAAATCGATATAACTGTTTGTTTACAATTTCATCACCAGACTTTGCTTCAAATAACTCAAATGGCTCGATGAACGGAAAATCCCATTCTTCAAAACCATATCTTTTGCATACCTTTTTCCATATGTTAAATATGTAATTTCGAACACGCATATCCTCAGGATAGAAGTCTCGGGCGCCTTTATATGGTTGGGTACTGATTTTCTGCTGTTTACTTTGTTTGTTCATGACTTGTCTGTTATTGTACAAAAATTAGATTGTTATGGATAACTTACAAAAGTAATTTGATAAATCCCGCAAAGCGGAAGAACTCAAATTCCCACTAGTTCCGGATTTTAGAAACTATTTGGTAAGAATTTACCCCTTTTTTTACAAATTTAATTATTTCGACCTGACCTATTTCAGAGGTATTGCTCACATGCTCTCCAGCACAAGCCTGTTTATTTACACTCTTTATGTCAACAATTCGTATTCTTTCAACGCTTCTTGGAACGATCGATAGATCAAGTCCCATTTCTTTTGCTTTTTCCCTCGACACTTCATATGTTTCTACAGGTATATTTCTTCTAATTATTACATTAACCTTTGCTTCAAGCAAATCTTTTGTAATAGTATCAGACATGTTTTCTGCCTTAAAATCATACCTCACGTTATCTTCTCGAAATTCGAGAGCGGTTGTTCTAAATCCTGTGCAGTATTCGTCGAGAATTTGACCTAGGATGTGCTCTGATGTATGTAATTGTGATTTAAGTGTATTCATGTTTTGTTTATTCCAATTATTTGTCTGTACTTGATTATTCCGGTTCAGACAATTCGTTTAAAATATTTATTTTGGGGTGATCGATGGGATTTGAACCCATGACACCTCGCTCCACAGGCAAGTGCTCTACCAGCTGAGCTACGATCACCAAATTTATATCTCGCTCCACCTGTATTCGTTCCTCTGTGCATTCGGAGCTTCGACAGGCAAGCAGGCAGGTGACTCTACCATTGAGCTATAGCCACCAAATTGACCCTAACCATTGCCAGCCAAAGGGCTGGTTTCTGCCTATTGGTGGTCCGCCTCTGGCGGAAGCTACAGCCACTATACTTCGTCCCGCTTTGCGGGACTTCATATGGTAAACCAGATTTTTACCATACGGTTAGTTATTTTAAAGGTCGTTTAAATAAACATTTCCATTACTCAATTTCTCAACACTGGCTTCTATCTCGATATTATTCTCGATTTGAGCTCGGATACTTTCCCCCGAAGGTTGTTGCCACCAGCTGCTTTTTGTCGGGAACGACAATTGTGCCGAAATAGTTCCTGTTGTGCATCCTTGTTCTTCTGTAATAGTTCTGACATCTTTGACCCAGACAGTAGGCTTTGATTTATTAGATTCGTTTACTTCGACTATTCCTAAGCAAGGAACTTTCTCAGTTCCCATTTCCTTATCCAGCTTTCTAAACAGTCGTAATGATTTGCGTTTTGGTGCATTTTCCTTTGTTACAAAATATGAGATACCTTCAAGATTTACTCTGAATCCATCTATGTTGCCCAGACAGGCTGCCTTCATTCTCTTCGGCCACGTGCGAATCATTGATATTGGCATTTTAGTTCTTACGTATATTTTATTTTTGTCTTTTTCAGTAATTTCTGATCTAAGCTTGTTCCCAACTGCTATTACTTTAGTTCTTCCTAGGTAATTTCCAAGAATAACTGGGCTCGCTAGAACTGCTCCGCCGGATAGTTTCTCTCCTGCCATATTCATCATACAGTTTCCGTTTTCTTCCCACAAGAAGACATACTGTTCTGCTTCCAAATTCACTTTATTAAGAATAATCTGCATTATTTTTTTCTTATCCTGATATGCCTTTCTGCCTATTATGAAGCCAGTTCTGTTTCCTGCTGTGCTTGTTTTGATGAATTTAAACTGACTGTACATTATAGAATTCCCATTAAATAATTTTCCTTTCTGTGAACCCTATAAAACTCGATTTTGACAGACTCAATCTCGTTTACAGGGTTATGCATTTCTACAAAAATTCTTCACTCATTTGAATTTTCTAGAGCTGCGTAAAAGAACCGGCTTTCGCCGGTATCTAGTTCAATATAACAAAGAGAATAACCCGCGAAAGCTAATCTTGCGAGTTATGATGATGAACTAAAGTTTTATTTTGGTTATTATTATTCATCGCTTTAGTAAGATAAAGAAATTATATCATGGTTTAGGTGTTTGTCAACTAAAGTTTAAAGATTTGTGCTTGGTAATAGCAAGTAATTGTCTAACAGGTGAAAGAGCCATCTCCTTTTCTGCTTCCATAGTCAAAGCTGCAATATGCGGGGTTGTATATAGATTGTCTAAAGTCAGTAGATCAAGATTGATAGCGGGTTCCTGCTCAAAAACATCTAAAACTGCTGCCTTTATAATTTTCTTTCCTAGTGCATAGATCAGATCCTTTTCATTGATAATTCCTCCTCTAGCAGCATTAATTAGGACTGCACTTTTTTTCATTAGTCGTATTTTCTCTTGTGTAATAAGATTTTTTGTCATAGGGTTTAGAGGAAGATGAAGAGTAATGAAGTCTGACTCCTTTAAAAGCTGTTTTAGGGTACTTTTTTGAATTCCACATTCCTTGAGAATTTCTTTATCTAGGAAAGGATCATATCCTAATATTTTTTTTAGTTCCCAAAAATTCACTTTTCTAGCTAGCTGTTGTCCGATAGCGCCACATCCAACTATTCCGAGAACAGATCCTTGTAGCTCGCTTCCAATTAAGATTCTATTGCGCCAAAGCCCTTTCCGGAGTCTGAGATTTTGTTGATTTATGCTCCTGGCAGCAAAAATAATTGTACAAATTACATATTCTGCTACTGCGTTAGCATTGGACCCGGGAGCATTAATAACTTCAATTCCTCTTGTTTGACATATTTTGAGATCAATTTTATCGAGGCCAACACCTGCTTTTAAAATGTATTTAAGTCTGGTGAACTTCGATAGAAACTCCTTGTCAACTGTTGTATAAGTTCTGATAAACAACACATCAGCTTCAGCTTGGCGAGTCTCAGAGAGATCGGAGAAGCCATTTCTTTTTAAAAGGTCTATTGCAGATTTGTTTATTTCGTTTCTTTCGCAGACATACATCTTCATACTTTAGTTCCTTCAAATCTAATGTAGGCATAGTCCTGTAAAGGTCTTGGGATCTTTTGTTCGTAAATAAAAGTTCTTAATAACAGCTCATCGGCATCGTTAACCGCTTTTATTCGATTTCCTAGCCTTGGTTCTGTCTGAGCTATCAGAGATTTAAAGAGTTCAAGGTTCTTTTTTGTTGTAATCTGTGGAAATAATGCAGCTAGGGCTAAATCACCACTAGCCATAATATCAGAGAAACCTTGAGCCTGTAGTACTTCTGCGACCTCTTCGGGTAATGGGAAGTTAGCAGGTAATATGTCACTGCTTTCACCGAGGAGAATTCCTCCTTCGGTTCTTCGTTGGAGTATAGAAGGGGAGTATCCAAGTTGACCTCTAAGTTCGAATACAAGTGCTTCGTTTTGCCCATACATAGATAGAAATATCTTACCTCCTGGTTTTACTGAGTTGCAAATTGTTGCAAGTGTTTGTTCCCAGCTTTCTACGTGATTTAGTACGCCGAAAAGACAGGATACAAAATCATATTCTTTACTGGGCCAGGAGAATGATTCGGCAGGACACTGGTATAACCTGTCAACTGGAAGTTGCCGGCCTAAGTATTCTTGAGCTAGAGTAACTTTCCTTTGAGCTATTTCCAAGTATTTTGAAGTTGCATCCAGTCCTGATACGGAAGCTCCGAATATTGAGTACCAAACGATTTCTCTTCCCGGACCAGTCCCAACAACAAAGCATTTTTGACCTTTGAGCGGTTCGCTATAGTAATCCTCCTGTTGTGGGGTAGGGACTCCAAGTGATCTAATAATCCTTCTAAGTTCATAGAAACCCATCATAGTCAAGGCGGGATTGTTAAAATATTCTTCTTGATCGTATTCTTTAGCAAAAGGAACTTCAATTCTATCAACAGTTTGTGCCCACAGGGTTTGTGGAGTAGTAAGAATCTCTATCTTGGGTGCAGCAAAAGATCCAAGTTGTTCTCCACTTTGATTGGATATGACACCAGTTGATACTTTCAAGGCAGTTTGAGCTACAATACTAAATGGTTGTGTAGTTTCCATTATTCTAGGTTTAATATTTAATAATTTTAGAGCTACTTCAATCTGCTCTCTACTAATTCATCGGCAATGGCCAAGGTGCTTTTCTTCCCCTTTTTGTATTCTTTGAGAATGTACTTTATATTCTTCTCAATTACTTTGGTGTTTTCTATCGCCTCTTCTTTTTTTCCCTTGTTCATTTCAACAATTGCTTGAATGATTCCTCCCGCATTGACTATATAATCAGGGAGGTACAGAATCCTAGTCTTTTCGAGTTGTTTTATGTCTTTTTCTGGGTTTTCAAGCTGGTTATTTGCAGATCCACATATCATTCTGCACTTTAGTGAGCGAATTGTTCTGGAGTTTATTATGCCTCCAATTGCACAAGGGGAGAGGATATCGCATTTTGTACTTAAGAATTTATCGGGAGCAACCACTTTCACGCTTGGATACTTTTTCTTTGTTTTCGTAATCATGTTCTTATCTATATCAGCAACAATTAGATTGGCGCCTTCCTCCAGTAGGAATTTAACCATATATCCTCCAACATTTCCTAAGCCTTGAACACCTATTATTTTGTCCTTGAGTGATCTGGTCCCGAATAAGTATTCAGCACCAATTCTCATTGCTTTGATAACTCCGAGTGCTGTTGTATCTCCCTCAGTTCCCAAGCCCCCGTATTTTTGAGGTAACCCCTCTACGTAGGGGCACTCTTTCTTGATGATGTACCCATCTTTAAAGTCCATTCCAAGATCAACTGCAGTACGGAATCTTCCATCTAGTTTGAACATAAATTTGGCGAAACTTTTTACTAATGCAGGAGTCTTTTCCTCTTTCTTATTCCAGATAACTGCTTTCCCACCACCAACATTTGCGTTTATAGCAGCACATTTCTGTGTCATTGCAAGGGAGAGATTAAAAGCATCCCAAAGGGCTTCATCTTCACTTTTGTAGTTTCTAAGTCTCACGCCGCCAGAGCACATTTCCCCTCTTTTTGTATTATTGATAGCTATTATTGCTCGCAAATTAGTTTTCGAATCATACTTAAAGTAGATTTCTTCGCAATTGTATTTTTTCATCAAGTTAAAGATATTGTTCATGATTAAGTTCAAAAAAATTAAAATGCTATATTAAAACAGTGTAATTCTAATTGGATAATTCGCAATTGGAGTCAATGAAGGGGCTTAGTTTTAGTGGAAATGATTTTCTTGATTGCATTCACAAGCCTCGGAATATCATTTTTATTCGGAATTGCCATATAAGACTCGTATTCAGATAATCCAGAATAAATAGACACATCTTTTAGAATTATCTTGGAATTTTCCATCAGCTGGATAAATTCTTTAGATTTAATTCCAAAAGAACGTGTTGAAATTAAGAGAAAGGAGGTGGCAGATGTATATACCTTCAGTCCCATTTTCTTAAGTTTAGAGGTAAGGTTTACTTTTGCCCTGTTTATTTGTTTTATATTTTGTTTTGTTATTTCAATATTATCTAAAGCAGCTATTGCTCCAGCTAGTGACGGGGTAGGGATATCAAACGGCGCTATTGACAGCTCGACTCGGGAGAGATAGGAGATAATTTCTCTTGAAGAAAGGATATAGCCGACTCTTAATCCAGCCAGTCCAAAAGTCTTCGAGAAACTTCGGATGATGATAAGATTTGAATATTTTTTTAGAAGCCTCAGGCACGTTTGATTCGAAAATTCAAAGTAAACTTCATCAACAACAATTATTAAGTCTAGTTTTAGAAGATTCTCGATTTGTGCTGTTGTCGCAATAAAGTTTCCAGTAGGATTGTTCGGATTACACAGACAGATAATTTTTGTTCGTTTTGTGATACTTCTTGAGATTTTTGTCACAGAAGGAATCTTAAAACTTTTATCAAGAGGAATTTTCCTTACCTTTCCGCTCATAATCAAAACACATTTCTCAAAAATTGGAAATGTGGGCTCAAATATTATTATTTCATCGTCTTTTTCTATAAATGTTTCAGAAATAATCCTGAAAGCTCTATCAGCTCCACTCAGCAAACATTCTGATTGGTCAACCTGGGCATAGTTGGCTATTTTTACTTTAAGAGTAGATTGAAGTGTTGGATATTTATTTATCGTTGAAAGGCTTTTAGAGATACTGGTGAGAAGTTTTCTAGAAGGTTGATATTGATTTTCTCCCCACTTTAAAACTAAAAACGAGTTTTCGTAATCAGACACTCCCCATTTTATTTCAGGAACAGAATATAGAGCTTTTCTAACTAAATTAAAGACATTCATTTTTACATGAGAATAAAATAAAAAACCGGCTTTCGCCGGTCTGATTTTCAATATAAACAAAGGGAAAACCCGCGAAAGCTACGTTTCGGAGTTATGATGGGTAACTAGTGTCAAACATGAATTGTCACAATACTCGGCACAATACATTACTTTAGTACAATAAAGTATAAATGATTTATATCACTTTATTTAACTATAGTCAAATAAATAATAGCGAAGTGCTTCTTGCGCTGTTATGAGGCCAAGTTTATTCGTCGGAGATCTGCTGTCAGCAACGCTGACAATAAGTATGTTAAATTTCTTTAGGAATATCTTCTTTATAGAATGTGTCGATGAAGAGGGCGAGGGATCGCATAAGGATTAAAAATCGAAAGGATACATATTAACCTAAGCACCTAGTTATCTTGTTACAACTCACTTATGGTATATCCCGTATCCTTAAATATTGCCTGAAGCGTAATAATGGCTGACGACTTCGCATCATCCATTAAGTCGGTATTACTTTTTACGGAATTTTCCGCTTGGGTTTTCAATTCATTCAATGCCAGATTGTAATCTTCGTTGTCATCGGTGTCGAACAATTTCTTAAATATGCCGCTTTTGGTTGACAGCTCGATCGGGCCAGATAGACTTGTGTCAAAGATTTCACTGTCAGGAAGACGGATCTTTATTATCTTATCGCTGTTATTTACCTCTATGTCCTGATCGGTTATGCCGGCTAGGTTTACTCCGATGTCAACCTGCATGATTCCTTCCGCACTTACCTTGTGTCCCCAAAAGAACTGTGACCAAGGCGATTCATAATCGATTTCTATGTCTACCTTTTGGTTGGTAATAAGCGTTCGGGTTATGAGAAAGGATTGATCTTTAAGTTTATCAACTACTACTGTAGAGGAAATAAGCTCTCTTGAAGAACTATCTTTCGCAACCTTAACCCCAATTATCAATCCAAAGACAGTCCCGAGCAGAAAACCTATGAAAACAGAAATGAATGTAGTGATAAAAAATTGTTTTATTCTCATTTTTTTCGTCGGGTTCTTTTAATAAGTAACTTATAGCCGCCTTCGCCATATTCAAGCCATCTACTGATACGGGCAATAGTCGTGCTACTCATCCCGGTTGTTTTCTCTATGTCCTGGTAGGTAATGCCATCATGAAGCATGTTTGCAACTCTCCACCTCATCGCAAAGGTTTTTACTTCCGGAACTGATAAAATGTCTCGAAAAAACTGCCGGCACTCTTCTTTATTCCGAAGTTTCAGTATCGCTGCGAAGAAGCTTTCTACGTGTTCGGTTAGCCACTTTGGCCTGGAAATGTTACGTTTTACCATCTCTTTACTTAAGTAAATAACTAAAGTGATATTATCATAACTTTAGTCAAACCGTTTGTCAACAACATTTGGTTTCTTGTGTGCAGCAGGTGATTGTGATAGTATAATTCCTAGATTTTATTTTGAATTTTGGGTAAATATGAAAGACAGTACTAAATTACAAAAGGATAAGAGCAAAAAGTCTGTAGACACATTAGCCGACAAGAAGGGTGTCTCGAGAAAACGTAAACAGTCTTCACTTACTGGTAGGAATAAGTACACTGAATTAAGTAAAAAGGCTAATACTGATAAGAAGAAAAAGTCTGCAATGAATGGTTTCATCGTCAAAATCCGGATATTTCCAAGTCTGCTTAAAGATAATACTAACAGGATTCTTACTGCTCTGAAAAGGAAAATTGATAGCGATAAGCGATATTGTTTAGCTAGTAAAGTGATTACATACTTGCTTTTTGTGATAGGCTTATATTTGCTTTTCTATCCGATTGTCCCCGGCTTGATTTATAAAATCTTCTACAAAGGAAAAGATATATATCCTTATCAGACTGCTCTTGAAGAGGAGATTTCCAAGGATGGGGATGTTAAGCTTGGCGGCAGAAAAATCCCAGACGAAAATAGGCTTGTAATTCCGGCGATAAACGTGGATATGTCAATAGTCGAAGGGGCAGATGAGGGAGCACTAAACCTTGGAGTCTGGCACAGACCTGGAACAGGGGCACCTGGCAATGGTAATATGGTTCTTACCGGTCATCGAGTTGGCTATGCCTTTCTTCCGGATGATGTGAAGAATTCAACATCATTTTATAATCTAGATCAGCTTGAAGGTGGAGATTATGTAATTGTTTACTGGAATGGAGTGGAATATGATTACGAGGTAACAGGGTACGAAGTTGTTCCTAAAACCGCAACATATATTGAAAGTCAGGGGACTGATGAGAAGCTCACACTTTATACTTGCCACCCGGTTGGACAAAATGCGCAGAGATTAGTGTACTATGCCCAAAGGATTAACAACTAACAGTACACTTACTTTGCTAGCAGAAGAATTGTATATTTTACGTTTATCCCGTTTAGCCTAATTATCTAGGTTTTATAAATTTCCCGCGATAAAATGTTTGTGCTAAAATGTGATTTCTAAGCAGTGATTTTTATAAAGATAAAATTATAGATAAATAATATGAAAGTTAAATACTATGGCAACTCAAGTTTTCTTTTTAAAGGGAAGAAAACAAAGCTTATCACAAATCCTCTGGATAATGAGGTAAAGGTTAACCTCAAGAAGGTTCTACCAGACATAATAGTTCAAAGTCATGAGGCGAAAATTCCAACTGGTGAGTATTATATGATCAAAGCACCAGGGGAGTACGAAGTACATGACTTTTTCATTTATGGCTACAAATCAGATACAAATGCTCAGAACTCGGATCAGGCTGAAATATACTTGATAGATGTTGAAGGAGTACATGTTGGATTGATCGATAAAAGTGTAGAAAACGTGCGTGGAAGAATCCTTGACGAGATGGGTATCGTCGATGTCCTATGTATATCACTTGCAGAGCAGAGCGGTATGAAGTTAACAAAGATTACTGATCTGGTAAATAAAATAGAGCCTTATATAGTGATCCCAATGGATTACAATAAAAAGCTGCTTGAAGATTTCGCAAAGGTAGTTGGAGTACAAGAGCTTGAAGAGGTGAAAGATTTCGAAGTGACAAAGGCAGATTTTGATTCCGAAGAGATGTCCATGAGAATAGTAGTTCTTCAGAAGTAGCTTTTTGCTCTGAATTTCTTTAATAAAAATCAGACAGATGGTAAAATGGTTGTGCGTCTGCGCTGTTGCCCCCAGCCTAATTAATGATACAAGAAACTGAATAACTGTTGCTGCAGTGTATTATTGTAAGAATGTTTGAATAAAAGAAGAGATACTGTATGTTCAGAAGTAGAACGAAGTATTCATAGAATCTGACCCTTTTAGATCAAAAAAATGGCTGATATAAAATTACCACCTCAAAATGTTGAAGCCGAGCGGGCTGTGATTGGGGCACTGCTTTTGGATGAAGAAGCAGTTGTGAAAGTTATGGACTTTTTGAAGTCCAATCATTTTTATGATCCAAAGCATGAAATCATATTTGAAGCTATCCTTGAACTCTTTGAGCGGAGAAAATCGATAGATGTTCTTACACTTACAAATGTTCTCAAGAAAAAGAAATTGTTGAAAAAAATTGGAGGAGTAGCGTATCTATCAGATATTGTGAATAGCGTTCCCAGTGCGACCCATATTGAAGAATATGGGCATATTGTAAAGGAGAAGAGTGTCAGAAGAGAACTAATATCAGCAGCAGCATATCTAAATGAAATGGCCTTCGATGAAGCAGAAGATCTGGATAAACTTCTTGATGGGGCAGAGCAAAAGCTATTTCAGGTTACCGAGGATAGTGTAGATAAAGATTTTATACATGTTTCAAAGCTTCTGGAACGTGCATATGAGAGAGCCGAGCAGGCAGATAAATTTAAAGACAAGATACAAGGAATCAAATCAGGTTTCCAGCAGCTTGATGCTATTTTAGGTGGATTTCAGCCAAGTGACTTGATTATTCTAGCAGCAAGGCCCTCTGTAGGGAAAACTGCTCTGGCGCTGGATATGGCAAGGCATATTGCTACGAAGGAAAAGAAGAATATAGGTTTTTTTTCTCTCGAAATGTCAAATATGCAGCTTATGGATAGAATTCTTTCTATGCAGGTAAATGTAGGTCTTTGGGATCTGCGAATGGGGAAGCTTCGAGATGAGGACTTTGAAAGATTGGCTGATGCAATGGGGGTATTGTCTGAGTCAGGCTTATTCATAGATGACACTCCCGGACTGCATATCATGGAGATGCGAACAAAAGCGCGCAGACTTACGATGGAGCATAAGGTAGATATGATTGTCGTTGACTATTTGCAGCTAATGCAGGGGCGTTCGAGAGATAACCGTGTGCAAGAAGTGTCTGAAATCTCTATGTTCTTAAAGAATCTGGCAAGAGAGCTAAATATTCCTGTTCTTGCCTTGTCTCAGCTTTCTCGTGCTGTTGAGTCACGAACGACAAGAATTCCTCAGCTATCAGACTTGAGAGAATCAGGATCAATAGAACAAGATGCAGATGTTGTAGTATTTATACATAGGGAAGAGCAATATAATCCTGAAACCGAGAGAAAAGGAGTTGCAGATCTGATCATTGCAAAGCATAGAAATGGCCCGACTGGTCAAGTAGAATTATACTTTGTAAAGGAACAGGCCAGATTTAGAGAGCTTGAAAAGAGAAGGGGAGAGGAGTAGTCTAGTAAGCAGATTCTTCTATACCGATGAGATTATCACTATTTTTCGTTTTCCTATCCGATCCCAGAGTTCATCAAGCGTATGAAAGAAGTCTCTCAGTAACTTCATTGTAATATTCCATTACCTCTCATGCTTTTTAAAAGTTGTAAGAATGCAGTTCCAATGTAAAGCACCATTGTTGTAATGCATATTACTGAAATCTGGTCTATTACCCCAATAATTGAGAGAATAAACCCGATGATAAATAATATTACTTTAAATATTTTGCTCTTTGGCATTACTTTGTTCAATAAATCCTCGGACTCAGGGTTTCGCCAGTAGGGATGAATAACCAGTAAGATAAGCGCTAATATTGAGAATACACCTGGAACTCCTAATTTTTGCGATAAACCGCCTTTTGTACCTGTTTGGGGCAACTGATCTATTTCACAGGTTCGAGCTAGGCAATATGAAAGTTCATTTTGGTAGATATTTAGTTCTTGAATTTGATCATCCAATTGGTTCAGACAGTTAGCAGTTTCCGGAGATATGTTAAAAATAATTGTTTTTGAAGCCTGATTTCCTTTGAAGTCAGCCGCCTTAAAGATCACAAGTACTGGTGTGTTCTCTTTGAAACGAGATTTAGGTACAAGTCTTATTGAGTAGCAGGAACTGTCTCCTGTATAGAAAAAACTGTTGATATCTTTATTGGAGTAGGATGTTCCGTCAATGATAATTTTTATCGATTCCGGATTAACTCCAGAATCATCATCGCAAATCTCAACCTCTATCTCAGAATCCTTGTCTACATTTATATCGTAATTTTGGGGATGAATTGGAGTAATGGTTGGAGGCGTAACATCTCCGTAACAGTTGCCTTCAGAAAATGTATACGCTGCTGATCCGACAGAAGCTAAAAGGTCGTCACTAGACTTTGTTTCTACAATATTACTGTCCAAAGTGTCGCCCACTCCGGTGAAGTCGACTTTTAGGCTTGTTTACTGGATTCCTGGGAACGATTTAAATTTGATGATTCCAAATGTTTTGGTTCCTGAAAGATTACTCCCCACCGAAAATCCAGTTAAACGGATTTTTCCATTAGTCGTGTCGACTACATTATCGGCATAGTTGCTGTATGCACTTCCCGGGAGTATTTGAATTCCTGAAGTATACGGATCTGAGTCGATAATCTCAATTTCTTGAGGATTGTAGTTTACGATTATATTTGCTGCATTGGAGTAATTTGATCCAGTACTTACCTGAATATTGACCGTCGATTCACATCCTATCAGCAAAATTCCGCTTTGTGGGGTGAAGTAAAACTTACCGTCGAGAGTTAATGCTTGCGCTTTGCTTATGAGGCCGTTCTGGGCAAAGCTTATTACAATAAAAGCGATAATAACTGAAAGTACTTTTTTACTTGATTTATGATTTTTCACCTGCTCTGCTTATATTGTAAACTTGGATAGACAAATCAAGGGAATTGACAAGAGAATCTCCATTTAGGTCATTTATATAATTGCTTGTATTGAGCTTATTTATTAGTGTCGATATATCTAGTGAGTTTATAAAGTCATCTGCCGAAGGATGTGTGTCGCCAGCCAACAGATCTCCGAAGACAGTGAAGTCATAACTTTCATACATTCTTAAAAAGGGGATCTTATTATAGACTTTACTTAAGTGCGAGATGCCTTTTACTACGACCTTATTATTGCTGGATGGTATCTTATTCCTAGGAGGAAGGTTTAACAGTCCGAGCCCCCAATTATTGGTTGTTGTATTTTCTGCAAAGTATTTTTCATTTGTTTTTTGGTTTCTAACTTCAAAGTCGACTATAGTGTCCCAATTCCCAGTTTTAGGGATCCTTTTCTCAGGATATACCTTAAAAGCTATGCTTTGCAGCTCTATTTCAGCCGAAACCGACACTCCTTCTACATCTCTTTTATCTACAGTGATAGGCTTAAAGGGTTCCTTTTGGGGAACCAATGAAAATAAAAATGCAAGAAAGGTCACAATAAAAACTATGAACAACGTTGTTTTTAGAAAATTTCGCATAGTGCAACTTATCAATAGAATTAGTTAGATTAGGGTAATGTATAAAAAGAGCCACCGATTGTGATAAGATAATGCCTATGATAAGGCAAAAATGTATAAAATGTAGTGGTACAGAATTTTGGAACGTCCGTAGAGGGAAGAAAAGGTGCAAGAAATGTAGATATGAGTTCG
>JAHIVN010000039.1 GCA_018816645.1 Patescibacteria group bacterium | reverse complement strand
TGATATTTTAAGGATAATATTCGATATACTTAACTTTACCAGTTTTCGCAGTGATCCTAAATTCCTATTGGAAGATTATCTTCTAGTTGCCTGTATTCGTCCTCAGCGATGGAATCTGAAGATGATATTAGCTATTACTATATTCTACTTCTCTTAAACAATTACATCAAAAAAAATTCCAATCTTATGAAAATTCTACTATAATGCGCAAATGGATAAAAAGGACAAGGATATAAAATTTTCCATAATCAATTTGGATAATGGGATAAAAACCCTGGTATATCCGCTTGAACATGTGAACTCTGTGTCAATTATCGCAATAGTAAAAGCCGGGCATTTCTACGAAAAAGTAGACGAAAATGGGGTGGCACACCTCTTGGAACATACGCTTTTTGATGGGACAAAGGATTTTCCCAGTTTTCAAAGTTTGACAGAATTCTTCGATAAAATGGCCGGCAGCTTATCGGGAACAACCTCGTATGACTTCATCACCGCTGGCGGAACCTTTGTAGATGAAGAAGTAGATAATGCTTTTTTCGCTATAAAACAGGTTCTTTTCCAGCCTTTGCTGCTTGATGAATTCATCACAAAAGAAAAGGGCATAATCATCGATGAGCTTTCCTCTCTTGAAGACAGTAATGATTACAAAAACTTTTTAAATGCAAAGAAAATCCGGTTCAATGGGAAAACAATACTTTCCTTGCCGCTGGGCGGGACTCAGGCCTCGCTTCGAAGTATCACATCTGGCATGTTAAGAAAGTATCATAAAGACATGTTCTGTCCAAATAATGTCCGAATTGTAATCATCGGGAAGTGTACTGAAGAGCAGTTAAAACCAATATTGAAGAAACACTTTTCACAATTCAAACCAAATTTAAGCCTCAAACCAGTAGAATTTTCGCCGGATCAGCTCTCTGATAAAACAATATCTCTCATTGATGAAAATGCAAAAAAATCTTACATCAGGATAACATTTCCATCCTACAGCTGGAAAAGCAGTTCGAAAGACCGCGTAGCTCTTGCGTACATTTGCTCACTTCTAGCAAACAGACGCGACAGCCTGCTTTATTCACATCTCAGAGAGAAATTAGGCTGGATATACGATATTGGAGCTGATTTTATGGTCGGATACGATATAGGGGTATTTGAAATAGAAACTTCAACTCCTACAGAAAGAAGCCTTGATGTTATAAAGGAAATACTAAAAGCCATAAAAAGGATCAAGATCAAGTCTTTTGATAAAGAATACTTTGAGAAAATCAAGGATATCGATAAGAAAAACATGAAGATGGTTTTCGATACTCCCGAGGGAATTTTGAGATGGTTCAGCGAAGAAATGGTCTATAGATACCCAAAGATAATTCTTCCAAAGGACCTGATCAAAATTTACGATAAAATAACAGTAGAAAACATCCAAGCAGTTGCAGAAGAAATCATGAACATTGACAAAATCAACATATCCATTCTGCAGCCATTTGATAAAACTGACAAAAAGAAGTATAAGGAAAGTATAGAGAACCTTGTAAACCAATATTGCTAAAATAACTCTCACGGATTAAGGATATCGGGTTACAAATTATTGAGTAAAGATCAATGATTAGATTAAGGCATACGGATTACGGTTTACAGCTTACGGACTATGACCAACCAACAACTAAAAAAAACAAAACTCGAAATAATAGATAGGATAAATAAATCAGATAATTTCGCCGTCCTTATTTCCGATCCTGATGATGATGCCATAGGCTCAGGCCTGGCAATGGAAGAAATTCTCGCACAAAAAGAGAAGTCCGTAAAACTTTATTCAAGTTTTGATATCCCGGAATATGCTTTTCTCCCGAGATCTGAGAAGTTCATCATCCAAGATACGTCCACTGTTGATTTTGGACAGTTTAACAATCTGATATTCCTGGATTCCAGCGATCCTTCTCGCACATTGGACAGCATCAGCGAGAGAAGTGTTCGCATTCCAAAAAAGACATTTGTCATAAATATTGATCACCATAGCACCACAACTATGTTTGGGAATTTGAATTATGTTGTACCGGAAAGTACTTCTACTGGAGAACTTCTATTCGATATCTTTGGGAAAGAAATAACCATCACACCATCAATTGCTACAAACCTTCTTTGTGCGATCATAGGCGATACAAATTGCTTCAAATACCCTACTTATGACTATGCTCACACTCTGGAAATTGCATCTATTCTTATCAAAAAAGGTGCCAAACATGATGATATAGTCAAAAATGCCTTTTATACTAATGACAAAAAAGTCATAGATATGAATACAGAAGCCTTGAAAAACATGCATTATAACAGGGTCGGTAATATATCATACACCTCTACAGTAGTTGATATGAAAAAATACGGCATAACGACCTCTTCTTCCCGCAGAAGCTTTCACATATATTACGAAATTGTTCAAAGCATCAAGGGAATAGACTTCTCTGTGAGGATAAATCCGCTTGTAGACGGTTTGCTGAAGCTCTCATTCCGCGGAAGGACTGTTGCAGTTGATAAATTGGCAGAACACTTTGATGGAGGCGGACACAAAGCCGCTGCCGGCTCGACTATCCAAAACACTCCGGAGCAGTTTTTAGAAGAGCTTAAAAATTACCTCAAAAGTACAAAACTCGAGAAATTAGCATGAAGAAACCCCATAGTTAGATCTTCGACTGCCTATCCCTTCTTCACTTTAGTTCTTGATGACAGTAAATATAAAAACTATAATCATCTCCTCGTCCCAAAGAAACTTGCATTTTCTGGGGAACATAGTAAAATAAAATATTGCTCATACGCACATCTAATCTAATATATTAAAAAAATAATATATGGCCGTTCTTTTACCCCGAAGAATTCTCAGAAAATCCTGGAAGTTCTTTTCGCAAACTTTTCCTTTAGCGGTTATTTTTTTCCTTCTCAGTAATTATATGTTTCCGCTTATGAGTCTCTTTAATTTCAAAGCTGATGCAGCAGGTGCAACTTACTATGCTGGAAGCATTGTAAGCGAGAACAATTGGACGGGGACAGCCCCTATAAACAGTTCTAACGCTCTTGGAGCACCTGATAACAGTTGGGCTGTTTTAGATGATGGAGTAGAAGTGCCATTTGGAGAAGATAATCCAGACTGGGATTGGGGGGAATCTTTTACAGTAAGCGGTTTTGGAGTTAGCTCAACGGACCATTTCATAAGTGCATCACTTGGCATGAGAGTGAGAAAAACCGGAAATGACGGAAATGATGATTTGAGAGTAATTCTCGGTAATGATCCAAACAATTTTTCAAATCAAGTCGCAGAATTCACTCCGGTACAAGGACCGACGTACGAAGATCGGTTGATCTCTTTGCCTGGAATAACAAGTTGGGCTGAGCTCAGTTCAATTTCAATAGTAAACAAATATGACAGAGATATTCCAAACGCCATAGGATATGAGTCTATTCAAATCGATGCTATATGGATCTCAGTTCAATACGTAGCAACTCCGGCAACACCGGTTAATCAGGGATGGAACCTGGCAAGTAAGTCGTCTGCACCAAATGAATCACCACCTGATCTGGCTTGCAACATATCCGGAACAGTGTACACAAACGAAAACAGCGTTGCCCACAACTGGAGCGCAGTTTCTGGCGACAATATCGTTTATCAAAGAGAAGTCACTTATCCAAACGGAACAGTCGGAACAAACTTCTATGCGACAAATAACTATACACCTTTCTCATCATTTGGAGGTCACCCCGGAACAAAAGGCCTTTGGCGAACAAGAGTTAGAGCTTTTGAAGATATGAATGGAAACAATACTTTTGAAGATGGGGTAGACTACGCTTCGGCGTGGAGCAATTATTGCAATATTACATTGGATCAAACCCCGCCTTTCGTCGAAGTCACGTCTCATGATGATGGAAACATAGTATCGGGAGCAATTGACATATATGGGACAGTCACAGATAACAATCCTCATCATTATTGGGCTGTAGTAAATAATTCTGGCGGAACTAAAGTCGCCGGACCTGGTACAGTCAACAGGTTAAACTCTTTTACAAACGAGAAGCTCTTCAGCTGGGATACTACAACAGTACCAGATGGAGTCTATACCATAAAGCTTGAGGCACGAGACTCTGCAGGGAACAAGAAACCCGATCTAGCACCAATACTAGTCGATCCCGAAGATCTGACCGATTCAGTTGACTGGGCAGAAGTTACTGTTTCAAACCCATCACAAGAACCGGTTTCTCTAACAGTATGCAAATGGGATGATACAAATGGAAACGGAGAATGGGATGGTCAAGAAACAGCAATTCCAGGATGGGAAGTTGTAGTACATCCGAACACAAACCCCGTCTGGACAGGTATGCTTGACTCTGCAGATTATATCGGTTTAAATACTTTGACGCTGCTTTCAGGACACAAATATCTTGTAGAAGTTGAAAGCACGTGGAATAACAACTCTCGAGTAGTTGATGCTGAGTATTATTCAGACAATAACTGGGGATCATATGGGAATCTTGAAGATGATCCTTCGCGGGATGTGCGACAACTTGATGTCGTAATCGATGATGCAAATGTTGATTGGGGATCCTACAATGGATCACATCTGTACAAAACAGTAATTGAAGGACAAGACTCTTCAGCTAATATTAGAGTATTTGACCAGGACGGTGCCGCTCCTCCAGCATGGTATGGTGACAATGTCGGCTCACTTAGTCTCAGAATTTATGATATATCAAACGAAATATATGTTACTGGACAGAATGGCTGTGTAACCGTAGACACGATTGAAGGCGATTATCAAATTCTTGAAGTAAGTCAGGATGGATGGACTCAAACATACCCTCAAAATCCTGATTATCATCATGTTTCTGTTAATCAAAGTATGTACTGGGCAGGCTCAGTTGAGAATTTTATCCCAGGATTGAGAAAAGATGGCTCTGCAGTTCTAGCTGCACGTAGCAATCCTGATACAGCACTAGGAATTCCTGATGCAACTACAAACCCTGACACCGGCTTTGTCAGCCTCGGTTTTGGAGGTTCGCTATCACTTGAATTTGCTTTTCCAATAGCTGACGTAGATGGCGAAGATCTTTCTTTTTACGAAGTAACTAATGGAAGAAAAAGCTATCCGCAAGAGAAAGCTATGATAGAAGTAAGTCAAAATGGAACAGACTGGCTCAGTGCCGGAGAGATTACAAACGATAATGCAGTTGAATACCTGGACTTTGGCAGCACAGGACTCGCATGGATCAAGTACGTCAGAATAACAGACACGACAGATTCAAGCATTCACAGCAGCAATGCAGATGGCTATGATCTTGATGCAGTAGATGCCTCAAGTATCTGGACATCTTTTGGAAATATGGAAGAAGAAAGAGTTTCAGGGTCTATAATAGGAAGAAAATACTATGATACAAATATGAACTCGATTCACGATAATACGACGGATGAGCCAAGACTGGATAGCTGGATGATAAGACTTTATAGTGAGAACTGGCAGCAGCTGGATACTAAGATTACCGGCCAATCGGTAATTGGACAATATCGGTTTGACAGCCTGGATAGCGGGACTTACTATGTCTGCGAAGTTCTTCAGGAAGGCTGGATGCAGACAGCTCCGACTCTAGGACAGCATAACTCAACACAAAGCACAAACCCTGGACACTACCAAGGAGATGCTTACGGTGTAGTAAACGGTTCCGGGTCAAATGACGAGGGATCAATGTGCTGGCAGATGGATATCAACGAGAACAACGAAATTGTTGATAACGTAAAATTTGGCAATGTCGAACATGGGAAAGTCAGCGGTTTCAAGTACGAAGACCTGAACGCAAACGGCAACCGAGAAATGGAACCAGGGCTGGGAGGATGGGATATAGTACTAGGTAACTACAGAAGAATTCGTACGGTAGAAGTTTACCCAAATCTTGCAGTACCTGCTAATCTTGGGATGTTTGAAAATGGAGAATACTATGTTGTAAGGGTCAGTGGAACATTTGGCGCAGGTGATATGATCACAGCAGATGCAGAATGTTCAACTAGAAACGGAAGCCCTTGGGATACATATGTTGAGAATTATGAAGAATACGGTGAGAGGCTTCTAGATCTAGAGCTCGACAGCCAGCCGACAGATTGGGGCATGTGTAATCCAAATAATTCTTATACAAAAGTCATCATCGGAGACGGAAGCACACACTCTGCCCTGATAAATGATATTTACAGACCCAACAACACTGGTAATCTGACCGTTGCTATATACCATCTAAGCAATGTGATAATGGATACAACAGATGGGTCTGGCTATTTTGAATTTGAGAATGTAATGCCAGGAAGATACGCTCTCTGCGAGATACAACAGCCGGGATGGACTCAAACAGAACCGCTCAGACCAAACAGCGGAGGTTGCTACACATTAAATGTTGTCGGAAACTTTGATAGAGAATATGACTTTGGCAACTATAATTATGGCTTAATACAAGGAAGAAAATACCTTGATGAGGATATGAGCGGAGATCACGAGTCCGGAGAAGAATGGCTGAATGACTGGGAGATAACGCTTTACAATTCTGACTGGAAAGAAATCGATAAAATGATGACAGGAGATGATACTACCCCTGCAGGAAATGTTGCAAACGGCCAGTATAGATTTGTCAATCTTTTACCTGGAACTTATTATACTTGTGAAGAAGATAGAACTAGTGACGGCTGGGTCCAGACCGAACCGGATTCTGGATTTATGCATGACGGACTGTATTGCCACAGAGCAAGAATAACAGCTTCTGGACAGCTAAGAGCCGGAAGACAGTTCGGAAACTTCAGAAACTCGGTTACCCTTTGTAAAGAGGATAGCTACTACGGGAATCCATTAGAAAACTGGGATCTGATGTTAAGTCCGATGGACAAACCGGTTGAGACAATAGATGTGGAATCCGATGGAAATGTCTATTCTTCCTCTGATCTTCCTGCTGGGTATTATGCAGTTAAAGTAGGTGGAACCTACAGATTCGGAAACTGGGGACAATACGGAATAGCAGATGCAGAATGGGCATATAGAAATGATGCATATACAGATGATCCTCTTGCCAGTCACGGCTGGACAGTTGGGGAATTAACATATCCTTCTGTAGTTGGACTGGATCTTCAAGTAAATCATACAAATATTAATTGGGGAGCTTTCAATCCTGATCACTTTTATTATCACACTTTTTATCATTCCGGGGGAAGTATTAACTTCAATATTCATGACAGCAATTACTCTGATAATGAAGGCTTCCTGACTGCTGAGATTTACGAAACAACTTTCTCAGGTACTACAGGAGAAAATGGATGTACAACCTTTGATGAAGTTTCCTATGGAGATTACATTATCGGAGAAGAATTACAAGAAAATTGGGAGAATATCAGTGGTCTTGGAGAAGTGACCATAAACGAACCTGATATGGAGTTCACAGTTGTAAATGAGTATCAGCTGGGAGACTTGAAAGTCTGCAAGTTTGAAGATACAAACGGAAATGGTATCAGAGATATGAAAGCTGGAGAAGATAAAAGTGTCGAAGTATTTATAGAACCTGAATATTCTGAAGACTATATCGCTTGGGGAGTCCATGTGACCGGGTTGGAAGATGTTGAACAAGGGGAGGATGAATGTTATACCTGGGAAAATATTCAAATCGGCGATTACGAAGTTTATGAGGATGAGATAGCTGGTCTAGAGTGGATACTCACAGCGGTTTGGGTAAACGGAGTAAACGTTGGAGCAGCGAATAACGTTCTAGTAACAGTGGAACCGATGCAAAAGACACTTGTTGAATTTGGAAATTATCCGAACCCAGCGCTTTATATCGAGAAAACAAATAATCGACTTGGAGAAGATATATACGCTGGCGATAATGTTAGTTACATGATCACAGTAACAGCAAGATATAACACTGTGTATGGTGTCGAAGTAACTGATCTTCTACCAGAAGGCTTCGAATATAGGAACGGAAGCTGGAAAGCGTTTCTTACTCAAAGGATAGACGGAGAAGAATTTAAAAGCGAAATTAGTATTCCTGAACCTGTTTATAACTCTCCAGGAGTATGGGAAATTGGAACCATGGAAGCTGGTGGCAAAG
>JAHIVN010000038.1 GCA_018816645.1 Patescibacteria group bacterium | reverse complement strand
TAGTCATTGTCAAGTACCGCAATAAGGAATTGGAATTCTCAGTAATAGAGGTTAGACCACAAAGTGAGGAGTTCAATTCTTAAGATAGTGAATCGAAAAGTGGAGGAAATAAAGAGAAGGCAAGGTAAAGTTTTACAATTTAATTTACTAGGGGGGACATTTCTATTTTGCAGAAAACCGGACATTTCTATTTGGGGTTGACAGAACTTGTAGCCGGGAACCAATATCCGGTATCCGAGAGTGGTTACCTGACAGCAGTTACCGACTACCGGTTTAAGGTGCCAACCTCTCAACATCCCTTGGAAACAATGTTGCTTCTCTTACATTGTCGAAATCAAATATCTTTTGTGTAATTCTTTCAAGCCCAAACGAGAATCCAGCCTCTGGCGGCATGCCATACTTAAATGCCTGCAGATAACCCTCATAATTCTTCAAATCAAAACCTTCCTTCTTCATCCCTTCGACAAGTTTCTTATATTCATGAATTCTGATTGTCCCAGTCAACCATTCTATTCCTCGGCACAAAAGATCATAGCTAAGCGAAAACTCACCTTCATTCTGCGTGTACAAATTTTTATTCTTGTAATAATGTGTCAGCCAGATCACATCACTGTTATATTCTTCCATAGCCCACTTGCAAATCCCTCTCTCATCTTCTGGTTCAGGATCGAGTTTCCTATCGGGGCTTTTCCCTGTTCGCTTCTGTAACATTTCAAAGGCTTCTTTCACTTTGACTCTTGGAAATTTTCCGTCCGGAAGCTTTGGAGTAGTAACATTCCAGAGCTTCAATTCATCTGCATTCTTCTCATTTACTTTTTCAAATATGTGACGCACAACATATTCGATCACTTCAAGGACTTCGTCCAGACTAGTCACAAAGCCCATCTCGCCGTCCATGTGCGTCAGTTCAGTCAAGTGTCTATTCGTATGATGTTTTTCTGCTCTAAATACAGGACTTATCGTAAACACACGCTCAAAAACACCAACCATCATTTGCTTGTAGAATTGAGGGCTCTGTGCAAGATATGCTTTTCCGTCAAAGTATTTAACCTCAAAGACATCTGCGCCGCTTTCTGAAGGAGTTTTCATAAGAACTGGATTTCGGAACTCTACAAAGTCTTTGCTTCTCAGAGCCTCACGGAAGGCCTCAAGAACAGTTGCCTGGACTTTGAATACTGCTTGGATCTTTCTATTCCTCAAAGTGATCGGGCGATAGTTCAGGATTGTTGGCAGTTCTGCCTGAATTTCGTCCTTATTGTACTCAACGGGCGGAGCTTCTTCTACAGGATTTAATACTGTAATCTTTGGCTTGATGATCTCGACACCAAGCTCGGCTTGTTTAGACTCCTGAACCTCACCTTCGACTTCAATTACTGTTCCAACATAATACTTGCTCACCTTTTCCAGCTCCTTCTTGTCTTCGATAACAAGTTGAATATAGCCGGATCTATCTCTGAGTATGAGGAAATTAATCTTCCCAAGCTCTCTGAGCTGATTCATCCAGCCCTTGAGAAGAACGGGTTTGCCGACCTTGTTTTTACATTCAGTGGCAAGTGTTCTGTTCATTTATAACCGTTAATATTTTAAGTAGTGACGACAGTTTCACAATTGTCAAACTATTGTCTTACTGTTCTCCGTCTCTAATTCCCATTTCACTCCTTCCTCAGTATCCTCCACTTTCACCCCATACTCCTTCAACAGTTTCTCCCTCAGTTCATCCGACTTCTTCCAGTCTTTATCTTCCCTTGCTTTTTTTCTCTCCTCGATCAACCTTTCAATAGCCTTCCGGATCTCCTTATCAATATCTTCATTTTCAGATACAATCTCATTCAACCTTAGTCCAAAAACCTTGTCAAATTCAAGCAATGTTGTAAGAATATCCTCTGCCTTTTCTTTCGATCCAGAACTTAATCCTTTCTTTGTCATAATTCTAGCAACTGCAATGGCTCTTGGAGTATTTAAATCATCTTCAATTGCTTTAATAAACTCCTTATCCCATGTTAGAAGAACAACTCCAGCTTTATTACCAGCTAACTTCTTCAGTTCTTTCACTCTTTTCACAAGTACCTTTCTAGACAACATTGCATCCTTCAGATTTTTCCACGTAAAATTCTGTTTCGATCTATAATGGGCCTGTAAGTAAAAATACCTTAGATCCATCGGATCGAATCCCTTATCCAGTACATCCTGCATCGTATAAGCATTTCCCAAACTCTTACCCATCTTTCCGCCATCAACTGTCAAAAAGGCATTGTGCAGCCAATAGTTCGCCATGGGTCTCTCATAGGCCGATTCTGCTTGAGCCATCTCAGCTGGATGGTGAACTTTGATGTGATCCTCGCCGCCTGTGTGAATATCGACCGGCTGTCCGAGCAGATCTCTTGCCATTGCACTACATTCAATATGCCAGCCAGGATAGCCTCTGCCCCAGGGACTGTCCCACTGCATAGCATGATCCGGCTGATTCAGCTGCCAGAGTCTGAAATCTGCAGGATGTTTTCTTTCAGGATCTGCCTCATGTGCACTCTCACCGCGTTTCATATCTTCGAACTTCTGCCCAGTCAACTTCTCATACTTTGGAAATTTTGAAATGTCGAAATATACAGCCTCTTTTGTCTTGTATGTAAAACCCTTCTTCTCCAAAACTTTTATGTAGTCTATCTGCTCTTTGATATAATCAGTTGCTTTTGGCAAAAAGTCATATCTGACAATGTTCATCTTCCCAAGATCACCATCTAAGCCCAGAGTTTTTCGTTTCTCCCATCCTTTGCCAAATATCGCATCTGTATATTTTTTTGCTACATCCCATACTGTGATCCCTTCTTGTTTTGCAGTTTTTTCCATTCTATCCAAGCCATCTTCTGTATCAGTATTCTCCAGTTTCTCGCCCGGTTTTATTGCAGCAAGCTTCTGCTCATCGGTCATAGTCAGATGGCCAACATCAGTAATATTTATAGCCTGAGTAACATCATAGCCTAAATACTTCAATGTTCGGTATAGAACATCACGAAAGACGTAGGATCTCAAATTCCCTATCTGTAGATAATAATAAACAGTTGGTCCACAGTTATATAAAGTGACCTTGCCTTTTTTGATTGGTTTAAAGATTACTAATTTCTTTTTGTATGTATCGTAAAGTTTTAACATAACTGAAAATTAATCAAAATTAAAGTTAATACCCTTTAATTCTGAATTCTACATTTTAAAATCTTCATTCTATATTACACTAAAGTAAGATAATTTGTAAGAGCTGCTGTAGGAATTCGATTAATCGAATTCCTCCCTTATCGATTCATTAGCTTGAGTAATATATGTTCTGCTAGATAAATCTATTCTCCTGAAAGCCTCAGCATATTTCGCGCCACGCTTACTTCCAAGTATGGCTGCTTTTTCCTCAAGAATCCTTCGCTTTTCTTCCCAACCTCCATTAAATTCTGAGAATTGAGATTTATGAGCTCTATTTGAATCCATTACTAAGTTCCAGACACTAGATACATCTACAAATACATTTGGTCTTAAGGTGTTGAATAATAACACTTCGCCGACTTTCCAGCCTCTGACATCTACAGCAATTAATGAGTCAATGACTGCCTGCCCCAGATTTCTGTGATCTGGATGAAGTTCATGCTCGTTTGCAGGATCAAAGGTAATTAGCATTTCAGGTTTAAATACTATAATCACTTCTACCAAACGCCTTCTGAGATTTGGAACGTTTACAACCTGAGTATCTCTAAAATTTAATAAAACTACTTCTTTTATCCCCAAAACCTTAGCGGCTTTTCTCTGTTCTCTCCTTCTTAGGGCCTTAAGTTTTTCTTTACCCATGCTTCCGCCATTCTCTCCATTGGTTACAACTGCTAAATGCACTCTGCTGCTTCTTGATAATATAGATATAGTCCCGGCAGCATAAAACTCCAAATCATCCGGATGCGCTACAACAGCTAACACTCTTTTATTCTTATATTTCCCAATTTGCACTTTCATACCAATAATTATTAATAATTTAATAGTCGGCTCATTGGCTCACCAGCTCATAAGCTCTTTGTCAGCCTATTACTAAATTATTATTTTGAATTTGGATATATCTGCAGAAACAGACTGACTTAAGCTGGTCAGCCGCAACAATCGAAGTAATTGTTATATAATTTATTCTGCATAAGGAGGATAATAACAGAAAACTCGTTCTTAGGCAATAGCTGTTATTACAAATTATTAATTTATAAATTGTTGTATGGTCAAATTGCTAAATGGTTCTATCGTTAAATCGCTTTATTAAGAACACTGAAAGCAGTAGCCCTACAATGACAAAAACTGCCAAGTACTGCCCAGTTTCAGGCAACAAGTTAAATTCATATTCAACGATATCATACTCACTACCTGTCCTAAGAGTTGTATTTGTATTTGTTCTGCTATCTGTCGCTCGTAATAATATGATGTGTGTCCCTTCTGTTATATAACCTGACAAATCACATACATACTCCTCTTCCTTTTCATCGAAATTTCCATCAACTGCTGTACAGGCTATCCATGACCCACCGTCAACTTGAAACTCAACACCACTAACTGGAGTTAGTTCATCATAAACTACCCCATAAAGAAGCGAGTTGTTTACTGAAATGGTACTGGTAATACTTATGGTTGGCGGGTTTTTATCAAATCTAAACTGCTGTATGCGGCTGTTCCCAGCGTCTACAACTGTTACTGTATCATTATCTGAGACCTCTATGCTATGAGGTCTAACCATATCTCCAGCATTATAACCATATATACCCCATGTTGTTTTGAAATTCCCATCAGTATCAAACTTTTGAATCCGGTCATTCTTCTGGTCAACCACTAATACATAACCATTCAAATCGACCCGCACATCAGTCGGCAGATAAAATTCTCCTTCGCCTGATCCCAATGATCCCCACTTCGCAATAAAATTTCCACCTGAATCAAATTTTTGTATTCTATTGTTATTATTATCAGCAACATATATATTTCCAGCCAGGTCGGTGTCTACAGATCCCGGAAAGTTAAACTGTCCATCCCCTGTCCCCTCGCTGCCAAATTTCATGATAAAAACTCCGCTTGAAGATAGTTTCTGAATCCTATTGTTATTTCTGTCAGCAACAAAAATATTTCCAGCCTGATCAAAACTTACATCTGAAGGAAAGCTGAACTGGCCATCTCCTGTTCCGCTGCTTCCAAATTTCGAGTGAAAAGTTCCGTTAGTATCAAATATCTGGACTCTACTATTACCCGCATCAGCTACAAAAATCTGGTCATCCTTATAACGAATACCCCAATCATACGAGAACTGTCCGTCTCCAGATCCATATGTACCCCACTTTGTTAAATACGTACCATCATTTTGGAATTTCTGAATGTTATTCTTTACATAGTCAGTTGTGTAGAAGTTAGCATTGTTATCAACCGCAACTGCATATGGTGAATTAAAGTAACTATTATCAGGATGTGATGCCCCCCAAATCTTTAAAAGATTTCCACCTGTATCAAAAGCCTGCAATCGATGATTGGGTCCATCTATACTCCAAACCTCATCCTCGTATATATTACTAGAAATGTAAACGGATCTTATTTGACCGTCAGCGAAACCGTTTGCACTCCACTTGGTAATAAAGGACCCGCTGGAAGTAAATTTCTGAATTCTAAAGTTATAATCACCAACATAAACATTTGAGGATGAATCAATAGCTACCGACCACGGAGCTACAAACTGGGCATCTCCAGATCCTGAAGTTCCCCACTTTGAAACATATGAACCACTTGATGTAAATTTTTGAATTCTGTTATTATTAGCGTCCGCAACGTAGACATTCCCAGAGGAATCATTGGCTAGAGAACGCGGATATCTAAATTGACCATCGGCTGTTCCGTACGATCCCCACTTAGAAATAAAGTTTCCGTCTGAGTCAAACTTCTGGATTCTATGATTTCCTGTGTCCACTACGTATACATTATCACTGCTATCTACAGCAATCCCCCAAGGAGAAGTAAATTGTCCGTCCCCACTTCCTGTTGTCCCCCATTTTTTGATAAAGCTTCCATTTGAATCAAACTTCTGAATCCTGTAGCTATCATATGCACCTTCGGTTGTATACACATTATTCTCAGAATCCAGAGCAATTGCAGTTATAGATTTGAACTGGCCATCTCCATAGCCCTCACTTCCCCATTCCAGAACCAGCTCCCCATCAGAATTTAACTTTTTTATCTTACTAACCTCATACTCAGAAACGTACGCAAAACCTTCAGAAGAAAAGACAACATCAAAAGGATTGTGAAAATAAGTGAAAGCATCATTTGGAACCGAAGCTGGGATCGTTTTAATCCAAACAGGTTCATCTGTATCGGACCATGCGTAAACTGTCACTGACTGGGAAAAAATCATCCCTAAAAGAAAAAACGTTGTAAGTAATTTTGACCTTATCTTTATTGAAACTACCATGAGCAACTATGTATATTTTACACTTTATTGTAACTACAATTCTTAGATAATACAATTCAACGCCTGTTACAATTTATAGCCATAGTCTGATAAATAGTTTTACGTTCAGAGTGTTGGATTGTTTGGTAGGTAGCGCTAAGCGGTCAGCTTTCAGCCCGACACTTCAATATTTTTATTTATCCTGTAGCTGCCTGCCCTCCGAAGCCATGAGTTTATCGAATGACGAAGGAGGGGTATCAGGTATCTGCTATATGTTTCCCACTTCTTCTATCACCCAATCCGTCTTTGACATTTTCTTCGTATCCTTCTTGTCCCTCACTATGACAGTTTTCCTCACATGATCAAATATCCCGCCCCCGCCAATCTTAAAATTAAAGTCTTCCAGAATTCTAAAAATCAACCTATTCAGGTCATTCTTATATTCTTCATTTTTTGCCGCCTCAAAATACCGAATCTGGTCAGGAGCTTTATCAGCTAAAATTCGCGTTATTCGTTTTAATTTATTCCCTCCCAAATTAATATGCTCGAGCCAGATCTCTTTGTTCCCAGTATCACGAATAGCTTGAAACAGCTTAAGTATGCTTTTTTCATTTTTAACAAAATTCGGAAGCAGCGGATTGATGCAAACATAAGTACCAATACCTGCATCATTCAATTTCTTCAAAGCTTTAAGACGGATACTTACCGGAGGAGCATTTCCTTCCATTAACCTGCTTACAGTATCATCTGTTGTAGTAATAGTAAACCCAACGACAATACTGGGAATCTTTCTGAGCAGATCAACGTCTCGAGTTACTAAGTGTCCCTTTGTAAGAATGTTAAATTTCGCTGTGCTCCTGGAAAGGATAATTGCTTCAAGGCACTTTCTTGTTATTTCATACTTAGCCTCAACTCCCTGATAGGGATCCGTCACTGAACCTACCACAATTGAAGGTTTTTTTCTTAAAGACTTTGATTTCCAGGCTCCATTTATAATACGCTTTTCAAGGTTCATAAGTTCTTTTTCCAATAACTCTGGAGCATTTACTTTTATATCTACATATTCACCCCACTTTTCATGCGCATGCCCTGAGAACCGTCTCATAAAATCAGCAAAGCAGTAGCTGCAGCCAAACAAACAACCGGAATATGGATTTATACAGAAATCATCATCTGGGAAGCCGGATTTGGTTAGAATAGATTTGACTGTAATTTTGTTTATTTTGAGCATGTGAGCTGATGGGCTAATTGGCTTATGGGCCAATGTGTTGAGAAACAGACGAGATCAGACACTAAATTAAAGTTCTTTTCGGATTTTATTACGAAGAGCAATCATTTTCTTTCTGATTATCACTACCTCAATAATTAATGTTTCTAATAATTCTTTATCATAGAATTCTAATTCTTTCGAGAGAATAAGTAAATACTCAACTTCGGAAGAAGAGCCAATAGATATTTGTAGGAATCTGGAAAATTCTTGCTGGCTAAATCTCCCACAGCCCTCAGCAAAATTAGTAGGAATAGATACACTAGCTCTTCTGATTTGGCTAACTATCCCATACATCTCATTTGCTGGGAAGAATTCTGTTAAACGGTAAATATCAATAACAAGCTTATGAGACCTTCTCCATACTTCATATTTCCTAAAATCTTTCATCGATATTCACTTGCCAGGTCTTTTTTATAGCTCAGAATAAGTCCCATGACAATGATGCCTCTATGTATATGAAATACGTTGAATAGAAGTACATTTCTTTTACCAGATTACCAAACAGGCTCAGTATCTAATAAGCTAATCAGCTCATCAGCCCATTTGCTCATTGGCCTTCCTGCTCACAATCCCATCCCCTCAACCTCTCCCAGCATCTTCCTCGCATCTCCTTTATACCTATCCCTCGTCAACGCTACAATCAGATTCGCCTTCAACCATCTAATCGGATCACCCACCGGAATCCATATACTTCCCTTCCAGGGCGGAGCCATAACTACCTCTCCCTTAGCCATTAGTCGGTTGATTGCGCCAGTCAGCCAGATCTCTCCATCCTTCCCTGTTATATTCTCCTGTAATTCTTCAATCACTTTATACGTCAAGATAAATCTGCAGGCATTTGCCCTTCTTGACAGAATCTCTTCCGGCTTTGGCTTTTCAATCAATCTTTTTGCATGATATGGGATTTTTGCGATATCTTCCGGGTAGTATTCATAACTTGCATTGCGTACAACTTCATCATTAGGAAGTTCCTTTGTCGACATAATTGCTGCGGGTTCATATTCATTATACAGCTCAATTAACTGTCTCACACAAGTAGGCTGATTCTTATCGATGTGAACCATGATATCATCTCCCCACATAGCTACAAAAGGATCTTTCCCTACAAATTTCTTTACTTTTAAAAATGGAGTACCATTGCCGTAAGGGTCAGAATCTTTCTGCGTAAGGATTGAGATATGAGCCTTTGTCTTCAGATACAACCATTCTTCCATCAGATTTTCCTTGCCGGTATACTTAAGAAACTTCCACAGCTTCTTGTTTTCAGACAAGTAGTTCGGAAGTGTTTTGACACCCTCCCTGACTACAATCGCAATGTCAGTTATCCCTGATTCTATAGCTTCTTCTATCACCCACTGAAGCTGAGGCTTATGCATGACAGGTACCATCTCCTTTTGAAAAGCTTTTGATACTGGAAGAAATCGTGTACCTCGTCTTGCTGCGGTAATGACTGCTTTTGTGATATTCATAGGCTCAGCAACCTCAAACTTAAATTAAATTGTCTGATAATAGTACAGTAAACCCTTGAATTATTCAAAGTCATCCGCTAATCCCACATAAATATGAAATGATCTTGATTCATGATATCGAAATATATATAATGGCTACCCGAATTAGATATTATAAATATATGTGATGTTAAAAAAAATCTGCCGATCTAGAAAAGAACCCAAGAAAACAGTCAAAGTCGGAAGCACTGTTATGATACGCTTCTCAGATGAACCAATTGACACAGAGACTCCTCATCTTTTAGTAAAACAGATTAACACTCAAAATCACTCACCTCAAATAGAGATTGACTCTCCACTAGGGATAGCTCTGCTTGGAAAAAGAGCCGACAAAAGCACTCCTATCTACTACGAAGATCCGCACAGAGGTATCACCGGCATTTACCTGCTTAAAGTCGGCTAGCTTTGTATAGTTTACGGGTATTTGTAATAATGTACGCTGGTATCTTTCTTTTAGCATATTCTTATGAGACTTAAGCCAGATTTATTGGTAGAAATCATCTTTGAAGCATACAAAAAGAAGATCGGGGTATTCAAAAAGAGAATTAATGCTGAGGACCTTCTACCACGCGATACTTCAAAAAAAGAAAAGGCCTTGTTTTTATTCTATGTCATCCAGCTTGATTACAGCATAAAATCGCAAACTCTATATGCCGGAGCAGAGCGGCTCTGGGATGATGATTCTAGTTTTTTCTTCCCAGACTACATTTCAAAAGCGGAGAAGAATACTCTAAGATCAACTCTTGAAGAATATCTAAAGCCAAGATACATGAATGAAGCTGTTAAAAGGTGGAAAATAAATTCCAAAAAGCTATTGAATGAATACGAAGGAAATCCGCTAAAGATTTTTGATAATAAACTTTCTGCTAAGACTGTACTAGAACATATTCGAGAGTTTCGCGGCTTTGGACCTAAAATCGGGAACTTCTTTTTGAGAGCAATAGTAAACACATTTGATCTAAGACTTGAGAACATAGAAGACATATCACAGCCTGTTGATGTTCATGACATACGCTTAACTTACGAGTGGGGATTTATTCCAGATTCCAAAGTATCACAGAAGAACATACGGTTAACACAGGAAATCTGGCAAAAAGCTTGTAAAAAAGCTAAAATCTCTTGGCTTGTTTTCGACAAGGCACTGTGGCTACTTGGGAGTGAAGGGAAAAGAAGCGGAAATCCGATAAATGATCTTAAAGAAAATCTGGGACTGACAGAACAACGGATTGAGATATTGCAAAGAAGGTAGATAATTGTTGGTTTATAGATGTTAGTGTTAGATTTTGAACATTGGTCTTTTGTTATTTTTAGGGAATTGGGATTTGTTCATTGGTAATTGCTTTTCATTTCGACCTTAGTTCTTGGTTATTACATTTAACATCCTCACTTTACACTCCCTAAGCCAATCCCTTGAATATATATGCTATAATAAGCTGTTATGTTCAAGAAATTCTTCGCAAAAGTAAAAAATTACGTCATAAACGCGCGTCGCATGATGCAGATATATGCGCGGGCAAATCAGAAGAGCTTCATCATTCTTATGGTCAGCATTATCGCTGTATCACTTCTGCCCTTTGTAAACGCATATCTTTTCAAACTTGTCATAGATATGTTAGTCGAATCCATAAAGGCTGGTGATGTAAATCTGGAACCGTTTCTTTGGATTCTTATCTCAGTTTACATATCAGACCTTCTGATCAGACTTTCCTGGAAGCTGAT
>JAHIVN010000037.1 GCA_018816645.1 Patescibacteria group bacterium | reverse complement strand
TGGAGGATGTCTAAAAGAATACTTATGTTTTTCATTAATATAAGTTTTCCATTCAGAAACCGGAGGGATTGGCAGTTCTGGCTGTTCTGGATTAGCACCCCTAAGACAATATCCTTTTGCTTTCTGATTCTCAATTTCTTCACATATTGAAGGATCTTTTAAGAGCTCGGCAATATCTCCATAGCACATATTTCTCCACCGCTCAGTTGGGATATTCTTGCATATTGAAGCATCTTTTAAAGATATAGCAACATTTAGGTAACAGGATTCTTGATTAATTAAAGTTGAAAGATTTTCGCAAATAGAAGAATTTTTCAAATTTTGAACCCCTTGAAAATAACAAAAATCTTGGTAATCTGGCCTGACTTTTTTACATATTTCAACTTCTGCAATCGCTTTAAGAGATTCTAAATAGCATTTATTTGCAAAATCGTTCTCTCTAATATCTTTACATTCCCTGGGATTAAAATAATTTTCCCACTCAGCCGTCTTTTCAAGAGGATCAATTATTTTAAAAGTAGAAATAATACTTTCTGCTTCCTGGGTTCTTAACTGAAGAACATTTTCGGCTAAATCTTCTCCGAGTTCCTCTGGGGAAAGAATCCCCCTGCTTGTATCCCAAGAAAAAACATAGTCCTTATTTTCTCCAAGATAAGGATAGGAAAGATGAGAGGCACTGATGAAAAAATATTTTTTCGTTTGTTGACCTAATCGTCTTACTGCCCAGTTATCATGAGAATAAGGATAAATCCGGACCGAAAAATAATATTCTTTACCATCGTCTTGAATTCGATCTATCTTAAATTCTATGGTATCAAAATATGGCGGCATCCTCCCCGGATCTTGATCCACCTTCCATTCGTGTAGCTCGAAATCTGCCCACGATTCAGGGAACTTCATCTCAAACCCATACTCTTCATTCTTATAAACTTTCCAGTCTACAGTTTCATCAATTACTTGCTCGGGCTTAACCATTTCTAGCTCTTTGCTGATTCCCTCTATTTCCTGGAAGGTTTTATACGAATAATATCCAATTACTCCTCCCGCAATTAAAGCCACTGCTATCAAAATAACTAAAGACAGGATAAAACCTAATTGTTTTTTGAATAGGTTCATCTTATAGATTTAAAATTTCTATTGACCGCCGGAAAAAAACATCTCTTTTGCCATTATAGTTATTTGCCCCTGCGAAGATATTGCTTTGATATTTCCATTTAACGAATTAAATAGGCAGGAACCAAATGGACAATATTTATTTTTTCCCATTTCATCGTAAAGTTGTTTTAATTCCTCAAAAGTAGTTTCTTTTCCATCAAGATAAAACTTTGTAGAATTATCAGTTAAAATAATATCATTCCCTATAGTAAATGTATGATTTTCCCAATTTAATGGATTAACCCCTCCTCTCAATTGAACTTCATTATTAACTGAAATAATTTTAAAATTAGGCGCAGGCGAAATTGTGAAATATCCATCACTTGTATCGGCTATCTTATTATTAAACCCATCTCGAAGCTTAATTTTATAATATGAAGGAGGTATTACAAAAGAACAGTTTTCTTCTAATTCCTGCTTAAAAGACGCTAAATAATATCCGTCTTCAGCTCTAGCTGCCTTTTTAAATATCGCAATAGGCACTTCTGAAAGAGGAGTAAATCCTGTTCTAATAGGATTACGATAACATATAAGCTGGTTTTTATTTTCGTCATAGGTAAGCAGAAAAATATCCATCAATTCTACATTCTTACTATCCCACTGAATCTTACAACTTTCTTGATTTATTGATTCTCCGCCACTAGGAAAGGTAACAGTAATTGGTGCTTCCACCCATAATTCAGTTGTCTTACTCCAAGAACTGCATCCATACTTATTACAGGCTTTTACTCTAAAATAATATCTGGTTGAAACTGATGGCGAGAGGGTTCCCGAGAAACTATTTAATATTCTGGAAGAAACAATAATAGGATTAGAAAATGATGAATTAGTATCTCTTTCGAGGATATAATTTGTTGCTTCTTCAACAGCTCTCCAACTAATTGTGTAAGGAGAACCTGCAGTTGTAGAAACATCAATATCTAACATCATTGGAGTATTTGGTGCAGCCGCTACCTCTTCTTTTAGAACTTCTTCCTCGCTTTCTTCTAATTCAATAAATTTAAAAGTGGAAAGAATTTTATCGCACTTTTTAGAATCGCAGCTTTTTATAATATATAATAGTTGATTTTTCTGAACAAAAATTTCCTTCACCCTCCAAGCTCCTGAACCACCGTCCCCTACTGCCACATAAGAAAGTTCTGTCGCCGGCTGACCATTGATAGTGGTCTCCTTTTTCTCAATGGTATCTGGGTCAATTCCTCCCGGCGGTGGTTCCGTAAGTTGATTATAGGAATAAACTGAAAAATCCCAAACATCCACACTGAATGAATCTTTATCGCTTTGTATCCAGATAACATCTCGGTGTCCCAAGGCTGACGCCAAGCCGCGTTCTTTTGATTCCCAGTCCTCAGGATATTTTATCTCGTATCTATACTCCTCGTTCCTATAAGTTTCCCAATCAGCGGTTTCATCAAGTATTTGCCTAAGCTTTATTCTTTCCTCTACCTCTGTTTTTACTTCCTCTATTTTTTGCAGTAATTCTTCTTTTTTTACTCCGGTTACTGCTTTGACCGCTTCTTCTGAACCTTTTCTTGAAACTTCAATTGCTTTCTCAATTGCAGCTTTTGCTTCTTCTGGAACTTTCTCAAATACTTCTATCAATACTTCTTGATGTTTTAGAGTTTTTTCGGTAATTAAAACTGCTAATTCTTCTACATTCCTTCCTTTTTCTTTGGCTTCTTTAGTTTTTTGATTAGCCAAATCTAAAAACTCTTGATATTTCTGACCAGCTTTCTTTAATGAGTCAATTTTGTTTGCTTTGACCATTACCTCTAGTTCAGCTAATTTCTCTCCAGCAAATTGAAAAGCCTTTTCAGCTTTTTTCACAATATCAAAAGTAAAGAAAAGGCTTATTTTCTCGGCTAAAGTATCTAAGAAATAAAAAGGACTGTCGGGAGTTAGTCCAGGATCTGGAAGTTCAGTTTCTTGAGCAAAACTTATTACTCCAAGTAAAAATAACAAAATAATTACTGGTAATATTGCTTTTCTCATGATTAGATAGATTATTTTATCGTCAAGGAGTGGTTGTTATCACAATACTAAACGACGCGTCGCTGTCATCTAAGCAAGTAGATTGATTACCTCCGCATACAAAAGCGTAACTTATAACCCTTATTCGATATTTTCCTTTGCTATCCGCTGGAACAAGCCAATTAACACCGGTGGAGTCATGTGGCAAGGAAGAGAATAATGTTTTACGAACACTATTCCCGGCTCCATCTACACCGATTAATTCAATATCTATATTGTTTCCCACCGGGAAATTGGATGAACTCCACTGAATCGTATAGGTCTTGCCGATTTTCCATACCTCCCCTCCATTGGGAGAAAAGACGGTAACACGAGGATTGGTGGTTGCCGAAACAATGCTGAAACAATCGTCGCTTTGATCAGAAAATACCTTTGTTACCACACTATCTCGACCATAACGAGAATCAACAACCTCTATTTTATGACAGGGATAATCAAAAAGATAGGGAGAATCCGAAATAGAAGAAATGGGTATTTCTGCAGGAATATTCCATAAATAGGAACTTTTTGTTGCATCAACATCAATGGCTATACTAGTTACTTTATAAGTATCTGAAAGAGCCCCCATCTTCTGGCTTAAAAGATTGATGTTTACTTTAGTTAAACCAGTTTGCTCCCAATAGATAGTATAAGTATTTTCCACGTACCACCTTTCGCCTCCATTAGGAGAAATAATAGTAATTGATGCGGGAACAATAACTTGTATATCTACTACATTACTCCAAGTACTACACCTTTGATCATCACAGGCTTTTACTCGATAATAATAAGTCGTTGAGACTTCGGGATAAGAAGTTCCTATTCCCGGATTATCTGTAGCACTATTTACTTCAGAATACCAAGGAGGAATAGAAAAACTTGTACTGGTGTCTCTTTGAAGCCAATACCTCTTTGCCCCCTTAACACTTGTCCAATTCAAAGTAAAAGCTTCATGTTTATTAACTGAAATTCCTGGATCTGTTAAAACAGGGGTCTCCAGCAGAAAACAATCTTTTGGACAACTACAGGCATTTTCATATTCACCTTCACACTTTCCATCACCACAAAAAGCTGTGCAAACATAACCCATTGGCAAAGTACAGATTATTCCATCACCGTAAGTTATAGTCATTGCTTTTAAACCAGCACAGCATTGCCTATCTTCTCCGGGCATATAAGTTTCTCCTTCTTTGAAGCACTCTACCGCTTTACAATCTTCAGGGCAGTTACATTTTGTTTCCCATCCTTCACAAATCCCATTACCACATTTAGAACATACTTGTTGAGGTCTTCCTATAACCCCTACAACAATAGGTTTTAAACTACAATTTTCATCAAACTCGTCTGGGGCGTGTATTGCTTTTAGACCTTCACAACATTCAGTTGCCATATGTTCTAGACTCTCAATACCTTCAGGACTAACTGCTACTATCGGCGTTCTATGGCCTTCTTCTATACATCCTACATCTATACAAACAGAGTTTTCGCATTTCATTTGGGAAGGGCAATCAAGACTATCTTTGCAAGAAATCTCCTCCTC
>JAHIVN010000036.1 GCA_018816645.1 Patescibacteria group bacterium | reverse complement strand
TGATACGCTTGTGCCCCGATCTCCTGAATCTTCTGACTTACTTCTTCGGTTTTCTTCTTGACTTCTTCGATATCAAAGTCTTCTTTTGTGATCAATTCCTTTAACTCCTTATTCAACTTCTCAACTTCTTCTTTTTTCACTTTATCAAGTTTATCGCCAAGATCTTTCAAAGTTTTCTCCACTTGGAATGCAAGTGAATCCGCATTGTTTCGTACTTCAGCTCTCTCTTTCTTCTTTTTGTCTTCTCCTTCATGTTTCTTTGCTTCATCAACCATTTTCTCTATCTCATCATCTGAAAGCGCTGTTGAAGCTGTAATTGTTATTCCTTGCTCTTTTCCTGTAGCCTTATCTTTTGCTTTTACGTTTAGAATACCATTTGCATCCAGCTTAAATGTGACCTCAATTTGAGGAACACCTCTAGGAGCCGGCGGAATACCGTCAAGCAGAAATTTACCCAAAGTTTTGTTGCCGTCAACGATTGGACGTTCTCCCTGCATGATGTGTATCTCAACTCCGGGCTGATTATCTGCCGCTGTAGAATAAATTTGAGTCTTTTCAGTCGGGATAGTAGTATTTCTTGAAATCATAGGGGTAGCTACACTTCCCATCGTTTCAATGCTCAGTGTCAATGGAGTTACATCAAGCAGAGTTATATCCTTTACATCACCTTGAAGAACACCTGCCTGAACAGCTGCCCCAACACCTACAACCTCATCAGGATTTACACCCTTATGAGGGTCTCTCTTGAAAAGTTCCTTTACTGTTTTTTGAACAAGCGGCATCCTGGTCATCCCTCCGACAAGAAGAACTTCATCTATATCTTCGACCTTTACATCGGCATCCTTTAGTGCTGCTTCACATGGTGCTATTGTCTTGTCTACTAGTTCTTTGACTAGCTTCTCAAGGTCAGACCGAGTCATCTTGAGATTGAGATGTTTGGGTCCGCTCTTATCAGCAGTAAGATAAGGAAGATTTATAGTTGTCTCCTCACTTGAAGACAACTCAACTTTTGCCTTCTCAGAAGCCTCGATCACACGCTGAAGTGCAATCGGATCATCTTTGAAATCCATACCATAATCCTTCATAAACTTTTCTGCCAGCCAGTTGACTATCGCCTGATCAAAGTCATCACCGCCAAGGTGTGTATCTCCGTTTGTACTTTTTACTTCGAAAACTCCGTCTCCCACTTCAAGGATTGATATATCAAAGGTTCCACCGCCCAGATCGTAAACAGCTATCTGCTTATCCTCTTTTTTTTCGAGACCGTAAGCAAGTGCAGCAGCAGTTGGCTCGTTTACTATCCGGCTAACATTGAATCCAGCAATTTTACCGGCATTTTTTGTTGCCTGTCTTTGTGAATCGTCGAAGTAAGCAGGAACTGTTATCACAGCTTCTGTTACTTTCTCTCCTAGATATTCTTCTGCATCGGATTTCAACTTTGCCAAGACTTTTGCAGATATGACTTCAGAGGGTACCCACTTATCGCCAAATTTGATCTCAACACCGTCTTTGGCAGATTTTTGAATCTTAAATGGCAGAATATTTACATCCTTCTGAACTTCAGGATCCTCCCATCTTCTACCAATAAGACGTTTTACTGAGTAGACTGTATTCTCCGGATTGGTTACCATCTGATTTTTTGCCGGAATACCAACGATCTCTTCCCCATTTGCGTCAATTGCTACAACAGAGGGAGTAAGTCGAGCACCTTGTACGCTCGGGATAACATTGGGTTTACCGCCTTCCATTACCGCCATACAAGAGTTCGTGGTGCCTAAGTCTATTCCTAATATTTTTGACATGTTATTAGTTATTAATAAATAATTTTAAGAATTATATCTCACCAAGGCAGATTCCAAAATGATATCAGGCCTAGAAGCCAGAAAGTTCTGCAAGGGCGGATTAGTTTTTCTCTTTTAACTTTTTTATTTCACTGTTTACAAGTCTTCTTCTCCAACCTTCAAAAAAATCGCTGAATACAACCGATAATGAATGTCCAAATAAAACTACTCCCCAGGCAAACAAGGGGATATATGCCCAGTCGCCTTCTTTTGTTACAAGATAGTCAAAACCCAACAGTAAGCCGTTCACAACTGAGAAAACAAAGAAGTGTTTCAGAAGATTAAACCTTCTTGAAACATTTACCGAAGCTTCTTTTTCTATAGTGTTTTTTTGTGTATCCATATATTTTTTTTAATTTTTCTTAGATACTATTACACGTACCGGCCTTACAATCTGTCCATTGTCCTTCATCCTGTATCCCTTTTGAACAACTTCACGAACAGAGTTATTTTCTTCATCATTATCTACCGCAACTACACCAACTGCTTCGCAGGCATTTGGATCGAAAATACTGCCAAGCTTACATCCGATCTCCTCCAAGCCGTTCCCATCTATTATCTTTTGCAGCTTCTCACGTACCATTCTCAACCCGACCTGCTCATTCTCATCTACTTTTAAATTCTTCAAAGCTCGATCAAAATCGTCAATGCAGTCAAGAATCTCTCCCAATATAGAAGCATTTGCTATCCCCATAAACCTGCCTCTTTCGTTTTCGGTTCGCTTTTGAAGGTTCTGGTAGTCCGCAAGGGCTCTCAACCTTTTCTCCTTTTCCTGCTCAAGCAATGAGTGCAGTTCATCTGTTTCAGATAGTTTTCTCTTTCCAGCTGGTTTTTCTTCAGCGATACGTTCATCCAAAGTATCATCATCTCTTTCAACTCCTATTCTATTATTTCTAATTTCGATCTCTATCTTGCCTTCTTGGAACTTTATCAGTCTATCCTGACCAATCTGTTTTGCCTCACTAATTTTTATGTTATTTTCTTTAAGCTTATGTATAAAAGAATCAAAATTTACTCTAACTACAAAGGCTATGTGATCAAATCCAGTCACCTTTACTGTACGTTTCGGCTTTGGCTCACTTACCTCGATCTTATCTATCGAAACACCCTGTACCTCGAAAGGCTTCAGCAGCTTCGCTACTGTAATTCTTCTGCCAGCATGAGGCAGTTCGTTGAGCGGAATAATGTCCTCGTCCAGATTCTTGAGAAGCTGTTCATACTCCTCGGTTGATTTGGCCTGAATGCAGATATGATCGAAGTCTATCTCACTTAGTCCGATAGACTTCTTTACAGCGTTCACAGCTTTATCCGCAAAACTCTTAAGTCCCTTTTGTGTGTTAAGCATCGTTTAATATACACTTAATTAAATTTAGTTAATCCCAGCCGGCAATTGAGTTCTCAATAAATTCTGAAATAGTCCTAACAGCAGGTATAATTCTTTCATATCTCATCCTCTTTGGACCAATGACTCCAATGTATCCTTTAGCCCCTCTATAATAGTTGAATGGAGAAAAGACTATACTGCAGTCGCTCAGAGAATCAAGGCCAATTTCATCTCCGATAAGTGTTTTCAAACGAGAATCATTTCTATACAGAGAGAACAGCTTCCCAAGCAGAGTTTCGCTTTCAATGACATTTAGGGTATCCTGCAAAAGATCCAAGTCAGAAAATTCCGGATTTCGCAATAAATAGCCAACCCCGGAAACAAACACCATATCATCAACAAGAGAAACTGATACCTGCCCAGCTATTTCAGACAAAGCCTTGACAGCCTCTCTTATAAATAAAGCTCGATTAAATCTACTCTGAAAGAGTCTTTCCTTTAACCTTGTCTGTTCTAGAGAATCCGGCTCCTCCTCCTTGAGCATTTCATCAATAAAATATCTGATTCCTATCCCCGTAGGAATCCTCCCGGAGGAGGAATGTTCCTTGAGAAGGAAGCCCTGCTTTACAAGTGTCGCCATCTCTGATCGAAGCGTAGCCGGACTCACACCGATATCATATTTATCAGCAAGGGTGAGAGACCCGACTGCTTCAGCCGTATCCATAAATTCACTCATGATTGCTTGTAAAATCCTCCGCTGTCTATTGGTTATGGGCATTTTATTAGAAAAAAATATTAGAAACAAAAAAAACTAGCACTTGCGATCTATAAGTGCTAGTTTATCAGTATCAAAAACCGATGTCAATAGTTTTCTTTATTTATCTGTTGGAGGCGGTGGATTATAGATAATCTTTATTTTATCTCTATCATCATCTTTTTGATCCCCAGTTGTGATAAGTACATAGTTATCGGTTGTCAGGTTCCCCTTGTAGATAACCTTAAACTTTGGTACTAAAAGATATCTTTCCCCTACGTTTAGATTCCCAAGGTGATCTGACAAATCATCAACCACTATGTCTCCGTTCTTTGGATCAATATAAGCAGCACTATTGATAGCATTTGTCCCTTTTTGAACAGTAACCCAATTACCGCTTGAATCTTTTTCCTGCCTTACAGCCTTAGAGAATTCAAGATATTCCAGATGGCCGGAATTGTAACTGTCTACAAACTTTATTGGGAAAACCTGGCCTAATACAGTTTCCCCTGTATTTGTGACAGTAATATTGAATTTCACTTCTTCGCCCCATACGTAGGTATCCGGTTTTCCGCCAGCTTCTTTTTGATCAATTTTCTTTACTTCAAAATCAGATTCAGTTGGTATTACCTCGACATAAGCATAGGCAAAGTCATTACATTCGGGCTCCGGGTAGAATGTACTTCCATCACCAACATAAGTTTTAACTGTAAGCAGGTAGGAACCAACGAGCATAGCATCCACAAGTGTACCGTTACATCCCTCTTCACTGCCTTTACAATCAACAACACTACTGCCGGCAGGATCAGTCAGAATTAAATTTGTATCTGTTGCAAAATTTCCGCTGTCATTATGAAAACTACCTATTCTAAATTTATCCCCTTCATCCAAAGTTATACTTGCTGCCCATGCCCCGCTTGTTCCTTTACCTACTCTCGCTTGAGTACTGTCGTAAGGACACTTATCTTGAGGTATGATTATTACTGTTACTGTAGCCGTATCATTACATCCGCTTTCAGGATAGAAACCCTCCTCGGCATTATAAGTTCGGACAGTTAATGTATATGTACCTACTTTTGCATTATCCAACTTCCAGCCATGGCAGCCTTGATTATTTGTATCGCAATTATATGAGTAATTATCAGGACCAGTCAGATCCAGCCGAGTATCAGTAGCTACTTCCAGTAAACCCCCGACATCATGAAAGCTTCCAATCTCAAAGTCATCCCCTTCATAAAGCTGCATACTGTCCTCCCAATTACCTCCAACTCTTCTAACATTAGCTTTTGTTTCTGGATATGGACACTTATCTTCTGGTGGTTTTCCCCCGCAGACTTCTTCATTATCAAAATTATCAAATAGATTTCCTTTCCAAACTACAAAATCCGCATAAGGAAGATCCAAGTTTTCACAAACGACATCTATCTGAATGGCTAAACAGTTATTCGGGATTTTATCAGCCCGTGAGTTCTTGACTGCTGTAGTAAAAAACGCATCATAAGCCGCAGAATCAAATGTGGCGTACCCGCCTTCGAAATATGTATCACCTTTTCCACCTGCTAAATTACTGTTACATATCATGTGCCCATCAACATACTCTACTTGATCAGGATCACAAGTAATTATCTGGACATAGCAATCTCCTTTTATAAACCAATTTGGATCACTTGGAGGTGGCTGAAGCTTACAGTCTTCTTTTCTCCCCCAGTTGATACCAAGACAACCATTGGACCCACATTCATTCATACTACATGCAAACTTATCATATGCTGGATCAAGAGTAAGTTGAATATCCCCTTTCCCGCAGCCATCCCACCAAGAAGAACCTGGGACAATGTCGCTTTGATCTTTTCCGCAGGCATTAACAACCTGACCGGGGCCATAGGGCGCCGAAGCATCCACCTTTCCTACCAGTGATCTCATATAAGGGCTGTTTACGAGAACAATAACTATAAACCCCATCCCAAGGATAAATACTGAATATACATTCAGAAATTTCTGCATAAAAACAGGTAACTTAACTCCAGTATTCATTGATAAAAGAAATGAATTTAAGTAATAACATTATACCAAATGATTAGGTTCATTTCAAACTATGGGGCAATTCTGATATAATTCTACATATTGTAAATATAATGTCAAGTAAGCGGATTCTTGTAAATTTATCGTAAATAATGTAATAATTTAAAAATGAATGAGAACTTCAATCCAATAAAACTTCTTTTTGCAACAATCGGATGTCTGCTAGTATTCTCAATTCCTGTTATCGGTATCCTAGCTATATGGGGCTTTGAACCTAATGAAATAAAAGAGCAGATCACGAACTTCTTTCCTAAATCAGACGAGAAAGACGATAATTACAACTTCGAAATCCCTGCTGGCGAAGATGAATTACTGACCTCTACTATTATAAACGAAGGAAAGAAAGCAAAAGTTACACAAAAGGAAAACCCAGCGTCCTGGCTATCGATCCCTTCGGCAGACATAGAGGGAGAGATCGTATACGGTACAGATGGAGAATCTTTGCTACGGCAGGGTTTCTGGAATCATCCCATATCAATAGAGCCGGGTGAAATAGGGATCAGCGCTATCTTCGGTCATAGGAGATATCACCTCCCCCCGAATAAAAATACGTTTTACAATTTGGATATGGTGAAAGTTGATGACCGCTTAGAAGTTAAATTAAAAGATGGAACGTGGCTTGAATACAAAGTTGTAAATGTAGATGTTGTAGATCCGGATAAAGTTGACAGCATCATTACAGAGAAATCAGAAAGTTCAATTATCAAGCTGATTACTTGTACACCCTTGGGAACTGACGAGAAACGCCTCATCGTAACAGCAGAGAGAGTAATGTAGTCTGGTAAGTGGTAGATCTCCTTGAAAGGGAAGACTAGATGGTTGAATAGCTAGATAGTAACTTGATTGTCTGATTATCTATTTAACTAATTCTCTAATCAACTATTTTCCTTTCAAATCTTTTATCAAATCCCGGAGCTCAGCTGCCTTCTCAAACTCTAGCATATCGCTATAAAGCAGCATTTGTACTTCAAGATCATTTAGAAGTTTCTTTCTTTCTTTGGGATTCAGAGCCGGGAAGGATTCTACCCTTTTGTGCAAGTCTTCGTCGGTTTTCTTCTCATCCTGCTTGTCATCAAGCCGTTCCAGCTGATCTTTGATCTCCTTTGTGATGGATGTTGGAGTAATATTGTGTTTTTCATTATACTTTTCCTGTACTTTTCTTCTTCTCTTGGTCTCCAGAACAGCTCTTTTCATACTTCCGGTAACTTTATCCGCATACATGATGACGTAGCCATCTTTGTGTCTGGCAGCACGTCCGATTGTTTGGATGAGACTAACATCGCTCCTCAGGAATCCTTCTTTATCCGCGTCAAGGATTGCAACTAAGGCAACTTCTGGAAGATCCAGCCCTTCTCTCAGTAGATTTATACCCACAACAACATCATACTTCCCGAGTCTCAAGTCGCGGAGAATCTCTACACGTTCAACAGTATCTATCTCGCTGTGTAGATATTGCACTTTGATTCCGATATCTTTGAGGTATGCAGACAGATCCTCTGCCATTCTTTTGGTAAGAGTTGTCACTAGAGCCCGATTTCCTGATGAAGTAACTGATTTAATTTCACCAATCAGATCATCTATCTGATTCAAACATTTCCTTTTCTTTAGTACATTTGCCTGTCTCTTCAGATTATTACTTTCCAGTTCCTTGACCAAGGTCTCTTTTTTATCAGTTTCTGACGGCCGTATCTCAATGCGTGGATCAAGCAAACCTGTTGGACGTATAAGCTGTTCGATTATCCCACCCAAATTTTGAGATTTGAGATTTCCAGCCAGAGGCTGGCTTGCGTGCCGATCGGCATGGTCTGCCTTTGGCGGAGAATTTTGAGATTTTTTGATTTCATATTCACTTGGTGTTGCACTTACATATACAGCCTGATTTATTCTTTTCTTAAATTCGGCAAACTGCAAAGGTCTGTTATCTAATGCGCTTGTCAGCCGGAAACCGTAATCTACAAGGATCTCCTTTCTCGCTCTGTCGCCGTTGTACATTCCACGAATCTGCGGAATAGTCATGTGAGACTCGTCAAAGAACAGAAGCCAGTCATCAGGATAGTAGTCGAGCAGGGTAGAGGGAGGCGATCCGGGTTTGCGATTCTCTATGTATCTGGAATAATTCTCAATACCCGAACAATAGCCAGTTTCCCTTAGCATCTCGATATCATAATTGACCCGCTGTTCGATTCTATGAGCCTCAAGATCACGACCCTGTTTTTTGAAGAACTTAATTCTTTCTTTCAAGTCATTTTCTATTTGCGGGATAGCAGCGATAAGTGCTTCGTATGGTGTAACAAATTGCTTCGCTGGGAAAATAGTAATTTCTTTGGGAGTATCCAAAACTTCTCCGCTGACAGGATTTATCACCTTGAGCGCTTCGACCTCATTACCGAAGAATTCTACACGAACAGCAGTTTCATCAGCGGCTGTATAAACATCTATCGTATCTCCTCTGACTCGGAATTGACCTGAATAGAAGTCATACTCGCTTCTTTCGTACTGCAGGTCTCCCAAGTGACGGATAAGTTTATTTCTGCTGTAGTTCTCATTTACAACAATCTTTCTGCTCAAATCCATGTAATCTTGCGGGTTTCCAAGACCGTAGATACATGAAACCGAAGCCACAATCACAACATCTTTACGCGTAAGCAATGACTGAGTAGCAGAACTTCTGTATCTTTCGATGCTTTCATTGATGTCTGCTTCTTTTTCGATATACATGTCCCGCTTGGGCACATACGCTTCCGGTTGATAATAATCGTAATAAGAAACAAAGTAGCTTACTGCATTATCTGGAAAGTATGTCTTAAATTCGCCGTATAATTGAGCTGCTAGAGTTTTATTATGAGAAATAATAAGAGTGGGTTTCTGAACGTTTTGAATTACCGATGCCATGGTAAATGTCTTGCCCGAGCCGGTCACACCAAGCAGTGTTTGATGATTAATGTCAGCCTCTATGCCTTTAGTTAAAAGTTCGATCGCTTGCGGCTGATCTCCCGATGGTTTGTATTTTGATTTGAGGTTAAAGTTCATATATATTTAGTTTTAACTCAATATGCAGCTAATTTCATCTAAATATTCATGTAAATTCTCATATTGCTTAAATGGGTAAGTACTTCTTAACGAAGAAATACCACTACCAATTAGATTTATCAGAGTACCTCTGAAATATTCTCTATCAGCAGGAGGAAATACTTTCATAGGATTCTCAGTATCATACTGTCCAGTTGCAACATATAATCGTATAACATCCTCAAGATATTCAACCATAGTATAAGCACCTTCAGGCAGAATAAATTCAAAATCATGTAAAGACAGTACGATTACAGGGACACCTAATATTGTATTGATACTGTGTTCCTTTTTCGAGTGATCTTGTGATTGCATAGTTACATCTAGCAGAAGGATCGGATAATAAGTATCTCCTATCTGCTTCACCAGGAGTAGATTACCACCCTTTATACTTCCATCTGTAATCCTGATATTATCTGGTACAAATGTGATGAAGTGGTCATCATCTAGAATCATGTTTAACACATCCCTGATCAACATCACAGCTGCATCAGCACGTGCAAATCGCTCTTCATTATGATCAACAGGAGCTTCTGCTAGCAACCATTTTCTCAAACGTTGAGTTCTGTCTTCAGCTACATCTCCTTCAAAAACATAGGCCCGTCCACTTGCAAGAGTTAATTCTATCTGATGAGTAGACAGAGGACGAAATCTATCATAGAAAAGTTTTATGTTTGTTACAATTTGCTGTCTGGTCAACACCCGGTCAAGAATATCGACAGTCCTACTTCCACTAAGTTGGGCCATAGCCTCAGCATAACTCGTTGCATCATCAACAATTATACACTCTTCGATCAATTTTATATTATAAATAGTTATTTAAACCAAATTATAACATAAATTTCAAAGTTGGTATGTGAAAGTAAGTAGGAAGATTTGGAATATATGGCTAATATCTCTTGTATCTTCGATTTTGATCTGAAATACCCGGCACTAAATCCACGGGGCACACTCCTCCCATTCTCACAGTTGGCGGTCTAACGAGGCTATTCCTATTAGTATGTCTTGTATGAGTGGTTCTGAGCTGTATGTCTTCAACCAACTTGCGACGTGATTGCTCAGGCAATCGAACTTGTTCAACAGGCAGGATATCTCCTGGCTGAAGTAGTACTCCACCTATCCGGCAAACCTGTCTTCTCAACTGCTCAGTTACTGTGACACCCTCTCGACTTCTTCCATTCCCAGTCACACTAACTGCAAACTGCAAGTTACTTGAATTCACAGTAATAATATCTGCTACGCCACTTCCATTACCAGAAACATTCAGTGTGATATCACACGCTTGTCCCGACCAACCACCGTTACCATCAGAGTACATCCGAACAGCAAGATACCATAGAGCCCTTGCTGCTTCAACACAATCCTGTACACTTCCAGCTCCAATAACCAATTCTTCACTTGCCACAAGATTTCTCGCTGCGTCAGGACTTCCAACAACACCTAAGACCTGAAGCACTTGTGCTGTTGCAGCTACATCATAATTGTGACGCGTACCTTCCGATTCCATAACTTTACTAACTTACTATCGGTCGATTATATCATGTATATAGAACCGTGTATAGAATATCTAGCCTATCATGCTAAAGCACTTTAACTCGCATATGGTAACAGCTCCTACCGTCGGAAAACCCAAGCTTCTTGGCCCAGGAGCTGGGGTAGGTTTTCAAAAGAGAGCTATATAGTTTTTGTATCCTAACAGTGTCCATCCCCATTTCAAACAATTTTTTTGGAAGAATATTATAAATGTAATTCTTACTCAGTTGAGGTAAATTCAGTCGATCGACTTCAGTTTTGTCTTTCAGCCCATCATAGCCAAATACTATGTCAATATTTGCACCTTTCTTGCAGATCCTCTTGATGTTTTCCCATATCCTTTCATCTACATTTACTATTCCTGCAAGCAGGCTTCCCCAAGGGAAATTTACAAAAACCTGATTTGCCACAGCTGTTAGATCTTCTGGCAGATACTCAACTGCTGATCGGATAAACAATACATTTGGAAGTCCGCCTTTCTGAGGTTTTCTATATATTCGCCGGGATACGTCAGCAAGCGGTTTTGTGCTTGAATCTACACCTATAACAAATTTCTCCGGATTCTTTTTCGCAAGTTTATATGCGAATTTACCATCACCACTCCCTATATCAACGATTACACCTTTTGATTTGAGATTGAAACTAGTCATAACACATTTTAACAGCAATCAGATGAAAGAACTATGTATCTGGTATCTGGTATCTGGTATCTGGTTACCAGCTACCTTCGTGATCATGCTACTTTTACGCTCGTGTCTTTTGTAACATTTCAATAATATCTACAGGAGAATACTCACACTGTGGAACGATATAGTTTTGAATCAATCATCAAAATTCGTGCTTTAGGATTCTATCAATTTTCTTGCCTTTAATGATGTACATTACTACAGTATATCAACTTCAGGTAGTCCAATCAAGGCTCAGCTCTCCTTCAAGATCCATAATTGAACTTCCCCAGCAGGGTCTTTTTCAGTTTTTAGTCTACCATTCACAGCAATAGGCTTTCCGTCTCTATCAGGAACTACTAAATTACAAGTCATAAGAATAGGAACAGCTCTACTGTCACCAGTTTCAACAGCGAGCATTGTTTCCTCTACCAAAACGGCACCTTGACTCCAAGGCAATACTCCTAAGCTTTCCCATTTAAAGCCTGCTTGATCTTCAGCATATGTACGAAGTGTAGGAACATAATTTCTTGGTTGGTTGCCAGGTCGCTGAGTATCAGACATTTGTCCATCGTGACGATAAAAGCCAGTTTCAAAACCTACATGACCAAATCTGTGTCCATTGAGTCCACCGTGACAATCTACTGAATGGATTGCAGGCCAAAGTTCCTTCATCACTACTTGGCTTCCACAACTATTTGGTCCAAATACTTCCCATCCATGTCTACTCGAAATTTCATAAGCTACTAAACTCATCAATGGCTAATGTAATAATTTATTTCTCAAATACCTGCTCAGTAACACAAGTATCTGCAAATTTCTTACATTAGTTCTCTGAGCTGCCCACGCTCAACACAATAATGATTATATAGAGGATGTATATAAAATCAATATATAATGTACAAAGGATATATACACTGCATGTGATCGTACCATGAACTTGCCTTTCACATGTTTTGCATTCAAAATAAACCTTTTTCCTAAAAGAGTTTCTACAAAATGTGCAGATAGGCCTATCAATTATTTTATCTAGCACTTAGTTTACTGCATAATGCGTTGACAGACCTCCAATTCTATCTTGATCATATTAATTGTTCATATGTGCCTGGCCTCTAGGATGATATAATCAGATCAGAACATAATAGATAGCTATGGAAATAGAATTTCTCGAACCTACAACAATTACATTTGGAAACAGGATCTTAAGTCGTTCACCTTATGATTTATTTATAACTCTTGCTGCCTCTGGGTCTTTACTAGTCGCTCTTCGGGGTACAGAAGCTTTACCATGCAACTTAAGCTCAGTAGTGAGCGGAGAGCTCGTTATCTCATCGTCAGGATATGAGTTGCTTGTCACAACAAGAGAAAAGCAAAGCAATGACGTTATATATTCAGTAAACACTTGGTTCCAGATTTCAGCTGATGGTTCTATAACTCAGGCAATACAAGTATCTACGCAAATCGACAAGCCTGGTTCTGAGATTGACTCGCATTCACATACACGAGTTGCATTAGAATATCTGCTGCTGCATCCGGATGAAATTGAATCAACAAGCACAAGACCTAGTTTAAACATCCAACAACTCGATATTTCCCAGTCAAATCAAAACAATTATGGTCCCGAGAATATTCTACTTTTAGTACAAAGATTAACCGACCTTTATGGAGAGAAATGTATATATAGTCTAGTCATGATAGATAAAATCATCGAACAACGATTGACAAGAAATGTTCTCAAAAATCTTCTCCTCTTCAAATTGGGGCAGATAAGCGGAAATATAGGTTTAAAGAGACTCAGAGTTAAACTCCTAGTAAAGATTCAACCCCGCTTATATTCTTTGAGCAACGTAGAGTAATACCTCAGATTGTGAATACTGCACAGACGCATACACGAAATCTCCTTTGCCTTGAAAAGGTTATGCAGATATGCCCTGGAGGCGCCTGGTCTTCTGTCACGGATCTTGCAGGCTTCACAGTCACATTCACGATCTATCTGTCTGTTATCGTATCTATATTTACTGCTTTTCAGATTTATGCCTCCGAATGAAGTATAACAGTATCCATGCCTTCCATTCCTAGTCGGGACTACACAGTCAAACAGATCAAAGCCTTCTTCAACGCAAAACCGTACATCATCCGGCTTGCCTACCCCCATACCGTATCGAACCTTGTCCTCAGGAACAAGTTGGGCGAAATGAGCAAGCATTTCCCTGGTAGTTTTTCTGTCATCTTTGAGAAGAATTCCTCCATAACCATAGCCATCAAACCCGATTTCTATCAAAGCTGCAGAACACTTCTCTCGGAGTTCTTTGTAATTTCCGCCTTGTATAACGGAGAAGAGCAGTGGACGTTTGTATTTTTCAGGACTATCAAACTTCTCATCATTCAGCTGGTACCGCTTAAAAAACGCAGCCTTCGCACGCTTCGCCCACTCAATCGTTAAATCAACGGCCCGTTTATTCTCCTTCATTGTAGCACTTCCGATGATCGGATCATCTAGAACAACAAAGATATCTGATCTCAGGTTTGCCTGAATGTTAATTGACTCTTCTGGTGTCAAAAGATGCTTCTTCCCATCAGTAGGCATGATAAATTCAGCTCCTTCTTCGCTAACTTTCCCGTTTCCGGATTGATGAATCAAAGAGAATACCTGCCAGCCTCCGCTGTCTGTAAGAATCGGTCTCTGCCAATTTAGGAAATTGTGAAGGCCTCCCATTCTCTTGATATAGCCGTCTCCTGGTTTGATGCTCATATGAAGCGTAGTGGTCAAGATCTGTTCAATTCCAGCTTTACTCACATCTTCAAATGAGAGAGTCTTCACCGCACCATAAGTCGCATCCGGAAGAAATGCTGGAGTACGTATGTCTCCGTGCTGTGTTTTCAGAACTCCGACACGTCTTTTGTTTTGTGATAAAAGTATTTTAAACAAAGAATGAGTGAAAAGTTAAATGGTTATATAGATTTATGGCAAAATTGTTTGATAGAATGATAGAAATTAGTAAGAAATTTATTACATAGTTGCTTGACTACCTGACTATCTAGCTATCTACTTCTCTAATTACTAACACTCCCCAAGGATATCAAATAAAACGTGGGATTCAAAGCTACTACTCCTAAACTATCTAAATATTCAAAAAAGAATTTAGCAACTTACTATGTAACTATCCAACTATGTTATTTTGTAGCCACTTCCGGTCTTATCCTATGCCAAACTTCACATTGAGGCGGATAGAAATCTCAAGCTGACCGGTCGATATCTCTGTCTGTACTTCATCAGCGCTCTCAAATGATCGTGCCACGTTCTGTTGTGTATACTGAGAAGCATAATCAATAGAAGCATCAGATATTGATAGTGGATCTAAAAGCTCAACCTCTGCCATATCAGCTAACTCACCAGCTTTCTGTTTTGCCTTTCCAAAAGCCAATTCTCTCGCCTGTGTGAAGTAGTCACCTTTTTCCTCTATATCAAACCGTATCCAGCCGATATAGACATTATCGATCTCCGAAACACTGTCAATGATATTTGCTACTTTCTCAGCCTTTTCATCGATTTTCTTCAATGTAACGTTTAGAGCCTGTGTAGCTCTTTGACCCTCTAGGTAGCTCTGCCCATTGCGATAGTCGTATTCAGGTGCAAGAGTCAAGTTTTGTGTCTTGATGTCTTCATCCTTTACTCCACCATCTTTCAACTTCTTTTTGATTGAAGCTATCTTCTCGTTTACTGCACTTAGAGCTTCTTTGCTTGTCGGCTTGAGTTCTGAAATACTTACATTGAACTCTACCATATCCGGCTTTGCATAGACCTTGCCATCTCCAGTTACTGAAATTGAATTGAGTATCTCTCCTTCATCTGTTACACCTGTGCCTATATTCTTTATGTAGAATTTGGTGCCCTTGACGATAAGTGTAGAGCCTAGGATAGTTGCACAGATAAGAAAAACTACTACAATGGCAGTAAGCTGATTTTTAAAGCTTGATATAGGCATAGAACGCTTGGATAAATTTAGATATATAATATAGACACACTATGTTACACTTTTTTCAGTATTTCAACAATAGACATGTTCAGTTACAAAAATATGTGGTATAACCTTTTGGCAGAGAATGATAAAACATGGACTCAAAACTATTTAAAAGGATAAAGTTTGCTGGAACAATCCTTATAATTCTTACTATATTAATTGTACTTGGGATTCTCAGCAATAATATTTCAGTTGAAGAAGCTCAATCCTGGGTCTCATCATTTGGTATTCTTTCTCCTATCATTCTTGTGATTTTATGCATAGCTTCTATAGTTCTTAGTCCTCTTGTTGTAACACCATTCTGGATCGCCAGCATCAAGTTATTTGGATTTTTCCCGAGTCTGCTATACATATCAATTGCAAACATTATCGGCCATTCAGCTAATTTCTGGATTGCTCGTATATGGGGACGACCTGTTGTCAGAAAGTTAGTAGGCGAAAAAGGCATCAAAGAAATCGACTCCTTCTCACAAGTAATCGGCAGAAAAGTACTGATTTTTTTGAGGATTATTGGAGGTCCAGCTGCAGATTATATTTCCTATGCTGCCGGCTTTACAAACATGAAATTTTCTTCATACGTACTTATTACGCTTGTATTTATGAAGCCTTGGACGATCTTCAGCTTCTGGATGACCTACAGGGCTGTTGAGGCAGAGGAAATCAAGTCAACAGTTGGTTACTTTGTCATGCTCGCGATACTTACTATCCTTATCACGTTTACTGTATCGCTTATCCTGTCTCGGAAAAAAAAGCAGATTAGGTGAAATTGATTCGTAGGCATTTATATCTTCTCTGACTCAAAATTAAACTTGGAAAATGAGTATTGGCTTTTGTTTGGTCAATGGGATTTGGGAATTGGTAACGAGTTATTTCATAGGCACGTATTTCTTGAGTAAGGTCTCGAGATTTATATAGTCCTCTATAAACCAGCCCGGTTTTGAAGTAACCTTTACCCAGGTTTCACTCCCTAAATTTGAATGAATCTCTCCCGGTTTAATGGCTATATTTTGACCTTTCGACAAAGTATATTCTTTACTTCCCTTAAAAATCTTCAGAGAGCCTTTTACTACTTCATATGTTTCGGTGATAACATTATGGCAATGAATCGTAGAGTAATCAATAACGGCAATGGCTACACTGTAATCAGCATGATCTGCAGTCGATTCAATCTCACAAATTATCTCCGTTGTTATACCTTTTGCATTCTTATTCTCAATTATCGTCTTGCCCGGATACTCCCGCTTTAACCGTTCTAGAATTTTCTTAACCTGCATATTTTGATAACAAAATATAAAGCTCACTGTCTACCCTTGATTAATCACGGACCTACTATCCTGCTGAATAATTTCTTCCACTGATCAAACGTGAGATTACTCCCTCTAGCATTCTCACTGATGTGAAATTCTTTGAAAATCTTAGTAAGCGCTGACTTTTCTATTCTATATATTGAACTCAGATTCTTGATCAACTTCTTCCGTGGATTCAGAAAAGCGGATCTAAGAAACTTTATGAATTTACTTATATTTGGCGTTTGAGATTTCCCGCCAGAGGCGGGCCAGCCTTTGGCTGGGAGATTCGAGATTTTTATTATCCCCCCGTCAACCTTTGGCATAGGACTGAATACCTCTTTTGGAACAGTTCCTATGTACTTTGCACTTCCAAATATCTGAACATAGTTTGACAAGAATGTCCCCTTTGGCACTTTTGCACAGTAATCTTCTGCTACCTCTTTTTGAATGAGCACTGTGATAGTATCTGGCCGAAATTCCATTTTCAGAAACTTTCTGATTATGAGTTTGGAAATGTTGTATGGAAGAGAGCCAATCAGTTTATAGCTTTTCACTCCGGCAAGTTCACGACTAACGTCTAAAGTCATGATATCTTTCCCCATGATTTTTACATTTTCTTCATCCTGAAATCTATTTTTGAGCATGTGTACAAAGCGCTCATCGTATTCTACAGCTACAAGTTTTCCTACTTCATTTGCAAGATACTGCGTCAGAACACCTGCTCCCGGCCCAACTTCCAGAACAACATCATCTTTTGACAGGTCAGCTGCTTCGATTATTTTCAGAGCAAATGATCTGTCCGTCAGAAAATTCTGCCCTAACTCCTTTTTATGCTTTATATCCATTTTTCTGCCTTGTAGGCGGATTAAATACAGTAGTATAACGATTGTATGACTATTATTACACAATTGCTTAACAGTTGTTAGCCTCTGACCCCCATCATCTCCAACATCGCCTTGTGCGCTTCTAATTCCTCTTTATCATTCAATTTCTTCAGTTTAACCCTATTCCCATACTTATTCTTGAGAGCTTTAAAAATCAAGAGATCAGCAAGATGCGGGTTTTTTGGAAGCAACGAACCATGCATATATGAGCAGAAAACATTCTTATAAACCGCTCCTTCGATTCCCTCCTTTGCATTATTCCCTTTGCCTTTCAGCACATACCCTAACGGAACTACATTCTTGCCAAGATAAGTCTGGCCGATATGATTTTCAAAACCAACTAGAGTGTCTATTGACACAGCGTCAATATCCATAGCATCTTTATTAATTTTTGTGACAATATTTCCCAGACATCTCATACTTACTGCGTCCCCTGGAGCTATAGTCTCCGAATCGATTATTCCAAGGCCGGGAATCTCTTCTCCCTTTCCGGATAAAAACTTCTTTCCAAACAGCTGGAATCCTGCACAAACTGCAAGAAAAACACGGCCCTTCTCAATAGCATCTACGATAATAGTCTTCTGTTTGAGGAGCTCTTTATAGACCCTGTACTCATCTTGATCCTGCCCACCACCTATGAAAAATATATCTGATCTAAGTGATAGCTGTTCGCCAAGTTTGACTTCCTTTATCGTCACCTGAATATCACGCCATTCACAACGCTGCCTCAGTGCAATAATATTTCCCTGATCTCCATACAGGTTCAGCAGTTCAGGATACAAATGTGTTATTGTCAATCTGTATTTCTGCTTCATCATTTCCAAAATTCCTTAATTTTAACTATATTTCCTATAGAATCTCTAACTTCGAACATAGCTGTATACGTCGGCAATATGAAAAGTGTTTCGTGATCAGGAGTCTTTGACAATGCAACATCCAAAGCTTTGGAGATATTTGTGTCGACTTCAAGATTCATTGGCTTTATCAGTGCATATTTCAGTCTGAGAGTCATATCATGAGCTCTTATCCCGCTCACTGTGATAGATGAAATATTTGCTTTGGCCAGTATTTCTATCCTAGTATCCCATAACCAGCTCACATCTCTCCCATCGGCAATGTTATCGTTAATTATTATCAAAAGATTGAGACGAGATATGCTTTTTAGCATATTTATATTTGCTGTAAAGCTGGCAGGATTCTTGATCAAAAGCAATTGAATTTTCTTATTACCAATTGAAACTAGTTCTCCTCTTCCGAAAGCAGGTCTGAAGTTTGCAAATAGAGGCTTAAGTTTTTTTTCAGATAAATGTTTCATACTTTCTGCCGTACACAGAGCGGCCAATGCACTATAAATATTCTGAATACCTGGAACTGCAAACCTCAAGTTTCTGACAACTTTTCTTAGACCAAATACATCGAATTCAAACGACATGTCTTTTTGCTTTTGTAGATTCTTTGCATACACTGTCTGAGTTATTGCTACTTTCCTGCTTTTGACATATATCGGTTCAAAGAAAATCTCATCCTTCCTGCTGTCACGGATATAAAAATAAACAGTTTTATTTGATAAACCATTCCTAAGAGATTTCACATTTTCATCGTCACCATTGAGTATCAGTTTCGCCTTCGAACAATTTGAAATTGCATCTTTAATATAGCTCCTAGTCTTGATGACTTCTCCATAAGCATCCAGCTGGTCACGGAAAAGGTTAGTTACAACAATGAGATCGGGTTTAGCATATTTAGTCAGAATAGGCATCGTGGCCTCTTCAACTTCAATCACAGCTGCATCACTCCTTACTTTGCCGGAGAAATCGGTATCATTAATGACTGATGTTGCTATGCCTCTCAATAGGTTAGCACCACTGGAGTTTGAGACAGTCTTGATACCCTGAGCTTCGAGTAGATGCTTGAGAAATCTTTGAGTAGTAGTTTTGCCGTTAGTTCCTGTGATAAAGATTACCTTTTTATACTGTGAAAAAACGTTTTTCAGAAAAGACGGGAAATACTTCTCGATAGCAAGTCCGGGTAGAGATGTGCCGCCACCCAGCTTAAATAGCTTTAAAGTCGCTGACAATATTTTTATGATTGTGATAAAGATAATCATTGTTTATGGAATCTGGCTTATGATATCACAATTCTCGGTTTTGTTAAATTCAACAAGAGAGCTTGAAGGAATTTGCCTTCATTTGGAAATACCCTTTTCAGATTGATATAATGAAAAAATAGAAGTTGAGCCAACACAAACAACCTTGAACCCTCTAATTATAGAAACAGTCCTTTCTCAAGTTCCAGAAGCGCTGAATCCTATAGTGTTGTCCATTTGTCAAAGACCTCATTTTATAAGATATTTTCTTTCCGTAAAAGCAAGATGTTTCGAAGAACTACACCCAGATCTACAGGCAGATATAACACCTGAAGAAGCTTTTATTTTTTTCTTTATGTCTTTCTAAGAGCACTTTTCAGCTTTTCTTATAATTTCTCAACCGACATCTTTTCTGAAACAGAGAACTTTAAAAGTGTTTTACTTCCCATACTAGGCAGCAAAATACAACCAGGTAGAATTGAAGAATTTACTCGAATTGCTGTAGAAGACGCCAGAAGATTTCTAACCACAAATGTCCAAGAACTGAGACTACGGATTCATGCTGCCTACGAAACATTCAACTCCGCCCCGAAAGCATATCACTACTACGTTCACAATCTCCAATTCCTTTTCCCCTTTTCTCCAACATTGACTGCTGGAGCTTGGAACCAAAATGCAATTATAATTATGGGACCACCTTCAACCCTTGGACTAAACTAATTTTTCTTATCCTTTAGTAGATACTCTTCAATCAAATTCTTGATAGATCCATTGAGGCTGATCTTTCTTTTTAATAACTTCTTTTGCTTTTTGCCATCCTTGTCAGAATAATAAATCAGCAGTTTGTAATTTCCAGGATTATCTACAATCATCTGTCTGAGTATTTTGAGCTTTAGCGGATTCTTTTCTTTTGAGATATCCAGAGTTATGGTATCTTTCCCATTTGTAATTGATGGTACATAGCTGCTGAAGCTTTTCAGCTCATCGACAATAACAGAGATTCGCCCTTCGCGATGTGAAGTCTTTCCTATGAAAACAAGAGGCTTATCAGTGACTAGTTTATCTTTATACTTCTCATAGACTCCGTTAAAAACAACAGCCTCGATATCATCCTCAAAGCACTCAATCCTCAGAAATGCCATTGGCTTATTACCATTCCTTGTAATTATTTCTCTCTTGTTTGATATGATTCCGCCTACCTTCACCATCTTGTTTTCACCCTTTTTCTTTACCTCTGGAACAGAAAGAATCTCATCTCCGTAATATTTTCTATACTTTTTTAGCGGATGTGTACTCAGATAAGTGCCTACTAGCTCCTTTTCCCAAGCGAGTTTTTCTTGATCACCTTCTTCTTCTACCTCTGGTAAAGGAGTCACCTGAAGCTTCGTAGATATGCCAGCTACATCGAAAAGGCCCGATTGTCCTCCCTGTGACTTCTTTTCGAGTCTAGACGATCTGTCAATTATGGTTGGCATAATCTCGAGAAGTGCTCTCCTGGAACCAAACTGGTACATTGCTCCGACTTTTATGAGGCACTCGAGAACCTTTTTACTTAGATTTGCACTACCGACTCTTTCTACAAGTTCATCCAGGTTGTTGTATTTCCCCTTTTTCTCTCTTTCTTCTGCGATCTTCTGTACAATTTTGGTACTGACATTCTTTACTGCGGCCAGCCCAAAACGTATTTTATTTCCTTCTTCGATAACAAATCCAACACCGCTTTTATTGACATTCGGCGGAAGCACCTTGATTCCCATTCTATCAGCTTCTAAAACATCCCGTGTTATCTTATCACTCACCTCGAGATCTGTCTGTAGAAGCCCTGCCATAAATTCAACAGGATAGTGGGCCTTGAGATAGGCTGTTTGATACGAAATCAGAGCATAACAAGCAGCATGCGATTTATTGAAACCATAATCAGCAAAGGGTTCAATAAATGAAAATATTTTCTCGGCGATCTTTTTTGGGATACCTTTCTTCATACTTCCCTCTATAAACTTCACCTTTTCCTTCTCCATGATTTCTACTTTTTTCTTACCCATA
>JAHIVN010000035.1 GCA_018816645.1 Patescibacteria group bacterium | reverse complement strand
TTCAGCTTTTCGTAGTGTACGTAATCGATCTTAGCAAGGTCTTTGTTGAAATGTTTGAGATAATCTACGACTTGCGTACTGACTTTTCCAGGACCGAAAATGAGAATATTTTGAACTTTGTGTTTTAACTCCAGTAGATACGCTAAGGTCATAGCAGCAGTTCGCTGATTGATCCCACCTACATGGTCATATTCAAACATTAACTCTGCCTCATAGAAAACCCTTGCAATTCCTGCGAACTTATTACTCACGGAATCAAAGGGGCCGCTTATTTCATAAACAACAGGCGGCTTTGGATCTTGAAACTTAAATGTTGTTTCAAAGAAGTTGTCGCCAAGATAATTACCATTTTCATCAAGAAACCCTGCCAATATTCTTTTATATTTATATTGTTTCAGGTTCAGGAACTTGTCTTTAATCTGTTCGACGAGTTTGTCTTTGTCCAGAGCTGGAGTGGTTGGAAGTTTTATCATGGAAAGTTGTTAATAATTTAAATCTGGGTTCAAGTCGGGAGACATTGAACCCGCGCCTTGGGCTGTTAATAATTTAAATTTGGGTTCAAGTCAGCCCGCGACTTGGTGTTAAAAAGTTAAGTAGTGAAGTTGTAAGTAACTAGGTAACTATGTAATCAAGTAATTAAGTTATTAGGATATTCTAGTATTTCCGGTTTAAAAGCTTAAACTGTTCGTTAAACGATCAACATTAGTGTAATCCGCCTGCCTGTCGTAGCTCCGAATATAATGAGGAACGAAGACAGATAGTCTGTATTCCGCTTGCCTGCCTCTGGCAGGTAGTCCGTCATTTTACATGGATTTTCAACAGCTACTTTTCACTAAGTACCTTTTTTAATGTCTCAACATAATCCTTCCAATACTCCCTCGGCGGTGGAGTCAGCTCAATCAGTTCAGGAAAATGCAGAGTGCTGTTATCTGTCAACGGTTTTTCAGAATAAACATATCCATGCTGACTTAGAGAATTTAATATTTCAAAGGTAGGAACTTTACAGTTGCCTTTGTCTAGGAAAACGAAGTTAGTAACATTTTTGTAGATTTTATGATCTGGGAATTCTTCACTTACGAACGCGAAGAATTGCTCCTTGAAGCTTAGCAGATTCCGTGCCAGTATGTCGTAGTATTTGTAAGTCTTCTTGAAAATATTCAGCGAAAAGCTGTTAATTGGATCCAGCTCTATTTCTCTGAAATTGTAGTTTATACGATTAATAATTTCCGGACTCGACATCGCGTACCCGAGCCGCAGGCTTCCCATGCCCATAAGCTTTGTGATACTCCGCAATATTATTAGATTATCATACTTTTTGAGGAGGTTTAGAACTGTCAAGTTTCCGATACCGTAGTAACATTCATCGACTATAAGTATTCCTTTGTAATTTTTGACAAATTCTTCGATCTGTTTTTTATTCAGAAGATAATCACCTGTTTCTGTATTTGGACTTGCCAGGAAGAACACATCCGTATCAAGCATCTGCTCCAGAAACTTTGAGAATTCGACTTTTTGATCGTATCGGATGGGATATTTGACTGACTTGGTTCTGGCTAGGTTATTGTTGAAAACAAAGTATGATGGTTCAAATATTCCACCGGATTTGTTTTTATCTAGAAAGACCTCTGCTATTTTGTGAGTGAGCCCTTCTACTCCGTGGCCCAATATTACTTGATTTGGACTGAGCCTGTTCTCTTTTGCTGTGAGTTCAACGACTTCATCGTAAAGACATCCCGGATACAGATGTATATTTTGCATACTTATCTGAACTGCCTTGTTAATAGCGTTTATTACCGCTTTAGGTTTTTCAGAATAATTCTCCCGCCAGTAAAGGCGGAAGGGCTTTTTGTGAGCTGTAAGCATAGTGTATTTACCTGATAGATAATTCAGTATCTATTGATAGTGTAATAGTTGCATCTTGAATTTCCAATGACCAATTCATAATTAATAATAAATGACCAACTTTCAATTCTAAAATAACCTAATTACCTAATAACTAGTATTCAAACTATTTCGTTTTTTATCAAATTTAACATTTTAACTATTACATATTACATATTCCCCGTTTTCTCAGAATTCCTATGAAATACCCTTTTAGGATCAAACGGCCAGTCATTCTTTATCCACTCCCAAACTTGTTTATATACTTCAGGATATTTGCCTGCTTCATATATATCTTGCACTACCCACATAGAAAAATCAATATCATACTTATCTTTTAGTTCAGGATACATCTTTTCGATTGAGAATATATAGATACATCCGAGATAACTCTCTTCATGTTTGTCCCATATCACATAAGTAAAAGAGGTTTTGTCCCTAGCTTGCTTCTCAAAGCTTTGAACATCTTTCAGATTATCATCGAGTGTGAAATCCGGAGGCGGCCAGTTTGTATGACACAGTTTTCCTCCACGGATCTTATCTATAAGTTTTGAATTCGCTATTACAGCGGCAAAATCTTTGGGGTTATTCTCTTTTCTAATCTGTCGGATGAGATATTCCCCACTTTTAAATTCTATAGGAACTGTAAAAGAATCGGGTACGATTTTCTTCATAATTAAATACATATAACATAAGGTTTAACTGGCATTCTACACCTTATCAGTATTGTAGCAAATATAGCGACCGATTTGGTGGACAGTTTTGCTATCTAGCTGGAACTCTACATAGTTGTATAGGGAAGTTTACTTGTCCGTTACATTCAAGTAGAATATAGCCAGAGTGGCGGACACTGTGGATAGATTGAAGTTGATTACTCTTTAACTATTTAATTATTATATTTTTGATATGGCTTCAACAATTGATTTAGACAAGATTCTAAAAGATCTCGGACTTGACCAGGCTGAAGCATCAGTCTACAAAGAGCTTGTAGCAAAGGATGATCTGAACTTTACAGAGCTAAGCAAGCAGACAGGAATACCTCGTTCAACAGTTTATCGCATTTGCGAGAGGCTTATTGATAAGAAGCTGATCGAAATGGTTATTGATCATAGAGGAAAAAAGGTCCGTTCGGTTGATCATGGAACTCTGGATTATCTGATTCAAGATAAAGAGAAAGAATTTATCACGAACAAAGAAGCATTGGAGAGTCTAAAGGTGTTTTTGAAAAGTACTGTTAGAAACCTTCCGATTACTCAGCTCCGCTACTACAAGGGTCTGGATGGTATGAAGCAGCTGATATGGAATACTCTGCGAGCAGAGAAAGGTATAGTTGGCTATTCTGTATATGGGCGTCGTGAAGTTGTCGGACAGGGATTTATCGAGAAATATGTTTTGGAGTTCAAGCGCAGGAACTTAGTAGATAAAGTTTTGATAAATCAGAAAATTCTTCCGACTGCTAAAAAGGCTCTGCGAGAAGTTCACCAGCAAAGTACAGATCACATCAGAATAGTACCCGATCCGAAGTTTTATATCTCTGGAGATACCTATATTTACAATAACATTTATGCTGTTAACTTCTGGGATGAGAATGAAATTATTGGGGTAGAGATAGAAAATCCTGAGATCGTGAAAGTTCAAAAGAGCATATTTGAGAATTTGTGGAGAAAGGCTGGAAGATTAGAAGTACAGATGGATACTTGAGGGAGGTTAACTTCTATGGAAGATTGGAGTTTAAGTGTGTATTTGGAGCACATCAGATCCACTATAAGTTAGTTAGGAGGTAGTCCCAAGAGTTGGCCTATAAAGATTGACTTGCGGTTGTGTTTTTAATATCATTAGGCTTGTAATTTTTTGTCTTGATTATCTGAGTGGAAATAAACTGAACTTAGAAAGACTGTTTGCAAAACAGGTTAAACCCGCTCTAGGCTGTACGGAGATAGTTGCAATTGGCTATGCTTCCAGTCTTGCCTTTGGTGCGATTCTAGAAAAAACTCCTCATTTCTTCCCTTCGAGAAAAGATCCAAGCAATAAAAAGAATGTTTCCGATCCCGAGATACTACAAGTAAAGGTGGATATGGATAGAAATGTCTATAAAAATGCTCGAGCCGTGTATATCCCTCTGCCAAAGTCTATCAAGAGAAAGGCGAAAGGAGTTGAGATGGCTTCTGCACTTGGCATTTTCTGCGATTTTGATAATTTCGAAAGGACAAATATTCTCACGCTTTTTGATGATCTCACTTCCAGTAAATATATTTCCGCAAAACAGCTTATAAGATCAGTAAAATTTGATGTCGATGTAGTAGATAACTGGACCGGGAAGTCAGATCTAGATATTGTTGTCGAAATCACAGCTCAGTTCGGGAATAAAAAGATTAAAGGAAAAGCCCGCCTGCAGCACGAACCTGACAATGTAACGTTTATCTCACAAACAGGTAGAGTTTTGTACAGAAAGAATTCAGAAAGGAAGGAAGATATGGACAGAGACCTGTCGCAGCTGTCCAGAATGAGTATCTCCAGAATTTTAGGTCTTGCTCAGTCTCTTCCAGATTCTGTCAAGAAAAGGCTGGAAGAAGGAATTGATATGAATATGGCGCTTGCAGAAGAAGGCTTGACAGGAAGATACGGCTTGAAGGTTGGTAAGTCGCTTAAAAGGGTATATAGAAAAGGTATATTTGCGAACGGGCTGATAACAGAGTGCAAGATGTATGCAGCTGCAGCATGTGATGCCCGGATGGGAGGTGCTAGAAAAGCTGCTATGAGTACGGCTCAGTCAGGAAATCAAGGTATCTCTGCTACGATACCACTAATAGTTACGGCGATGCGAACGAAGTACAATAAAAAGAAGCTTATTGAGGCACTTGCTGTTGCCCATCTTATCACTGCTTATATAGCGTACTACTCCGGAAATCTGTCCGCAATGTGCGGCTGTTCGATCAAGGCAGGTATCGGTTCCGCTGCAGGTTTGACTTATTATCTTGGAGGGAATATTGAAAAAGTGAGAAATGCGATTAAGAATATGAGTGCAAACATTACAGGTATGATCTGTGACGGTGCTAAAGAGGGTTGTGCACTGAAAATTTCGGCATCAGTTGGATGTGCTATTGAAAGTGCGCTTCTTGCACTAGACGGTGTTCAAGTTCCAAGCGATAATGGCATAGTTGAAACACGAGCCGAAAACACGCTTCAAAATATCGGCAAAGTTTCAGATGGGATGATTGGGACAGATAGAACAATAGTGCAGGATATCCTACTGAGGTCACAAAAGTAGACATTTGATAAATCAAATGCCTACACAGGATTATGTGGCCGGAGGCCTACCTGGCAGCAGACAGGCTGCATTCTACAACAGCTTCCCAACGTTATTTATTCGTTATATAATCCGTTTTACAGCTATCTAAAATTAGTTCTTCAACCATGGCAAAGATTCCAGCACTTCTCATAGAAGACAGAGATTCTTCATACCAGAGTCCACTTTATGCTTCAAAAGTAGTTACTCGTTTAGAAACACTACCAAAAAGTGAAAGATTGAAAAGAATAGAAAAAGCCGGGTATAACGTATTTGCTATGGATGCAGATGGGATAGCAATAGACCTTCTAACTGATTCAGGTACCGGATCTATCAGTGACAAACAGCTGGCGGCTATGATGCTGGGTGATGAAGCTTATGCAGGCGCTTCCAGTTTTTACAATTTGAAGAAGTCGATTAATGATATTATTGGGATTCAATATGTTGTCCCGACACATCAAGGAAGAGGAGCCGAGAAAGTTCTCAATTCTATTCTCATCACGCCAGCCTTTAGAAAAGAACAAACTAGGTTAGCTAAAGAGCTGACCAGACTCCGCTTAAGCTCCGTCCGGCAAGCAGCAAACAGAGAGACAGAACTTAGTAAATTTGAAGAGATTATTGACGGAAGAGGAAATTTTGTTCCGGAAGTCTACATTCCAGGCAATACTCATTTTGACACAACGGCTGAGCATATACAGTTCGCTCATGGCCGTCCTGTGGATATTACGATTAGTGAAGGGAAGAAGTCAGATGTTATTCATCCTTTCAAGGGCAACCTGGTTACTAGAAAACTAGAAACATTTCTTGCTGGTATTCTCAAGAAATTTGACAGGAAAGATATGAGAATTCATGTGCCTTACGTGATTATTACTATTACCTGCAACTCGGGCGGAGGCCAGCCGGTTTCTATGACAAATATTCAAAAAGTCTCCAAAATTTGTAAAAAGTATGGTGTGAGATTATTCTTTGACGCGGCCCGTTATGCTGAAAATGCGTTCTTCATAAAAGAACGTGAAAGAGGTTATACCAAGAAGTCTATTAGGGAAATTATCAAAGAAATGTTCAGCTACGTTGACGGCTGTACTATGAGCTCGAAGAAAGATGGAATTGTTCCTATGGGCGGATTTATTGCTGTTCGTGATAAAAGACTCTATGAAGATCTTGCAAATGCAAATATTCTCTTTGAGGGGTTCAAAACTTACGGCGGCATGAGCGGTATGATGATGGAAGCTTTGGCACAGGGACTTCAGGAAAGTGCGGATGAAAAGTATTTGCAGGACAGAATAGGTCTTGTTCGTTATTTGGGAGAAGGTCTCAAATCAAGAGGAATTCCTATAGTCGAGCCGATTGGAGGGCATGCTGTATTTGTCGACGCGAGGAAATTCTACAAAGGAATCATACCTAAAGACCAGTTCCCAGCACAGGCTTTAACTGCGTATTTATATATTGAATCAGGAGTCAGAGCTGTTGAGATAGGTTCATGTTTGAAGGGGCGGGATCCTATTACCGGTGAGAATAAATATGCGGATATGGATTTGATGAGATTAGCAATTCCCCGCAGGCGCTACAACAAGGAGCATATGGTTGTGGTGATAAAAGCGCTGGATTTTCTATATAAGAATAGAAAGAAAGCTAGGGGCTTGAGAATAGTTGAAGGCAGTGAGCCAAGGGTTGGAATCAGACATTTTAGTGTGAGGTTTGAGGTGGTGTAAGTGGTGGCTCAAATGTCAAAACTCTCCACCAGAGGCGGACCATGCCTATTGGCAGGCAAGCCAGCCTTGTTCTGGAAAGCTCAACGCTAAGATTATTAAATTACAGGCCTAAACTTTTGGGTCTTAAGCGATCTTGAGCGGGATCTCGAAAGTGAATAGGGGTTTGAAAAGTGATATAATATATTTATTAGTTGCATTGTGATGGAAACTGAAGCGGAAAAAAGAAAGCGACTGGTATCCTCTGTTTTATCTCCTGATTTTCCACGTGATAACGAGGCTTTCAGCCGATTAACTGCCGCGAGTAAGCTTCCTGATTTCGAATGGAAAAGTATTTATCGAGAAGAAAGAGAGAAGGTAGGACAGGTTGTGGATGAGTCTGTGACTTGGGAAGGATTACACAATTCTGTTAGAGAAAAGATTGTATTGATGCATTTGCTAGGAATAATACGGTCTTATGCTGAAGAAAAAGTACCCAAAGTTTGGAGATTTATTGAGACTTACATACAAGATTATCATCCATATCCGCAGTGTACAACCCTTGCAGAGACTTTTGAAGGTGCACAATATGTTAAAATCAATCCCAATGTTCTCCTGGCAGCTGTAACAAGTGGTAGCAGTGACGATATGGCAGAAGCTCTCGCCGGATTGGCGCATGAAGCAAAACATCTGGAACTTTTTCTTTATAAGCTAGTACGTGCAAGTATGCCTCCGGGAATGAACCCTGTCCTTCGAGATACCGGTTTTGAAGGAGAGATTGCAAGGGAAATTGAATGTTATCGATTTCATGAGGCAATTTACCGTGACCTTACGGGGAAAGAACCAAGGTTAAGGTGGGAAGATGTGGAGGAAGGAGAAAGAAATTTTTGGGGAAGACATTATGGAGTTTCTTTAACAGAATCCAGTGAGTGAAAGGTTAGATCGATTTCAGATAAATGGGTTTGAGTCGCATAAGGATTAGTACAGGAGAATTTGGGGTGTGGGATTTGAAACTAGTGGCAAGTTCTTGTTATAATTACTTAGTTTAGTATGAAACAATATGGAAATCCAAGAAGAAATCTTACCATTTCCAGAAGCATTTGCTCGGAGGTGCAGGGTAGAAATGAATCTAGCAGAACAGGTAGCTACTAGAAAGGATTTGTCTCCTCAGAATTTCTTCAGTCTGTTTAAAGCCTTAAGGACGGAGATGGCTTCTCGTGTCAGAGGGAAATTAGATATCGATGGGTCAGACCAAGCAGAGGTTGATTTTCTTAATAGAGTTTTATCTAGTGAAGGTGTGCCTGCTAGTGAATTACAAGAGTATTGTCGGGCTAAAGGAGACGAGGCTTTTGCAGAGCAAAAAAGGTGGGCAATAATAGTTCATTCAAATCTGGAACAAGCTGGTGAGCCTGTAAGAGCCGAAGCAGAAGCACAAGAGCAAATAAATATTGGTGCAAAAAGACGTATTCTATGGGATCTGATGGCACTAAAATTTGGAAGGAAACAATAGTATGGAAAACGAAGGGAATAGAGAGGGTCAACTAACTTTTCAAGGAAGAGAGGCATTTAGAGATGCAATGCTTACGATTGCTGAGGCTGGTGCGGATATCAGAGAGACTTTTGCTTTATAGCAGAAATATCCCCGCTATCGTTATCAAACTCCCAATTATCTTCTGCACGATTCTCCCCTTCTCTTTCAGAAACAGGATTCCCAAAAAAACAGTTGTTATCAGTGCCATGCTTTCCCAGATAGGATAAATTTTCGAGATTTCTCTGAATTCTATCAGTTTCAGAAACCCAGCCCAGGAAGTTACTCCAAAAAAAGCAGAAAGAAAAATTAACAGCGGAAACTTTTTGACAGCAGGCAAAAGCTCCTTTCCTGCGCTTGAGAATAAGAGAAATACAAGCACTATTACAGCGTTATTTGTGAATACATAGGTAAACGGCGAGAATTTTTCCAGGACTATTTTATCGAGAACGATTATGATCCCGTAGCCGGAAGCCATAAGTGCTGAAAAGAAAATTCCCTTATTCAAAACTATTCTTCCTTTCTCATAAACAACAAGTAATCCTCCAAACATTACGAGTATAAGACCTAAGTATGATTTGCTTGTATAGTGCTCTGAAAGAATAAGTATGCCCGAGAAAGCTCCTATCGGAATGCTTAGACGTGAGAATAAGCTGACTGTTGAGACATCGGTTGTTTTGTAGGCTTTGAGCCCGAAGTAAAATGCAAGACCAAAACAAACAGGAGATATTATGGCCAGAATTGTGTGCAAGGGTGAATCCAGATTCATTCTAAATTCCGCTAGAGCGAATGGAAATATTAGAAGAGCCGATACTATCGAATAAAGTGTTGAGAATGTAGCGGCATGAAATTCCTTTGCTGAAAGCAGTTTGTTGCAGACATACATCAAGCCGAGAAAGATACCGAGTAAAATTGTGACTATAAGTGTAGTCATTTGCAGAGTGACTAATATTTATAACCAAGTAATGATGATACCGATTGCTATACAACAAACATCAAATAACCAACAACTTTCACTTTACATTTTCACCTCTACTCGCTTATCTTCAAGTGTAACATGCGGGTCAAGAATATAAAAGTGCAGAGGTTTTAGAAAATTTCCGAGATGAATTCTCAATCATACAACACATACCCTGCTCCTCTTTGGGTGTGAATCACATTGGGAATACTCATCTCTGTCAGCTTGGTTCGAATACGTTCGATTGCTTTAGTTATGGCATAAAGAGAATAATTTCTATCTACATCTTCTCTCCACATGATTTCAGCGAGCTTATCGAAAGGAACAATCTTGTTTTTACTTGTCTTTAGTTTTCCGACTATCTCTTTCTCTTTATTGCTTAGTGCTGACAGGTCCTCAATTTTATCGATTGATGCTGTGACCGGATTCTTTAGAATGTTGAGGTACTCTGTACTTTGAATTGCCAGCTTTCCAGAATATGCAGAGTCCAATATCGTTTCTACTCCTTTGGAGCTGCCAAAGAGCTTACCGAATTCCTTTGTCGAAAATAGAAATGTCGATACCTTCTGTCTTAAGTTCCAGACGTTTTCCTTTACAAGCTTATTGTCGGGCGAGTTTTTTAAGTATCCCGGCAGCATAGATCTATGAACTATTGCAGAGAGCAAAAGTTTGGCGATATCTTTGGGTTGTCTATCAAATCGGGGATTGAGAAAGATGGTGTTATCTTCAAAGTAATAGCTGCCTATAGATGAAACAACTACCGGTCTAACAATTATTGTCAGCTTGTCAATCTCTAAAGAATTTTCAGCCAGAAGCTGCTCTAAAGCACCAAATTTGCCTTCGATGAAATCCTTAGCTTTTTCTAAATAGTTTATATGGTCAAAGGTATCTGTTTTGTCTATGCTTTTTTGAATAGATTCTTGTATTTTTTGAGGAAGCGGTTTATCTATGGGGATACCGGCATATTTCGAAAAGTTGATGTTGAAGTCATCTACTTGAGGGAAATAAACGATCCGATCTCTAAATCTCTTCGGTAGAAAAGGCAATACGTAAAACCTTTTTGACTGGTAAAAGCCATCAAGGATGCACTTTGCACAATATCTATATGCTCTGATCTGCTCTTTCTTTTTATATTCAAAAATCATATCTACTATATGTCAAGATATACTCAATATAAGAAGCCCTTCTCAGCCAAGTAGAAAATTGAAGTAATTCCATGTCAAGAAGAGTTTATATAATTATTATATCATTCAATGCATATTTTTGATAGGTATCATGAGTTCACAAAGAATAATAAAAAGGAATATGAATACAGGGAAAAGCCTGTGTCAATGTCAATGCGACTGCGCATGCGATATGGTGAAACAGACAGAGAAGAAGTCAAAAAGGTCGGAGCGTGATGTCAAATCTCTTTAGACCAACAGAGAATTATATGATAAAGCTGGGTAAGGATCATTATGCGGCTTTGAATCCTTACATGTCCTCACCTATTACAGTTATTGATAAACTTTCACATGATATACTTCAATCCTTCAATCATGGAACGTCCAGCGGTAACTGTATAAAGCACTTCAAGCAATATCCTAGTAGAGAAGTGTCTGATATTATTACTGGGCTTTTAGACAGTGAATTGCTTTATACGGAAAAAAATCCCAAAGTTCGATTTAAAAATTCCCGAGATTTGAATGTTTGGCTGCACGTGACAAATAACTGCAATCTGAGATGTAGATACTGTTATGTAATGAAATCAAGACAAAAGCTGTCGAAGCAGACAGCTTCATCTATTATTGACTCTATCTATCGATCGGCAAGAAAACACAGGATGGAGTCAGTTCATTTGAAATTTGCAGGAGGTGAACCAACGCTTTGCTCTGATACTATAGAATATATTATTTCAATAAATGAAGAGTGTGCTAAATCGGCGAATGTAGATACCAGATATTCGATTCTAACTAATGGAACTATTTTAAATGATCATTTATTGAGGGTCATAAAGAAACACGATATGCATGTCATGATTTCTCTTGACGGGCTGGCAAACTTTCATGACAAGCAAAGAAAATTTGCTGACGGACGTGGTAGTTTCAGTGTTGTAGAAACAAACTTGAAAAAGCTTCTCGACAGTAATGTCAGCTGCAATTTATCTATAACTCTCACTGGTGAGAATGTTGCGGGACTCCCGGAACTTGTCAAGTATGCACTTTCGGAGAAAATTGACTTTGTATTAAATATGTATCGTGAGAATAACTGTTCTATAAATGATAAAGACTTAACGTTTAAAAAAGAGATATTTATCAGATATTTCAAAGAGGCATTTCGGGTTATAGAAGATCGTCTTCCGAGAACCAGCCTGCTCAATGTGCTTTCAGACAGAGCTGCGTTGGAAAGACCGCATAACAGGACATGCAGTGTCGGAACAAATTACTTGGTTTTCGATTGTAAGGGCAATGTCTCAAAGTGCCAGATGGACATCAGAAAAGTGATTACTACTATGAACAGTTCAGACCCTTTGGGCGAAGTTATTAAAGATAAACAAGGAATACAAAATCTGACAGTCGAAGAAAAAGATGAGTGTAAAGCTTGCATATGGAGATATTATTGTACTGGCGGATGTCCTCTCATGACTCATAGGAAGACTGGGAGTTACAATAGTAAATCGCCAGATTGTGCAATTTATAAGGCACTAATTCCTGAAATAGTTAGACTTGAGGGATTACGTCTTCTCAAGTATGGCGGATAACAAGACCTAGTTTCTTAGCATATACCCTTTCTTCCTAAAGGTCTCAATTGCGTTGTAGTTTATCCCGTACTCTCGGATCTTTTTCCTTAACCGTTCTATCTTTTTTGCTATAGCCCAAAGTGAAAAATTCTTTACATTTTCTTTTCCCCAGATAGCTTCACCGATTTTATCGAAAGAAACAATATGATTTTTCTGTCTGATCAATTCTTCAAGAATACTCCTCTCCTCCTCTGAAAAATCCCTGTTTCTGATTTTCTTGTTATTGATAAGTATAGTATCAGTCAGTTTTCTGATAGGTGCTTCGATGTTGAAACCTAATTTTCGCAGATAGCTGTCGCTGTCTCTTTTTATCCTTTTGTTAAAATAATTATTGCCAAGGATTTCAATCGTCGGTGTATACTTGGGAAACAGCTTTGCAAGCTTAGAGTACTTGAAAAGTAAATCAGTTGCTCCCTCAGTTAATTCCCAATTCAGTTCATTTGCTTTCTCGATACCTAGATAAAATATTGATGAAAGAATTGCTTCTGCGAGGTGAGAAATCTCTTGACCGATACGAAAAAAGATATGGATAGAATTTTCTTTTTTTTGGGTAAAGTAAGAAGAGAGACTTCCAAATCTGGTTGGATAAATAATGATATTTAAGTCTTTTACGTCGAACAGGGACTCTATGATTCGACAAAATTCTTTCTGGATCTTAAAAAAATCTGATTTAACATTTCTGATATTATTTGTACTTTTAAGCTCCTTTTCAAGTTTTGCTGAAAGAGCTGACTTTATATCATCGGGGATCTTTAATCTTAACTTAGATGCTAAAGATTTCATGCGGGTTTCCGGCACGAAGTTCCAGAAGTTCTTAATTGTTTTGTAGTCGAAATCCGGAAAACATACTGTTCGAGGATTCTTTTCTACTTGGTATGGCAGAACTAGAAATCCGTTTTTCTGGTAAAAAAAGTTCTTGATATTTTCAGCCGTGAAAATAATCCTGCGGATCTCAGTGTTTATGTCGTATTTCCAGAGTATTTTCATAGTGTAGAATTATATCAAATTATAGGCTTGTTTTACCACTTATTAGATGTACACGAAGCGGAGTGCAACTCTGCTTTGCGGTAAGGTTGGGTGCAATTCGGTAGCAGTTTTAGGTCGTGTCAAGATAAATTCAAGAATATAACTAATGGCTATGGGATAATTCATTTATCTTTATTTAATATAGATAGTTTTACAAACAGTAGATTGGAATTTACCCCTGCAGTCATTGAAAACTTATCTGGAATAGAAACATCTGATTTGGCAAGTCCTTATCTTGTGGAATTGGCAGGGCTGGATATAGTTACAAACCTGGATGTACAGAGAGGTGTGCCAGATATAGGAAGACTGACACGTCCTATGTTGAAAGCCTATCCGCCTGGTGTGAAGATTCCCTTACTGGCTTATAAATGGGAATTGTTCGGACAACAGTTTTTAAGCATTTTAAGAGTTAGGAGAATTGGCGAGGATGAAGCCGTAAGTATACTTTTTAAGACAAAGAATCAATGTGAGGGTTTTGAGATTGTACGCTACATAAGGATAGGAGAAGGTTACCTGGGGACATTAGAGACCTTACAAGGGTTGCATTATCGAGAGTTGGGTATAGGCTTGAAGCATATCTTTGGCTAAAGGATTTAAGGATAAAGCTTACTGGAGATACAACCTATAGTGACTTTGAACTGGTGCTAAGTGATTCTCTAGGCCGTTCGAGAAGAAAACTTGGAAGATATATAAGACCTGGTCAAGAGGTCCTTGGTACTTTCAGACTTGCGAGTAATGTAGAAAAGTTGACTGTATTGCACAAAATTTTTGAAAGACACGGCCTTTTGGGAGTGAAAATTTTTAATCCGTCAGCGAAAGAAAGAGATTTACTTCAGATGCTGAGCAAAGCAATGCAGAGGATTATTGGTGCTGAGTCGCTGCTGCTTGTGCCTTTGTATAGTGAGCCCTAGTAGGTAAGGAATATGAAGCAGAGTGTAACTCTGCTTCGAAGGAAAATAAAAGTTGCTGTCAAGTCATATTTCTTGATATAATAACCCTATATTAAACTGCTACATTTGAAAAAGAAGAAAAAAGTGCAAGATCAAGCCCAAAATCTAGATCCCAATCTGCAAACTTTGCTTGGGATCGACCTTTTAAAACTTTTGAATCTGACTGATAAAGAAGATTCTGAAAAACAGGAGTTTTTGCAGAAATTTATCATGCTTTCCTGGGTTTACTTTTTTGAGACTGACGGGAAGGATGTTCCTGAGGAGGAGCTGAAAAGACTGCAGGAGCTGGCTGATCAGAAGAAGTTTGATGAAGTTCAGAGCTACCTTGAGGAAAATTTTCCAAACCTCAGGGTTGCGATGATAAAGAACTCTCTTCTTGCAAAGAAGACGATTATCGAAGAAGAGATAGAAGCAATTGTCAAGAAAACAGAAGATCCAAAAGAAAAAGAAAAATACGAAAATATGCTCAAAACTGCTCAAGCCAACCAATGGCAGGAATTTATTTATTATTTAAATAAAGAATGAATCAAGAGACAGGATTACGTTTTGTAACTCCAGAAGGTGCAGGAGTTGATACAGCAGTTACACCAGCTATGTTTCAACAGGTTGAAACTGCTTTTGCTCAGGCAGGACAAGGAGCCGGTTTTAGAGCGAGGCTAGCAGCTGGAGCAAATCTAGTAAGAGGTTTCTTCGATGCTGGACCAGGAAATAGAATGAAGTATCTGAGGCAAGTAAGAGAGGCGAGAGGATTAAAAAATGATGGGGTAAGATTAGAAGCTGTTCAAGAAGAGGCAGCTGCAATACCTGAGGTTCCAGTTGCAGTTGCTGCTGCAGTCGAGGTTAAAGAAGTTACAGCAAGAAGAGTAACTTCTTTGGAAGTTGTAAGAAGTATAACTGAACAAGTTTATGTTGATTTTAGAACAGGAGCAGAAGTAACTATTCGCCAAGTGCAAGAAGCATTCAGATTCACACAACAGGATATTGTTGATGTTGCTACAGGGCGAATGGCTCTCGTTTATGCGGCTGCCTAATGCATTACAAATAAAAAGACAATAGGAAGTCCCGCGAAAGCGGGACTTTTTTGCTGGTTCAATCTGGGAGAATGAACCAGCTTAGTGTATAGGAGACTGAACCAGCTTTTTGTTACAAGCAGCTGGATCGATCACCTTTATCGATCCGTATCTATCCCGTAACGACTTTTATCACAGAGTGATCATCACAATAGTAGTTTCTGGCTGATGAGTAAATCCAGTCCTCTTCTTTATCAACATATCCTTTAACAACAGGATTTTCATGAATATAAGGGTAATGTATAAAAAGAGCCACCGATTGTGATAAGATAATGCCTATGATAAGGCAAAAATGTATAAAATGTGGTGGTACAGAATTTTGGAACGTCCGTAGAGGGAAGAAAAGGTGCAAGAAATGTAGATATGAGTTCGT
>JAHIVN010000034.1 GCA_018816645.1 Patescibacteria group bacterium | reverse complement strand
TATGGGTACCAGATGAAGAAATGTTTCTACAAGTTTCCTATTTTATTTTATGATACAATCACTTCAGCCGAGTCAAACCCTATTTTCTCTCCTGGGCATTATCTACCCGATGAGGTCAGAGAACGATCGGTTGTTAGTTATTAGTTGTTAGTTGGTGGTCTTTGATCATTGGAATTCCTTTTGAAATGGGCACTTTATTTGTTAGAGGGCTGGATCGTTAGATAGTTGGATAATTAGATGGGCACATCACTACCCTACCTTATTGTTTCACTGCTTAGCTGCTTTGCTGTTTCACTATTCGCTGTTTAGCTGTCCGCTACTTATTCGTAAAATGTATCATCCCGCCTTCCTTTGGAGTTTGGGTTGGTGTTTTTGGAGTTCTGATCTCCCCATATTCAGCCTCAAACTTTTCAACGTTCTGTTTTAAAACATTGAGAAATAGTTTCGCATGCTGTGGGCTCATGGCAATGCGGGAGATGATATTCACCTGCTGGCCTCCCGGCATCCTTTGTCCGAAATCAAGGTTAAATCCGAGGGCATTCTTGCCGATAATGGCAAAATCAGAGTACTTTGCTTCGATCCGGTCAGGCGCAACGTTTATTTTGAGTTTTTGTTCTGGCATGAGAATCAAATTTAAATAATAAAATCTACAAATCTATTATAACTGAAAAAAGTATTTACTAAAAGTTATCATTGAACTGAACGAACTTGACAAAGGAAAAGGCCGGGGTTCAACTTCCCGAAGAAGGAAGTCCCCGGTTTTTTCTGACTTCTTCTTCTATTGCAGGAACTATATTTCGTAGAACTTCATCAACTTGACCCTGATGCAACAAATTGACCTCTTTTCTGAGATCATCAAGTGCCTTTCTATCTATTTCAATTTCTTCGACCAGTTCTCGAAATAACTTTATCATTTGCTCAACATTTTCTTCCTTCATCTGTACCTCAACCGCGCTAAGGATTTTAGCGAAGAGATCGTAATCTAAAATTGAAATATTTCCTTGAACAGCTAACTTACTTTTACTCAGAATATCAATCCCTTTTCCACTCAGACTCAAGCTTTTTACTTTGCTAGTTAGAAACAACACTGCTATATAAGAATATGCTATTTGACGCCACTTTATATTGACCTCCGCCTGCCCAAGAATAGTCTCTTGTACTAACCCTCCTGCAAGTCTTCGCACTAGGATTCTGGCAGCTGACTGAGCAAGCACACCCACTACATTTCTATCCAGCTTATTTCGCAGCTGATCGTATGCCTCACTCACCAAACTACTTCCAGGATAAGCAATTGCCTTCATCAGAGGTGTTTCTAAAGTGCCTCCATCCTCAAGTTTCTCAACAGCCGCATTAACTGCATCCTCTGCTATACTCCGAGAAAGGAAAAACCTTCTGCGGACTTTCATTGGGATCTCTACGAATAGTCCTGAGACACCAGAGAAAATCGCTGGCGGCACCTGAGAGACGACACCACCTGCAAATCCTACCATACCAACGAGTACACCCCAAGCCGTTGTTCGTGTTTCCTCAGATATTGTTATTTCCGGAACACTCTCGATTATGGCAGCGACATTAACACCAAAATGACGAAGTTTTCTACCTATACCTAAAGGCGTCAAACAACCCATACCAACTTTTAACTTATAAAGACTATCTATGTATTTTCGTGTTTCAACTTGGACACTTACCATGCTGATCTCGCTTTGCATTTGGCTCCTGTCCATAGCATGACTTTTCCCTTCTTGCAATGCCTGAATTACAGCCTCCTGTATATCCGTATTGATTTCAAGATCAGATTGAGAATTTGACGTTTTTACTACCCTGGTCACTTTTGGAACAAATGTTAATGATCCAAGCGGAGATCTGTTGCCAAACATGTAAGAAACACTGTCTTTTATCAGCCCGGTCATTGACTGCACTCTTACGAACCACCTGTAAAATTGGTCATACCTTTCCTTTACTACTTTGCTAACTTCCAACTTTCCTGCTTCATTTTCCGTTATATATTTCAATAGGGTATCAGCAAGTTCTAGACGGTTTTCTTCTATCGCAACAGCTATCAACGGCAGACAAAGTCTATCCATAGTGGCCTCGGCCAGTACAACCTCCCCAGGCCAAACCACCTCATCCAATAGAGATATCTCCCCATGCCAAAGCCATCCCCAGGCTTCATGAATTCTATTCTGTCTCCCCGTGTTTTCTCCTTCTGGTGCTCCTTCTCCGCTCATAAATATAATTCAAATAAAGATATCCCATTATACCATCCTCTCACCCTATTTTTCTATAGCAAGCTGGTGAGCATATGAGCAAATGAGCCCGAACTCAGTAACTAATAAGCTCATCAGCCCACTAGCTCATCGACCCATTCCATATTCCTCGCATAACCATTCCCATACGAGAGAGATCCTAGTATAATGCAAAGAACAGCTAAATAGTTTAATTACCTAGTTACCTAATAACTTTTAATCTACTTATCATGAAAATATTCGTAAAAGACTTGAAAGACGGAGACTTTATCACCGATGAAGTTTTCTCTGTCGAAGAAGTTCAAATGCACAAAACCCGTGCACAAAACCCCTACTATCGATTGGTACTTCAAGATCGAACAGGAGAAGTTTCAGCAAAAATCTGGCAGGATGATTTCCCCAATTGTCATATAAAAAATCTCGAATCAGGAGATGTTGTAAAAGTAGACGCTCAAATTCAGTCATATAACGATCAACTTCAAATGATCCTTAAGAAACTTGATAAAACGGAGGACTATGACATTTCAGACTTAGTTCAATCGACTGACAAAGACCTCGAAAAAATGTACTCACAGCTTCTTGCTGTCATAAATGATGTTAAAAGTAAGGACCTCAAGAATCTGCTTAAAGATATTTTTGGAGACGAAGTATTTGTAAAGAAATATAAAAGAGCACCGGCTGCAGAAAAAGTACATCATGATTTCGTCGGCGGGCTGCTTGAACACACCCTTGAAATGCTTGATATGTCAGAGCCTCTTCTGAAAAGCTACCCGGAAGCAGACAAGGATCTAGTTGTGGCAGGAATCATCCTCCATGACATAGGGAAACTTGAAGAACTAGCATTGAAAAAGACGGCTATTATCCGGACAACAAAAGGGCGTTTAATCGGACACCTGGTATTGGGTATAGATCTTACTCGAGATCATCTGCCGAAAGAATTTCCTGACGAATTGTGGATGAAGCTTGAACATATCATTATTTCCCACCAGGGCGAGCTCGAGAATGGCTCCCCTATCAAACCGGCTACTATCGAAGCTGCTATAGTTCACTTTGTTGACCATGCATCAAGCCAGATCCGGCAATTTCAGAAAGCTATCAAGCTTGGCGAAGGCCGCGATCCGGGTTTCTCCGAGTGGCAGAAGTGGATAGGAACACAAGTTTATTTGGATTAGAGAACTGGCTATGACTGAAGAACTCTGGGAAGTCCTTGCAAGAAAAGGAAGAGTTGTAGATCGTGAAAAAAGGGCTTCAAATAGGCTTAACCCTGAAAACCTATCTCCCCAGGAAAGAGCTCTAATGAGCTGTTTAGCACGACTCGAAGATGGAGTAAATACTATTAGTGTAGGTATGTTAGCTCCAGTTTTCTCAGCAGATGCTCTCTCCACAGAAGTAATCCGTGCAGCGATCAAAGTCCTGCAAGATGAAAGTGCTTATACAGCAGCAGCGCATATGATATTGAAGTTAGTTGCAAGGCCGGATCAATTACAAGACGGAAATCCCTATTATCGATCAATCGGGAGTACTTCAAAGATAGTTGAAATAACAAAGAATTTACCTCTGTTAAATCTCCTCATCAGTTCAGAAAATCCCAATGTTACAGGTTCAATAACACAGGCAATACTCCATCGGCATTCAACAATTTATCAGTTTCTCTCTGCGGTTGACCAGGTTAGGCAACAATTGCCCGGATTAAATCAGAGAAGAATATCAACTATAGCTGCGAATCTTTACGGCAGAGAACAAGATACTGTCTGGAGAACGCTCGAGGGATTACGGCACATAGCAGAGAGAGTGTAAAATACCCTATCTCGCACTTTTCTCTATATCCTCAAACGTAACCCAACAAATTCCTGGGAGAAGAATTCTCTTAAAAGGCAGCACTTTCTGTAAACCATTCCCTACTCTATACCACTTAAATCTTATGATAGGAAAAGAAGAAATAAAGTCTTTGTAAGGTCGTTTATCCCATATACAAAATCCCATATTGCCTGCATGCGCCTCAGCAGGATCGAGGAAATCCAAGGATCCAGCTTTAAATGAATAAACAGCCCAGCCAATTAACCTATATGGGAACGAGAAAAGCCCATCGGCAATTCTTGCAAAATAATTATCTTCAGTTAGATCAGTAGGTAAAATGCCTATATCCGACCCCCTAAATTCAGGCAAGTATCTGTGGGCACCAACAAGTTCCTGATCCAGAAGGGGATCCGCCGTTTCATATCTATAGTCTACCCTGACCTTCATATCTCGATCTATCACAAAAGGGCTATCTGAAGCACCTCGATACATAACCCATCCCATTTTCTGCAATCTGTCGACAAAAAGTATCACGTCCTTCCTTGCTCCACCTGCAACAAACAGAGCAAAGAATCTAGCCTTGTCAGACTCAATATGGTTGACAGAATAGTCTCTATTGCAGTGAAACGTGAATTTGGTTGAATTCAAAGCCTGCCGCATCTCCTGAGTAAATTCTCGTGGATCTGAAACTTCAAGGACTCCTCCACTTGGATCTCTAACAAAAAAAGTATTTACCCGCATATATTCGGGAAGCCTGACAGGTGACGGTACTCCATTATCAACTGGTGCGCCTTCAGATACTGGACGATCACCTAATACAGCTCGAACAGGTGGCTCTTGAGCCTTAAAAGCTCTTGCTTCTGATAAGGAAGCCCCATGCTCAACAGCCACAGGGTGTATATCTGCGCGTGGTAGCGGAACTGTATCTCGCTTTCTCCTTCTATCTTGTGGATCAAATGGTACTTCTGACATATTTATACTAATGTTGGCCCAAGTATATATACATTGGACATCGGCTTAATGCTAATCAAGTAGTCGAAACGCGTTGAGGATAGGCAGCCAATGGCTCAACAACTTGGTAAACCATTCTTGCAACAGTTTCAACATAGGTCTTTAACTCTGGACGCAAATGTACATCACTATAGAGCCAGGAGTCAACAGTATCCTTAATTCTTAATGCTCTATCTTTGATCATTGCATAAGTATGTGTACCTGCCAAGATCTGCCCTCTTAGAAATTCTGCTAGTGTCAGCAATTTTGCAGCCTCATATTGATAATGCCCACCACAGATCGACAAAAAAACATTTCTTGCAAAGATGGCTTTTGCCTTTTGATCCATTTCCTCTCTAGGAAACTCCACATCAAACTCATTTGAATTAAGAAAATATTCTACCATCCTTTGCTGAGCCTTTGCGAGAAGTTCTGCATCATGTGAGTCAAAAGCCATACTAATATCTTCTAAAAGGGTTTGAAAACCAACAGTATTCCTAATTACCGCTGCAAAAATATCTGGACTAATAGTCATCCTGTATCTCTGCCCACGAAATGTCCCCCGCACCCCCTCTTTATCGGCAGAACCTCTATAAAATGCATAACTAATAGTCCCAGAATCTCCCCCTTCTATACCACGATTTATCTGTAACCCCGGGAATCTATTGTCTACCACAAGTAAAACCCCATGTAAAGCCATCATGTCCGATCCAGACATCAACTCTACCATTGCAAGAAAGTTGTCAGCTAAATTTCCTCTGTCAGCTATAACACCCCTAGCTATTAGATCCGGCAAAAGATCAACATAATCTGCAAGACTCGACTCACTTGTTGGAGAAGCGTACTGAAGAAGAGCATAGGCGGCATTTGCTGTTATTGTTGCAAGCCCTTCTTCTGTTCGAAAACCAGCCACTCTAATCTTTTCCCATCTATGCCATACAGTTCCATGAAAGAATAACTGGGATGGTGTACTTTTGATTTCTCCTATAATGCTCTGTGCTAATTTCTTATTTCCAACAAAAAAATCAAGTTGTCCCTCTATAAAACTTGCTGAAACCCTAGCTATTTCTGGGGGGTCATCTTCCCCACTTCTGTAGTAAGTTCCCAATAGCCTTGCTGCATCACACATTTCGTTGTCTAGAAGTGCATTTCTGAGTAAAAAATACTGAAATTGGAAATAATCATCCTCCAAAAATTCGTATTCTTCTCTTAGTTGTATAGCCCTTCTGCTCACTTCCTCTCCTATCATAACAGCCAACCAGGTTTTTAGATCCTTTGTCTGCAACCTTTCTTTGAATTCTTCAAGGCCAACTTCAGTAGCGATTGGTTCAGGAACTCTCTGCATCTCATATCTAAGGGCATGAAAAAGCCCCTTGAGCCTATCCTTTAGCCTTAGTCCTCTTGCTACCTCTGGCATTTCCACCGTTATGACTATATTAAATATTAAATCACGAATATGATACAATATTTTCAGTAACAATTATACCAAATCCATGCCATACTTCTCTACTCTCTACAAAAAGCTGAACAAAGAGCAAAAACAAGCAGTTGATACGCTGGATGGCCCTGTCATGATCATCGCCGGTCCCGGCACGGGAAAAACGATGACCCTCACGATGCGTATCGCTAACATACTGCAAAAAACAGACACCGACCCCAGATCAGTTCTTGCCCTTACTTTCACTGAAAGCGGCGTGAAGGCTATGAGAGAAAGACTGGTTGAGATCATCGGTCCGACAGCTTACTATGTAAATATCAACACTTTTCACTCATTCTGCACTGAAGTCATAAAAGAATATGGAGAATTCTTTCAGATTTCAGAGGATACCACTCCACTTTCAGAGCTTGAGAGAATTCAGGTATTTAAGGAATTGATTGATTCAACCGACCTAGATGCCCTAAAACCAGCCAATACTCCTTATTATTATTTACAGGACATCATCCAAAACATACAGAACCTCAAACGTGAGGGAATTAATCCTAGTGGTTACTCTTCACTCCTGGATAACGAGTCAAAACAGCTAAAAACTGAGAAAAAGCAAATAAACCCCAGGACAGGAAAGCCTTATGCAAAATACGAAAAGATGAAGCGTGATTACCAAAAACAGCAGGAATTACTGCTGATTTACAGAAGCTACCAGAGGAAACTCAAGGAGATACAAAGATACGACTTTGAGGACATGATAAATTTCGTCGTAGCAACACTCAAAAAAGACAAGAATCTCAAGCTCACACTGCAGGAAAGATACCTCTTCATTCTCGTTGATGAATATCAAGACACCAATTCTGCCCAAAACCAGATCGTGAAACTGCTTACTGATCACTGGGAAAATCCAAACATATTTGTTGTTGGAGATGATGAGCAGTCCATTTACCGCTTTCAGGGGGCTTCTCTTGAAAATGTTCTCTACTTCAAAAATCTCTTCGATAAGACGGAAATCATTACATTAACATCAAACTACCGTTCAAGCCAGCACATCCTGGATGCTTCAAGAAGCCTTATCAAAAAGAATCTCTTGAAACTCAAAGATGTAAATAAGAATCTTCGAAGTGAAATCAACCATAAGAATATAGCCTTGAAGACTGCTAAGTTTTCGAATGCTTCGCTTGAAAATGATTTTCTCGCCCAAAGGATACAAGAATTGATAAAGAACAAGGTCGATCCTGATCAAATAGCAGTACTTGTCAGAAATAACCGAGACGTGGACGATATAAAGGATGCTTTGTCTAGAGTCGGGATAAGATTCGAAATAGCTACTGGGAGAAATATTCTTGAAGACGGAGATATCAACAGGCTTCTGATTCTTCTGAAAGTAATCAATGAGCTAAAAACAAAACCAAGCAATGACATCGACATCTTCACTCTTCTGAACTTCGACTTCCTCGAATTTGATAAACTGGACATCTTGAAACTAGCCAGGTTCTCGTCTGAAAAAAAGCTAAATCTTCTAGATACAATCATAGATGAAGATGTTTTCAACGAGACTGATCTAGCGGAAGCAGATAAATTTATCAGATTTGTGCAAAAGCTGAATGAATGGCAGAGTCTGAATGCAAATGCAACGTTTATTAAATTTTTTGAAACAGTTATCCAGGAAAGCAACTTCCTGAACTGGATTCTTTCAGATAAACTGAACACAACCCGCATCAGAACCCTCAACACATTTTTCAACGAAATAAAAAGCTTGAACCGGGCAGACCATACACTGAACCTTGAAAAGTTCCTGGAGAATATCGGGCTTATGAGGGAGAACGGCATCAAGATCGAAGAGCAGCCTCTGGCGGGAGATGCTGAGGCTGTGAAACTGCTGACTGCTCACAAATCCAAGGGACTTGAATTTGAATATGTATTCATTGCAAAGTGCATAGACAAAAAATGGGGAAATAATCCAAATCGGGAGGCAATCAAGCTTCCTGAAGGAATCGTCAAAAACACACAGGTTGATAAAAAAGAGAAAAACGAAGATGAGAGAAGGTTGTTCTACGTTGCCCTTACCCGCGCAAAGAAAGAGATTTTTCTAACCTACGCCGAAAATTATCCAGGCGGCGGCTATACCAGACAAACAGTCCCTTCGATGTTCATAAGCGAGATAGAAAGGAAACTTATCGAAAAAGTAAATATAGAACAATTTGAAAAAGCCGTTTCACAGAACGATATTGCACAACTACAGCTTCCGGTAACAAAAAAAATTGAGGATATTTACCTGGAAGAAGAAAACTTTCTCAAATCAGTCATCAGCAATATGAAACTCAGCGTCACAGCATTAAACACATATCTGAAATGCCATTACAAATTCAAGATCAACAATGTACTTCGCACACCAAGGGCAAAAGCAGTACATTTAGCTTTTGGAACTGCAATCCATAAAGCACTTGAAATATTCTTTAAAACATTCAAAAAGACTCATAAAATACCTAAACCGGATTCTCTGCTTTTAGAATATGAAAATGCACTAAGAAATGAAATTTTAACTGATCAGGAATTTCAACCGACACTAAACCGGGGAAAGGAAGTTCTAGAGAGATACTTTGAGAATAACAAGGAAACCTTCCGGGAACCTCTTTTCATAGAGTATTCCTTCGGCTTCAAAAAAGTGTATCTGGGAGACATTCCCCTATCAGGCAAGATTGACCGTATGGACTGGGTAGATAGAGATAGAAAGACAATAAAAGTAACAGATTACAAAACTGGAACTCCAAAATCGCGTGGTGAGATCGAAGGCAAGACAAAATATTCTGATAGAGACCTGATCAGACAGCTGAACTTTTATAAACTACTTTCCCAGCTGGATCGGAATTTCAACTATGATGTGGTAAAAGGAGAATTCGACTTCTTGGAATCAAAACCGGGTAAAAAGGCAAAAAAAGAAGAATTTGAATATGAAAGCGAAGATATAGAGGATCTCAAAACCTTAATATGTAAAACAATGGACCAAATTAGAGATTTGAAATTTGACAGGACCAAGGAGTATAGACACTGCGAAAACTGTGACTACAAGAATCACTGCTGGCCTGATGGAATACCGGTGAAGTAGCAGCTACATTTTTGATATTAAAATATCTACTTGGTGACTAGCTTCAAAGCCATCAAGCCTTAAGGTCCAAAAGCTCCAATGCTCATCGGCCCCCGCTTTACACCACCCTTCGAATTTAGTATCTTATACTTAGGATATTAACCCTAATTTTTCGGCTTATGCCCAAAAAGATGAAAAAAACAAAAAGTACCAAAAAGGAGAAATCTATCGGCGGACTTCTGGAAAGAATCGCACGAATCGAAAAGAAGCTTGATATCATAAACAGCTTAAGCAAAACGATGCCTATTGTTGTCATAAGTACAGGCATGCTTCTTGGCTCTCTGCTATACCTTTCCTCGGTCGCATTTATCCCTAATAGTTCTTTCGAGCTGCCCCAAACTGGTGATGAAAAAACTATCACAGAAGACTTCGTTCTGATATATCCGGAGCAGTACTCTACTATCACTCTGCCGGATGAGGTTGTAGGATTGTCGCTGGAAAGCTTCTACTCAAAGGACACAAAAGTGGCATTCTATGTAAAGAACTCAAGCGGGGAAACGTTTGAAATAGGCCTTGGTGAGAAAGGTACAGAAGACGGAGAATACAAAACTTACTGGTCAAAGTACGCCGCAGGAAGATATGAGATGTGGGTCGAAATCACTCATCCCGACGGAACGGTTGAAAAGACAGAAACCACGATCGTTGATGCAAATTAGGAACTTACAACCACCATTTACACAATGACCACATAATGCGCAGCAAATAACTTTTGCATTACCATTTTCCTCCAAAAATTGTTAAAATTCCAAGTCAATTGAATTATCACATTTCATACGCATGCAGGATATACTGGCAAAACTGAAAATCGAGACAAAAATTACGTACATTATATTGGGAACGAACGTCCTGATCTGGGCTGCAATGGAAATTTCTGGCGGTTCAACTAATACAGCTGTTTTAGTTGAATACGGTGCTTTAAATAGATATCTTGTTCTTGGAGGTGAAGTATGGAGAATCGTCAGCAGCGCGTTTCTGCATATAGGAATTTTCCATCTGCTGATAAATTCCTACACACTGTACCAGCTTGGCAACTTCGTCGAAGATTTCTTCGGAAGGACCAAACTCATTGCTACCTATGTTATCACTGCCATCACAGCAGGACTGTTGAGCCTGGTACTGAGCAGCCCATTTTCAGTATCTGCAGGAGCTTCAGGTGCCTTATTCGGACTAGTCGGCTTAATTCTTGGAAACGCCTGGGCAAAGAAAACGTACGTTTTTGATCTCCCAATTGACGAAAGACAGCTGCTTCCTTTTGTTGCATATAACCTGGTATTTGGCTTTATCGCACCAGGTATAGATAACTGGGCACACATAGGAGGGCTCGTTGGAGGTATATTGCTGGGCTTTGTATTCGATCCAGCGCTTTCTTTCGACCCCTCTCCTATCAAAAAAATTCTTCCAAAGATACTTGGAGTTGCTTCAATCCTGATCTTAGCTCTAACAGCCGTCTTCTGGTTCTTGTCAATCTGGGGCATAAATGTGCTTTAGAGCCTTTGAGCTTATGAGCTAATGAGCGGATAAGCGACAAAAATAATACTTAACCCGGAAGCCACTCCGATTGATCCCTTCTCTTAAATCTGTTATATTCAGAGCAAATTAGATTTTTTAGAAACATACATGCATATCCTTATAGTTGGTATCAAAGCTTCAGGAAAGGGAACCCAAGCTAGACAAATTGCCGAAGAATTGAACGTACCTCATATTTCGAGTGGGGATCTTCTAAGAGAGATTGATAAAACATCTCCACTTGGAAAGGAAGTGCGCTCTTATATCGACAAAGGGAATTATATACCTGACAAACTTATCTTGAAAATAGTTTCACAAAGACTTGCAGAAGATGATTGTCAAAAAGGTGTTGTGTTTGATGGATTTCCGAGAACACTGGTTCAAGCAAAGGCATTTGACAAGAGCTACAAATTTGACAAAGTAATATTCATCGACATAAGCAAGAAAAATGCACTCCACAGAATAGCAGGCAGATGGACATGTTCAAATGAGCACTGCAATATCAGCTACAATATCCTTACCACCCCGAAACCCCAAAAACCCGGAATCTGCGATGAATGCGGATCAAAACTCTTTCAAAGAGAAGATGAAACGAAAGAAGCTGCTCTAAAAAGGATCAACACTGACCTAAAAGAAATGAATCCAATGCTTGAATTTTATGAGAAACAAAGGATTGTGATAAAAATCAACGGCGAACAGTCTATCCAAGACGTTCATGCTGAGATAGTGCAGAAACTTTGTTTGCATTAATTAAATTCGTTCATTCGTTTGCATTCGTGTCCTTCAACTCACGCGTTTACAAGGCAGTCTCCCGAATCCCAAAAGGCAAAGTAACTACTTACGGCTTCATATCGGCACTCATCGGCTCGCCAAGAGCTGCTCGTCAGGTCGGCTGGGCGCTCAGAAACACACCCGAAGGAGTACATATCCCCTGGTGGCGAGTGATAAACTCAAATGGCTACATAAGCATACGAAATCCTGAAGTAACTAAGGATTTACAGAAGGAGCTGCTGGAAAAAGAAGGTGTAAAAGTATCAGAAAAGTATGTGATTAAGCTGAGAATCTTTCAGTGGCAACTAGGCTAACGATACCATTTAGAGAATTTTATATTATTTTCTGGCAAATGGACCTGGAGTATAAGGGTGAGGAGTATTGCCTGGAACATTCCAATCTACAACATAAGACCTTGGTCGAGAAGATACTCTTCTACTTGCTACCTGATTCCTTCCTAAATCTCTCGCTTCTATACCCAAATTAAACAATGCAATAGACATATCAAAAACTCTTCGAACCATTTCAGACTGCCACTCCCTAGAATCATCCTCAATACGATAAGTCATTACTGTATGCACTTCGCCCTTAGTAAATTCTCCCGCATAACCAAAATGTTGACCAAGAGCAATTCTTAAAGCAATAACTCCTTGATTTCTTGAAGCCTTTTGTGTAGGATATACTTGATCTCTTGGAACAATTATAGCTCCAGTAGTGAAATCTACCAACACCCTAGCCTCGTAAGTTACCATGTTACCAATAGCATCAATCGTTCCCCTATACCTTTTCGTAATTTCCCGTAAGCCGGCCAGATTAGTAACATTCTGGACTATACAAGGAAGTCTTTTCTCCCTATACTCGGCTGTTTCTACACCTAATCTCCTAAGGATATCAATTACTGCAGTCCTTAATCCAAAAGTATCAGTTACTTCATTGAATCGTTCTGAAAGTCCTGCCACGAAACCAGCAAGTTTCTTCCCAATGAAACCCCAATCCTGGAGTTGATCTTTACTAGTTTTAATAGGTTTCACAAACTTCAAGGATACTGATATAGGGGCCATGTCTAAACAGTCTTCAGGTAATGCTAGTTCAATTTTCCCACTTCCATCTACCCTAAAAAAGGGAATTTCTCTTTCCTTTCTTATAAATGAGAGACTTTCCATAATAATAGTTTAGCATATTTTCTACCCTTCATAAAGTTGAAAAATATGCTAAACTATCATGTATATGCACAAAGCCCTTCTTTTCAAAAAACTCAAAAATAACCTCGTGGAGTGCACTGCCTGCAATCACTACTGTAAAATCGTACCTGATAGATGCGGAATCTGCGGAGTGAGGCAGAACAAGGATGGCATTCTCTACTCTCTTGTTTATGGACTGACTTCCGGATCTGAAGTCGACGACATAGAAAAGAAGCCATTTTTTCACTTTCTACCTGGAAGTTCAGTTTTTTCCGTGGGAACAATAGGTTGCAACTTTGGCTGCGACTTCTGCCAAAATGCATGGATGTCTCAGTGTACCAAAGATAAGTCTATCCCTGTTCCCCCGCTTTATAAACTATCTCCAAAAGAAATCGTCTATTTCTGCATAGAAAATAATATAAAAATCATCTCCTACACATACAATGAGCCTTTCATTTTCTGCGAGTACACATATGACACAGCCAAACTTGCAAAGAAAGCTGGAATTAAAAACGTATATGTTTCAAATGGCTATGGGTCAAAGGAAGCTGTTGAACTAATGTCCCCATACCTAGACGCTATCAACATCGATCTCAAGTCGTTTAGTAACACCTTTTATACTAAAATATGCAAAGCAAAATTACAGCCCGTTTTGGATAGCATCAAGCTTTTATACAATAAAGGCATTTGGATAGAGCTTACTACTTTGATAATACCTGGCCAAAATGATTCACCACATGAATTAGATCAGATTGCTCAATTTATTGTATCAGTTTCTCAATCAATTCCTTGGCACGTTACTCGCTTCAGTCCTTCCTACAAAATGCGTAATATTTCCTCAACATCAGAAGCGAAGATTAAAGAAGCTTATAGGATAGGAAAAACCGCGGGACTGAAATACGTTTACGCAGGTAATATTCATGACCAGGACCTGCATAGTACTTACTGCCCAAAGTGTGAAGAACTACTAATAAAAAGGGACTGGGGATATACTAGAATTGAGAATTTGAAAGATGGGAAATGTGGAAAGTGCAATGCTAGAATTGAGGGAATGTGGAAGTAGAATAGCAGTCAGCACTCACCACCAACAATAGTCTCAGTTGCTCAGAATAACTCGCAATAACTAAAGACAGTGGACAGCAACTTGTTTACCGTCTACTGACACCTGATCCCGGTTACCGGTTTCTACATTGACAACCAGTCATACTTAAAGGATAATCACTAATGTAATCTTAAACATTTCCAGCTATGATGAACATCCGCCCGCCGGCTTTTGCAGGTACTTTTTATCCTGAAGACGAGGAAAAACTCAAAAAGGATATCGAGAAGTATCTTAAAGACGTTAGACCCGAAAAGGTAAATGGAAAGATAAAAGCGCTCATCTTACCGCATGCCGGATATGAGTATTCAGCTCCAGTAGCAGCACACGGCTATAAATTGCTACAGGAAGCTACTGTCCAACAACCAATATCCAATATCATTCTCATCGGTCCTTCGCACAAAGTAACGTTTACAAACATTGGTCTCACTAGCTATAATTTCTGGCGGACACCGCTTGGAATAGTCCAGCTCTCTCCCCTATCTCAGGAGCTGAAAGATGAATCAGATTTCAGCCTTGTGAATGAAGCCCACCTTTTTGAACACAGTATTGAAGTTCAGCTCCCTTTCCTGCAAAGCGTATTGAAAGAATTTAAAATAACTCCTTTAGTATGCGGAAGGCTGAATGCCTTCAAGGAAATAGCAGCCACAATAAACGAGCATCTAAATGAAGAAACACTGATAATTATCAGTTCTGACCTGTCGCATTACCTGCCATACAAGGAGGCTTGTGAAACTGATAAAGAAACTATTGATGCTATTCTCGCACTTGACTCATTTATCGAAGCAAACCAAGCCTGCGGAGTTGATGGCATTCTCATTCTAAATGAAGTCGCGAAGGCGAATAAATGGAAGACAAAACTTCTAGATTATAGAAACTCAGGTGATACTGCCGGTGATAAGACGCAGGTTGTGGGATATGCTTCGATTGTGTATTATGAATAATCGGAAGACTGTTAATTGATTACTGATTGATTGATTGATTGATAGTTAATTTATGTTAATTGAATGGAGCAAAGGCTCTTCGGCCCGTAGGCTCATCAGCCCATAAGCCCAATGTCATTAACTGAAAAAGACAAACAATTTCTCCTCAAGCTTTCTCGTAAAGCACTCGAGCATATCCTCAAAACCGGTGAGGAACTGAGTGTCAAAGATTCTGACATACCGAAAAAGTATAAGGAAAAGAAAGCAACTTTTGTAACTCTAACCAATAATGGTGCGCTTCGTGGCTGTATAGGTAAGCTGGTTCCTCAAATAGAATTGTATAGAGATATCATTGAGAACACCTACTCAGCAGCGTTTAACGATCCCCGATTTCCACAACTAACAAAGGAGGAGTTAGACGGTATCAGAATCGAGATATCTATACTGAGCGAACCAAAAGCTTATAAGCGGACAAGCCCTGAAGCTCTGATTGAATTTCTATCGAAAGATAAGCCTGGAGTAATTCTAGAAATGGGCTTTCATTCGGCTACCTACCTCCCCCAAGTCTGGGAAGAGGTCGACAATCCAGAAGAATTCTTATCAAGCTTGTGTCTAAAGGCAGGCTTGCCCCAAGATATGTGGAAGAAGGAGAATGTGAAAATAAGCACTTATAGTGTCATGAAGTTCAAGGAAAAATAAATCGAATCCTATACAAATAAACTGGGATAAAGCGATATATCTTGATTAAGGTGTGAAAAAGATCGGGGTCTGGGGTTAATTATTTGGGTGGGAAATTTCGGGTCGAATATTTTTACTGTCAGCAAACTAATTAACTCCAGCGCTTTTTACATTCTTTTTTGCGTAAAAAAGAATGGCCTGGGTTCAGAGTGGCAAACCCCTGATTATATCCTCTGCTTAGCCTCATTATCTGTCAACTTAAATTGCATTCACATCCTCCTTAATATACTATTAATGAACTATCAGAATTTAACTAAATTAACTATTAATTACTTTTCTCATGAAAAAACTTCTCTTTGCCCAATTCGCTGTATTGCTCGGAGGTACCCTCTTCGCTTGGTACCAATGGTACATGGAGTACTTTCAGGACTGTGAGTCCTGTTCTGGTAGCGAAAAGCAGCTAGTCTCCAAATGCTTCCTAGGAGCGTTATTCTTCACAGTAGCACTGATTCTAAATATTCTCCTCTTAATTCAAGAGAGAAAGAGGCAATAAATTGTTTCCGTGTCAGTAATCCTTTTGCCTTAATCAATATTTACATCACTTGCAAATTGCATTAATTGGCCCATTCTCCCCTATTATGCTATAATCCGAGTCGTTACAAGAAAACGCTATGAAAGTACAAAACGACACATACAAACAGCACTTTGTCTTTGATCTTGACGAAACTTTGATTGATGCTAGAGACTTTTCAAGTGAAACTATTGCTCGTGTTGTCACGAAAATTGATCCTGATATCAATCCCCAAAATGTTATTGATCTACACGATAAATATGCAGGTTCTACTATCCGGGATCACTACAGGAGAATGATAAAGGAATTTGGATTGATGACAAGTGTTGAAAGAATGCTCCTTCTGGACCAGAAAATTCAAAAAGACGAAAGTTATAGAGCTTCTCTATTCGAAGGTGTTATCGACATTTTAGACTTCCTCAAGAATAGAGGCAAAACCCTGCACATTTGTACAAATAGAAGTAAGGATACACTTGAGGCATTCTTGAAAAAAACCAGGATTTCAGGTTACTTTGAGACAATAATTTCCTGCGTTGATGAGGGGTATAAGAAGCCGGATCCAAAGTGTCTGCTTGACCTCATTTCTTCTCAAAAACTTAAAAAAGAAGAGCTCATTTATTTTGGAGATTCTGAAATAGATCGCGATTTTGCAAAGAATGCAGATATCGATTTTGTGATATTTGATCAATATTTAAATGATAAGAGAATCTTTAAAAAACTGATTAATCTCTTCCTTGAAGAAAGTGTTAACAAGAAAAAAACTCCCCCATTTGTCCTGTTACTTTTCTCTTCTTTCGGACATAGCATCCTCAAACTTACAAACAAATTTCGAGGGAAACAGGTAACGTTATTCCCGAAACAGGCAATTGATCTTTCGTAAATATCAGGGAATATTTTCGTTATTAAATATAATAAGGTGCATTAATTATACATTAATATAATATCTGTTCGACTGGGGAATGAGCCTAAAGATTGATAAAATAGCTTGGGGAAAGATAAAAATTGGAGACGATCAGTATCATGACGTTCTCATTTCAGGAAATCTCGTCGAGGAAAGAGATTATCCTAAACTAGTGGAGTACTTCGGGACCAGTCATGAAATTGGCAAGTGGGAAGTGGAAAGACTCTTCGAGAATGATCCGGAGGTGATAATTATCGGCACCGGCTGGGCAAGTGTTTTGAAAGTCCCCGAGGTAATAAAGGAAGAAGCCGATCAAAAGGGAATTTTCTACAAAGCTTTGAAATCCCCCAAGGCCGTAAAAGAGTACAATAAGCTGCTAAAAGAGGGAAAGAAAGTAAATGTTTTGATTCACAGCACCTGCTAAGTCAGCGTTCAGCTGTCAGTTATCAGCTTTAAATCTCAAGTATTTGAGCCCATTTTAAATAGAAAGAATAACTAAAGACTGTTGACTTTTGACTGATTACTACCTACTAACCACTGCAAATCTCCACTCACCGAAACTATCCTTTTTAAATTCTACTTTGTATTTGGGAAAATTTTCTTCCAAGTATAATTTCACCGTTTCGGGGTGCTCTTCAAGAAGCTCAAACAAAAACCGGCCCTCTGGCATTAACCGTTTTACAGCCTCGTTGATAAGTCGTTTTATAGTGACCAGTCCTCCCCTTCCACCGTTCAAAGCTACTCTTGGCTCAAAATCCTTTACAGCTCTATCCAGGAAATCAATCTTTCCGCTCGGGATGTATGGCGGATTAGAGGCTATAATATCGAACTTATTCTTAAAGCCCTTCAGAAGATCCGTCTTAACGAAATTCACCTTTACATTCTTCACATCACTGATAAGTTTTATATAATTCTTCTTAGCAACATTCAATACTTTTCCGGAAATATCGATGAGGTAGAAATCGAATCCGGTTTTCCCGTTCAACCCGCTTTCAATAATCTTATGGATAAGCGTAACCCCTATACAACCGCTCCCGGTCCCGACATCAACGATCCTCACACTCCCCGCTCTCGATTTCACATTCTTTACTAATCTTTGTATTTCCTCAAATGCTAAATCGACAAGATCCTCAGTTTCAGGCCTTGGAATCAAAACGTTCTTATCAACATAAAAATCAAGGCTATAAAATTCCTTGGTGTTTGTAATATAGGCAATCGGTTCCCCATTTTTTCTTCGTTCTAAAAGGGAGTAATACTTTTGTTTTAATTTCTCTTTGACAGGCTCTTCTCTGTGAGTATAAAGATATGCCCTATCCCTCTCGAGAACAAAACTCAAGAGAATCTCACTATCCAGATCAGGAGTCTGAGAATCATGCTTAAGAATCTCTCCGCCTTTTTGTAGAAGGTCGTTTATTGTCATTATACGTTGATTTTACAGCAGTAACCCCAATTTAACAAACGGTTTACTATGAGCTAAACAATTGGTGTAATTTATATAGTATCCCTATTTGTAAATGATACTATATGTCAATTCATGAATCCCTAAGACAACGTGGTGATAACGCTATCACAGATCAAGACACTTCAAAGCTAGATGCAGCTCAGGCAAGAAAGGCTGTGAACAGATCGGTAAACGGTCCCTCGTTTAGACAACGGGAACTTCAAGAACACTTTGCCAGACAAACAGCAGCCGAGATAGATAGAAAACATAAAGTCGAACAAGGAGAAGGGCTCGTTAAGTTATTTCTGAAAACGGGGAAATTTGAAGACACCACATATTCAGCTAGAAGATTTACAGAAGTTATCCAAGGTATGATTCCAGATGCAAGGCTACGAGCTAGAACTGTCGTATATGATTATGTAGAAGGTAGTTTTATTACTTTTCATGATAAACTAGCACTCATTTCCAGAATACGAACCCAAATTTTCTCACAGCCAACCGAAAACGGATCTGTTCGTGACAATCTTCAAGCCTTAAATTTACCAGATCTTGCTCTTGTTGTTGAAAGGTACTGCGCTGATAACTCTATACCTTCTGTAATTGAGCTTCTTATCCAACTAGATCTTCCTGGAGTTATAAAAAATGCTCAGGCAAATGTACTTGCAATGAGATCAGCAGCTTTAATTGCAGCAGGACAGCAAATTCCCCGACAAAGGGTTGTAACAACAAGGTCTACTCCTCCTGCAACAACAGAAGTTCCTCCAACAGTACTATACGAACTTGATGATGTACTCAAAGTAGGAGGAACGACCGAGATAAAAATTGCAATATTTGGAACACCCGATGATGTCGATGCCCAAAGAAGACTTCTCAACACAATGCTGTCATCAGACCCTGGGGGTTCTCAAGCAGAATCTCTTCTCCGTGAGCTTAGGAGATGTCATCCTGCAGCTCTTCAACATATTGTACAAACCGTCCTTGCCGAGGAAACCCTTACACCAGACCTCAGAGTATTCAAAGTAACTGCATTGGAAAGATTAGGACATCTTCTCTTTTAATTTTACAAATCTCTCCCCTACCTCTATAATGAATTTAGCATTAATTCTTACGGCCCAAGCATGAACAAAACCATCATAATCGTAATCGTTGTGGTAGTACTACTTCTGTGCTGCTGCTCTGCAGGCGGGATAGCAGCATATTTATTACTAAATTCCAGCAGTACTGTTGAGCATGAGGACACCACAGAAACTTCCACCTCGACAAGTATAGCAGACAATCTTCCGTACACCAATTATGAACATGATTTTTCACTTTTATTTCCAAACAGCTGGGAAGGTTATAATGTTGATAAAACACCAGGCGCAGGATTGGAATTCGAGGCATACTACCAGTTCAAGCTGACAAGCAGTACCCAGGGAGAAGTTTCTATGTTTACGATAACTGTCTACTCCCAAAATGACTGGGATCCTATGCTGGAAGAACTTGGGATGGAAATAAAATTAGGCGAGAACTCAGAATATGTTTATACATTTGCCCAGATGAATGGTATCGCACCACAGGATCTGCAAGCAGCTTTTGACGATATAGGAGAGATAAAAGACAGTTTTCAATTAAATAAGTAGAAAATCTCGTAAGACTAACTATACAATCTAAGCCCCAGCCCCTGATGAATCCCTACTTCCTAAGTACCATTACTTAATTACAAAGTTATCTAATTTTCTAGTTATCTAATTTCTTCTTTTTTCTTGACCTTCTCTACGCTTTGTAATATCCTTTACTCATCATCTTTCAAACTGCCTATGAAACAGACTTTTTCGATAAAAATTGGCGGGAGCGCCGGACAAGGAGTAAAAACCTCCGGCTACATACTCACAAAGGCACTCAAGGATCTGGGCTACTGGACATTTTCCTATAGCGAGTACCCTTCTCTCATTCGAGGAGGTCATTCCACATTTCAGATAAATGTAGCCGACAAGCAGATAGGCTCGATTACGCAAAGATTTGACATCTTAGTTGCATTGAACGATGAGACTATTGAGAAGCACCATGAGGATCTGAACCGAAAAGGACTTCTGATCTGCGATGATAATAGAGTTATCAAGCCAAGAGTAAAGAAATCTCTCGATAACAAGGGTATACAGATCCTTGTCATCCCAGTTGATGAAATCGTAAAAGAGAATAACGGACAACCAGTAATGGAAAACTCTGTCATCACCGGAGCAGTCTGGAGCATGCTGACAAAAGAATTCAAAGTTCTCGAAAACCAACTGAAACAAATCTTCGGCAAGAAATCCAAGGATATAGAAACAAATATAAAATGCGCGAAAGATGGATTTAAAGTCGTTGCTGATCAGTACTTCGTTGAATTGAAACAGCTAAAAGGCTCCACCGATAGGATAATAGGAACTGGAAATGAAGTAGCCGGACTCGCCACTTATGCCTCTGGCTGCAGACTTTACTGTGCATATCCGATGACCCCTTCAACTGGAATTCTGCAATACCTTGCAAGTAGAACTGATAAGACAAAGATGATCGTGAAACAGGCCGAAGATGAGATCACTGCCATCCAAATGGCTATAGGTGCCAGTTTTGCAGGAACACGTTCTGCCTGCGGGACTTCGGGTGGTGGATTGGCTCTCATGACAGAAAGTCTCTCATTAATAGGTATCAATGAGACACCACTCGTAGTTTTCAACTCACAGAGACCTGCACCGGCAACGGGACTGCCTACCTGGACGGAACAAGGAGATCTCGAGTTTGTATCACGAGCAGGACATGGGGAATTTCCCAAGATCGTACTTGCTCCTGGAGATATCAATGAGGTATTTGAGCTTGTTCCACAAGCATTTAATCTGGCTGATAAATATCAAACACTTGTGATCATACTCCTTGATAAATACCTGTCTGAAAGCTGGTACCAAGCAAAGCGATTTAAAGATGGAAAAATCAAGGTAAGCCGAGGACAGATACTCTCTGAACCTGATCTCGCTAATCAGCTCGAGTTCAAACGCTATAAAATTACGGTTTCAGGAGTTTCCCCAAGGTCACTTCCCGGATCAAAGGGAGGGGTATATCTCGCAAACAGCGACGAACATGATGAAAAAGGCTATTCTACAGAAGATCTTTATGCACGAAAACAGATGATGGACAAGAGAATGAGGAAATACGGAGGAATAATTTCTGAACTTCCAGAACCTAAGCTTTATGGACCGGAAAAGGCAAAAACAACTATTATCTGCTGGGGGTCACAAAAGGGACCAATTATTGACGCACTTGAGAAGCTAAATAACGGAAAAAGCCGTATAAATGCATTGCACTACTCTTTCGTTTATCCGATTGAAATAGAAACCATAAAAAGATATGCAAAAAGAAACAAGCTGATTGCAGTTGAAAATAATTATTCAGGCCAGTTCGCCAAGCTTATCAGGTGTGAAACAGGGATTGATATAAAGACAAGAATAACAAAATACGTTGGAACACCATTTTTTAAGGACGAGCTGGTAGAGATTTTAAAAACAAAAATTTAGATAGCAGGTTATTCGAAATTTCTAAAAGCTAAAATATTTATGTATTACTAGAACAGATGGCACAACTCGAGGACTTCAACACAACAGTAACCCCAACCTGGTGTCCAGGATGCGGGAACTATGGCATCTGGAACAGTCTAAAACAGGCACTTTCGGAGATGGAACTCGAACCGTATAATACAGTTCTGACTTACGACATAGGCTGCAGCGGCAATATGGCTGACAAGGTCAACACTTACGGCTTCAAATCACTTCACGGTCGAACTGTAGCTGCTGCAATGGGAATCAAGATAGCAAACCCTGAACTGACAGTCATCGCGATCGGCGGAGATGGTGGCGTTATGGAGGAAGGAGTAAATCACCTGATGTGGGCTGCAAGGAGCAATTACAACATTACAGTACTAATGCATAATAACCAAACATTTGGTCTGACAACCGGCCAGCCGACAGTAACTACAGAAGAAGGAAACCCCGGAAAAACGGCTCCCTTAGGAATAGTTGAGAATAACATTGTCCCTGCACAACTGGCACTGATCTCAAACGCTTCTTTCGTAGCTAAAACTTTTGCAGGAAATCCAAAACAAATGGTAAAAGTAATGAAAAGTGCTGTGGAACACAAAGGATTCTCTTTTGTAGAATTTTTACAGCCCTGCATCACATTTAACAAGCTGAATACATTCCAGTGGTTCCAGGAAAGAGTGTTTGACTTAGCCGAAAGGAAGAACTATGACGCTTCAGACTGGAAAAGAGCTTTTGAAACAGCAAGTGATGTTGAAAAGAAGATCGCCACAGGAATAATCTACCAGGATAAAAAGAGTATCCCCTACTCCCAGAGACTGGTTCAAAGAAAAGGTGAAAAGAAGACCTTGGTTGAAGAAGTAAAAGAATACTCTATAATTCAGATGATCAGGGAGTTTGAGTAATCCTTGCTACTATCTCGCCTCATGATCAGCTATAGTTGTAAAACTTAATCGAAAATCCTTGTCCTGATCACCTTCTCCGGTAAATCCTGAAAATTCAACTGAACACTCGCATTCAACCGAATACCTATTCTCTCCTGCCTTTGTAAACTTCAGCTTCATCCAGTTTAGAGGGTTGTGTTCAAACAAATATAGCGATCCATCTCCTCCATCATGAAACTTTTCTCTGAGTTCCGTTGTAAATCCGTCTAAATCTTCAATTCTTTCAATTCCCAAATCAAAGTCGCTAAATCCCAATGAAACAGGAGTTTTATTTCCCCCATCCTCTTCTTTCTGCTGGAACTCTTCAAATTCAAATTTCAGAGTCCACAACACCTTACCATCTACCTCTCGGCTTTTTATAGTACAACCTTTCACGATAAGATCTTCTACACTGTAGTTGGCCATCTTTATTTTAAATAAATTAAAATAGACACATTAAACCTTTATTTTCCCATCTATCCACCACTCTAAAAGCTTTTGAATTGAAGGCGCTATCCAAGTTCTGCTGTCATTTTCATGATCCCAGACATATACACCTGTTTTACTGATCTCCCCTTGAATAATAGCATAGGCTAACAGATCCCCTGCTCCACCCGAATCCCCAAAGAACAGCAGACTGTCAAAAGGCATAAAGCTTCTAAGAATATTTTCGTCCGATCGGAATCGTTCATTATCTTCTAATATATCTTTGACCGGCCGGATTATCCTTGTCTTCTCTACTTCCAACCCATCTGTATTCTTCAACAGTTCTCTAAGTTCTTCAGGAAGTTTCACACCAAGCTTATCCTCAAGAACATTTATATCCTTTTCTCCGGCACCATCGAATTTTTTTACTTCAAATTTTTCTGAAAGTGTACCTAATATTCTATCCCACATATGTATAAATATGTAAAAAGTTAGATAAAGTCAGCAAAATACAATATTAGACAATAGCATCATGTCCCCTCAACAACGACTTTTTGGCTTCTTCCGGTTCTTTCCTTAACCAATCTAGCGTCAGAAAGGCAGCCAATACATTCATTTGATGTTCAGAAACTAACTTCTCAAGACTGTAGCCCTCCACTTCAATATCAGGTACAACTTCACTTTCGAGAAATTCTACCAATCCATTTTTAATCACTGGGGTAAGCATCTCGACCTCTCTCATCAATACCTCTAGATTCCTTCCTTCGTAAACTCCTGGAAATCGTTCTTTGATTTTAATTTTTATTTCTTCTGAATTCATTGTATTATTTATAATAGTTCAAATTCGTGTCTTTGTAAAATGATCAAATCGCACAACTTTCCAGATGGCTCAAAACTATTTCATAAAAAATCTACCCAAGAAGAATTTTCAAGTATCACTCTCGTTATTCCTGCAGGAAACCGTTATGAAAACTCCGCAAATGCAGGCATCAGCCACCTTATTGAGCATCTCCTCTACTTTAGTCCACAAAATAATCAACCAGTCGAGAAATACGGTGAGTTACTACATAGGTATAACATCCATATTTACGCTAAAACAACTTATGAATACATACTTATTACAGTCTCCTGCATTCATAGATACATCGAGCAAGCTATAAAGGTAATTTCTTTGATCTTATCTGAAATAAATATTGATAACGCCATTCTCGAACGGACGAAAAATATAGTTAGAACTGAAATTCGTCAAAGGAAAGACTTCCCTGATATACATATACAAGATCTGTTCAACGAGAGAATCTGGCAGAATTCGAGCTCAGGATTCAAGTACCCGACAATAGGTACCTATCAAACTGTCTCTAAACTTTCGGCAAGTCAAATATTATCTTTCAGAGATAGAATTCTGAGACATCCTCTATATATAGCGGTCGTGGGAAACTTAGATTCTGGAGGGGTAGCCGAATATATCAACAAAAACATAGCAACCCCTAGAGTGAGTCAGCTTGGATCAATAGAAGATCGGCCTCTGGAAGAACAAGACTCGGAAGTTATCAGCCATAAAAACTTTCATTCGCATGTCTGGGTAGAGAAGACACTACACTTACAACTGGACTATCTCCTTGTTGGTTTTCCATTTTATATAGAATACTCTTTTGAGAATATTCTGAAACTAAGAACATTAATCAATTATTTACAAGTACTGATTCATCAACAGCTTACCAAAAAACTTGGTTCTGTATACAATCACTTTGTACACCTGCACAAACTGCTTGATCATACTTGGATCAAAGTTCTGCTCCCGATAAACCCCATTTTGATCGACACAACACTAAAAGAGTTTTTTTCAATTATTTCAACAATTGGAACTGACGAGAAGTTATTTCTACTAGCTCGAAAAAAAACACTTAATGATATAGTACATTTGAAAAACCTACCCTACTCTCAACTTCTAGCCGAAGCAGCATTTTATGGTACAGAACTCAATGAGGAAAATATTTCGAGCGACTTCATCCAAAAGAATATAAAGCAAACAGAGCTGGCAACCATAGCTAGAGAAATACTTGTTAAGGAAAGGTGCAATGTACTTGCTATGGGAGCAGACATTAATCTTGAACTTATTAGCAATAATATAAACCTAATCAAATAATCGCAATTTAATTAAACATTCGTCACCCAACCAGACTTCTCCAGTAAAAAAAGAACTTGTTAAATAAGGGAAGTGATGTTCTATAATTTAGATGATCAGGGAGTTTGAGTAATTATAGTTAATCTGTTCCCTACCTAAATGCTGCTCTTATGGTTGCAACATCAAAATTACTCTCGATAAAGAACCCTATAGCGTGTATAAGATCACGAATATTTTCTGGGCTAACTACCGTCTTTTCAAATCCAGTTGCGCCGACAAAGCCTGCCGGATAAGGATACTCCCCTACCTCATCCAGCCTAACAACAACTTTCTCTCCAGTTATATTTACCACTACCCGAAAACGCTCACCATTATCTCTCCGAAAGTCAAATGCCTGCACTCCGCCTATTTCATAAAGCTGGTCCAAAGACAGAGCTTTGCTCGAAAGCCAATACAATCTTTCCCCAGCACTATCCATATCTCGAACAAGAAAACCATAGTTTAAACGTGAAGCATCAAGTTTGAAATGCAAAAGCCCCACTACTTCAAGCTTAGCTCCTCTAATGAAATCTACTGTAAATGGACCGGCACGGAAATTTCCGGTTCTTGCTTGGATGGGACCTGCTTTATCAGGTATTAAAGCCGAAACTTGCTGCGATGGGATATAGTCAAACTCGAGAACTGTATGTATAGCTTCGATTTCCATGGCTTAATCTATGCACTAATGTTTCTGAATTATCTACCTTTGATTTCCCATAAACAAAGCCCTTACCGCTTCTACTCCCTTCAATTTCATCACCAATTCTACATCTCTAAGTCTTTGCCGGATTAAAAACTTGACTTCTTCTCCATTCGACCATTCCCAAATACCAATCGTAAGGCCTAACCCTAATATAGAATAAGAACTTAGGGCTATTATTTCCAATCCTACTACTTTAGAACCTAGGATAGTTCTTACTAGTATTGTCTCTAGCCGTCTTCTCGTTGCAGGATCTCTTCTGGATATGAATTGATCAAATACTTGCTCAGACTTTGCCGTATCTCTCGTTTCACACATCCAGCTGGTAAATCGATGTAGTAGCTCCATTATTTTACTAAATATGGCAGATAACCCTGATTATATCAGCAATCTATACAAAACCTCAAGTCAGAACTGTACAGAGCCTTGTGGAACAACATAATAAACATCACCATGAAGTACTCTCACAACAATCCCAGAAAGAATTTCCTGAACAAACATATACTTGCCTGAAAAAAAGGGAACAGGACCAGAGCCATTCCCTCCTAAAATAAGCCTATCCCCTCCCCAGCCGATAACAGATATAGTTTCGTCCCAATCTCCGGTTCCTGCCACTGGAACCAGAGGAAATAGAGAAGTACCTTCCGACAATACTACATTAACTGTTCGAGGTACTCTCGTAGGTTCGCTGTCCATAAAATCAATCCGCTAATAGTAACATTGTAAAACGCCTGGAAACGTACTCCATTACGAGTTGCTAGTAGAATGCGGCCTTCCAGGCCGCATCTGTCAGTGCTGATAATTATAGCTGACTATATATCAGTGCAGAATCATCCAGTTGAAACCAGACTCTACTACAAGCCTGCATTTCCAACAATATAACAATATCGCAAATAAACAATTCAAATCCTTCCCTACTTATGTTAAACTATTTCTACATAACTTTTCACCCATTCTACATGGCCCAGCTAAATATCTCCCAGGCAAAAAAAGTCCTGGACAAATTCTGCATACTTATCCTTGATGAAAAGCACGCCAAATGCCTACAAATCTCAGGAAGAGCAATCAAAGAAAGAAAACTTCAGGCAAAACTTCCAGTCTGGGATGACAAGGCCGGCTATTTCAGAGGCACATCTGGTGGAGGGATATCGGATAAACAAAGGGTTCGGGAAGAATACAAGAAAAAATTCTTCAAAGAGGTTCTCGGCGAAATATCTGCAGAAATCCTGTCCGTTGGAAGCAAGAAGCTCATCATCATGTGCCCAGAAGAAGATATATCACTTGTCACGAGGCTTTTGACCTCAGCTCTCAGAAACAAACTCGCTGGGTTCAAGGGCGGCAATTACGTACGGAAAGGAGTGAATGCTATCATAGAGACCGCACTTGAAATCGTTTAAACAGGAAAAAACCTTATTGAATTGAGAAGCTAATAATTACAAACAATAACCCCCTAATCATAACTTTTACAACAACAGCTTTCGCTCTTTGTTCTTAAGTTTAAAGATTGAATGACAATAGCTACCTGGTGGAAAAATTGATTTCTATAGAAAACTGGTTACATGATTCTTACATTCTACTCACTAGGAGTATACCTTTTCACAACCATTTTCACGTCTACAGCCCAAACTCCGTTCTCTTTCACAAAAAGCGGGTTTATATCAAGTTCTGATATCTGAGGAAAGTCCAATATCAGCTGATTTATGTTACGAATGACTCTTTTTACCTCCTTCAAGTCGTAGTTCTGCCCTCTCGCACCTTTGAGAACCTCACTGATTTTAGTTTCTCTGATAATTCCTGAAACATCGCGCTCCATTAGAGGAATGATTCGAAGAGCTACGTCTTTGTAAATCTCAGTATATATGCCGCCCATCCCAAAAAGCAGAGTGTGTCCAAAGCCATGTTTGCGCAGGATTCTCTCCCCTCCAATTTCTGTAAATTGTGCGTCATCTCTTTTGACACCAACGATAAGCTCAACAGCACCTTTGACAAAATGCTGTACTTGCAGTTTATAATTTGTCAGTTCTAGTTTCGTGCCTAATTTTTCTAACGATACTAGAGCCTCTTCCAGTTCATTTTCACTACGGATGTTTAGCCTGACAGCATTTACGTCCGTTTTATGCAAAAGTTCAGGGTGAATCAACTTCATTACAAGAGGATATCCCAAGGCCTCTGCACTCTTTCTTGCCCCTGCTATATCTTGAGCAAAGTAGGATTCGAGTGAAGGTATCTTATATTCTTTCAATAACCTTTCAACATCTACTAAGTCCGAAACCTCATAGCTTTTCTCCATCATCTTAGAGAACTTCTCCTTGTTCGTACTCAGAATTGCTCTAAGTTTGTGTTGTTCCCTCTTCCCTTCTCTTGAATGCTCATAAAAATAGGCTAAAACGTCAATAGCATCATTGGGATACCTGAAAAATGACATATTATTATCACGAAATACCCCGAGTCCCTTATCAAGACCTTTCC
>JAHIVN010000033.1 GCA_018816645.1 Patescibacteria group bacterium | reverse complement strand
CATACCCCATTTACTCATATCTTAATGCGTCTAAAGGAGATATTTCCAGAGCCCTTTTCGATGGGTATATGCCTGTGGCTATTCCAACTAGTATCGAAAGGCTGAGGATAAGAATTGTGAAAAGGCCTGGAATGGCTGTTACGTCAATCATACCTGATCCTCTGGAAACGGAGACTACAGACAGAATGATGGAAAGAAGTTTTCCGATGACAAATCCGAGAGTGAGTCCGCCAGCACCTCCTAGTATCCCCATAGCAATAGATTCTGCAAAAAATAAATCTTGGACCTCATAAGACTTCATTCCTATTGCTTTCATAAGTCCGACTTCTCTTGTCCTTTCAAGAAGTGATACAGTAAGTGTGTTTAGCATTCCGAGAATAGCAACTGCAAGAGCTATGAATCCTATGATCCACAGAAATAGCCTCGCTGAAGTGAAAAGGCTCTCTATCTGAGTGATGGTATCTACTATTGAGGTTGTCCTGTATCCCATATGCTCAAGCTGGCTTCTTACAGCTGAGATATCGGTAGGATTTCCGATAACAAATTTCACTTGGGAATAATAATCTATTCCTATCTCTTTTATGTCTTCAAGTGGAGTGTAGATGACTGGAGTTGTAGTATTCTCAACAACTAGCCCTATGATAGTGTACGAAACCGATTCGGATTCTTTTTTCTTTTCTCCTTCTAGAAGCTGGTTTGATACGATAAACGAAATGTCAAATGATTGGCCGATAGGGTCTTTATCTTTGATTCCCAGGATCTCAATAAATGTTTCATTTACAATGGCCTCTCTTGGTGACTTCGATGGTAAAGTTATAATCTCGATCGAGTCATTTACTTCATCCTCTGTTGTTTTAACTAACCCCTCTGCTCCCAGTATCTGCGCCTGAAGAGTTCCAGTAGGGCTTGTTATGCTAGATGTATTGTCATCGCTTGCTTTAAATGTCTCTCCCTTATCTATCTTCAAGTCCGCTTCTTCAAGATAATCTGGAGGAACTCCGTGAACTACGACGTCAGTATTTGAGTTTTGATAACTTACTTTTCCTGCAATGCTTATGATTGGCAGAATTTTTGAAATCTCAGGAATATCGTTAAACTTGTCTATAGCTTCATCTGTAATCTTCACATTTGAGCTGACAGCAGGGATTGCCTCTATCTGTTTTCTTTCGTTTAAGCTTCCGACTCTTGAAAGGACGAGTTTCTCAAGTCCGTATCCCAGAGATACAAGCATGACTATAAAGCCGATTCCGATTGCCATGCCTACAACTGTTATCAGTGTTCGCGTTTTCTTTGCAAGCAGGTTTTTGAAAGAAATGTTTACGATGTCGATATAATTGATACTATTTTTCTGCTGTCGATAAAACACCTTCATTATAGTCGAAAACATCTTGTCCAATTTGTTCTTTGCGAAATCTCCAATTTTTCTTGGAATAAGTTTCCGTTCGCTAATGAAACCTCCAAGTTGGTATGATAAAAACATAATCAAGGTAAGTACGGACTTGAACATTCTAAATGAAGACTTTAGTATTAACCTAGGTTTGATTGAGAGAAGACGTTTTATCTTTCGAATAAGTCCACTTATAGGTGTTTCAATACTTCCTTCAAAGGTAATCTTTCGAAAGCGCTGTTCGATATCCTGATTGGTCTCGTTCACGGATTTTAGGTCAATACTTTTGTCTAATGCTTTCTTTATATCAGCATATTTCTGAGATTTGACCTCATGAATTCTTATGATCTGTCCGTCGAATATCTGAATTATCCTTTTAGCGAATACGAGATTTTTCATCTCGTGTGAAACCATGAGAATGGTTTTGCCTTCTTGATTCAGCTCTTTGAGAAGGTTCATAAGTTCATCGCCGCTTTTATAATCCAGATTTCCTGTTGGTTCATCTGCGATTATCACTGGAGGATTTGTGATGAGTGCTCTTGCCAAGGCAACTTTTTGCTGTTGACCTCCGGAAAGCTCTGTCGGCTGATAATATGACCAAAGATCCATTTTTACTTTTCCTAGAACTTCTTCGGCTTTTAGAAGCGCTTCATCTTTTGAGACTCCTTGTAGCAGGAGCGGAAAAGCGACATTTTCCAAAACATTGAGGGATTTTATCCAGTTTGACAGCTGGTAGATCATGCCGATATTTCTTTTTCGGAACTCCGAAACTTCGTCTGAAGGTAGTTTGTAAAGATCTTGCCCGAAAAAAAGAATATTTCCTTTTGTGGGGTATTCAAGACCTATCAAAATATGCAGAAGTGTTGACTTTCCGCAGCCAGATGGTCCAAATATGATATCAAAATTGTTTTCTTCAATCTCTAGATTTACATTCTTGAGTACAGGGATATTTAGTGTTTTTACCTTAAACACTTTTATGAGATTCTTAACAATAATTTTCCTTTTACCTATATTCATTTCCTAGATTTAAGTTAACGTTTATAATACATGTATTAGGTGTTTCCTATCAATGACTGTGTTATAGGTTTCTACGATTTCAGGAAGCCAAAGATGTCTAACAGGTTATTTATGATAAGCTCAAGCGGAGACTTGGAAGCCTTTGGTGTGATAGTGATATTATCTTCAGAATATCCTTCGTTGCCGGCTGAATCCTTGGACACAGCCTGCAGGTGGTAAACTTTTGACGGTGTCAGGTTTGATATGATGACAAGGTGATTTGATGTAAGATTCAGATTTTCCTGAGTACTTTGAGAATATGATCCGGTTGTTCCCTCGCCAAACTGTACCTGACTGATTGACGGCTCGTCTGTATCCCAGGATACTATCAATTGAGCACTTGATTCGGCATTTACTCCCTCGGTAGTAATGATAGATGTTTCTACTTTAAGGTTGGAGATGACTGGTGGTCTCGAATCAGTAGAAGTTGTGAACTTTTGTGGATCTGAAATTCCCTCATTGCCTTGTGCATCCTGTCCTTTGGCTATGAGAATGTAGGCTGTCTCAGGCTTAAGTCCAGAGATCTCCATCTCATGTTTTCCTGCTATCAAATCAAGGTCGACTTCGTCTTTTGCAGATTCAGGTTGTATTTCCGGGTAATAAGTAAGGGTCTAGACAACTTTAGGATGATATAATCTATCTTAAACGATACTAGACAATGAAAAACAAGTATTTAAACAAGGCACACATTTCAGAACGAAAATT
>JAHIVN010000032.1 GCA_018816645.1 Patescibacteria group bacterium | reverse complement strand
TTCGTTAAAGTATACAATGAAGAAAGACCTCATCATAGTCTAGATTTGAAAACACCAATGGAACAATATATGATGTTACTTGATAACCACCCGAATTCGTAACATGTACCCAACCTATACAAGGACTTGACATTCAAGGCTGACTTAGTTAAAATTTTGACCGTTAGCAACCACTAACTTAAACCGCCAAATCTTCTTAGTATTATTTTACATTTTATTTATAGATATATGTCAGCTAAAGCGAAAATTACACCTCTCGGAGCAAATATACTTGTAGAGCCGGTTTCCGAAGAATCAAAGACTGCCTCAGGTATAGTCCTTCCTGATACCGTTGACAAAGAAAAGCCGCAGAAAGGTAAAGTCGTGGCATTGGGTACAGGAAAGGTTACTGATGATGGGAAGAAGGTCCCTTTTAACTTGAAAGTGGGGGATATAGTTATTTTCAAGAAGTATTCTCCCGATGATATCGAAATCGAAGACAAGGAGTACCTTATCATGACGGAAGAAGATATATTGGCAATTATTAAGTGATCGAAACGATCTAATCGATTAAGACGATCTAGGCAATTAGGTTACATTTAATTTATTAATCTAAAAAAATGGCAAAACAAATTATTTATGATGAGCAGGCGAGAAAGAAACTTAAAAGTGGAGTTGACCTTCTTGCAAATGCAGTAAAAGTTACTCTTGGTCCCAAGGGAAGAAATGTAGCACTTCAGAAATCTTATGGATCTCCTCAAATCACAAAGGATGGGGTCACTATAGCAAAGGAGATAGAGTTAAAAGACAATTTGGAAAATGTCGGAGCGCAGTTAATGAAGGATGCTGCTCAGGAGACTGTTGATGAAGCTGGAGATGGAACGACAACTTCAGTTGTATTGGCCCAGGCGATTGTTACGGAAGGTTTGAAGAATGTAGCAGCAGGTGCAAATCCTATGGAGATTAGAAGGGGGATTGAAAAAGGTGTAAGGCATGTTATAGCAGAACTTAAGAAAGCAAAGAAAGAGATTAAGGGGAAGGAAGACATAAAGAAGGTTGCAACTATCTCTGCAAATGGCGATGAGGAAATTGGCGAGATGCTGGCAAATATTATGGACAAAGTGGGTAAAGATGGTGTTGTAACTGTCGAGGAAGGTCAAACCTTTGGACTTGTAGAAAAGTATGTAGAAGGAATGCAGTTCGATAAAGGGTATGATTCACCTTACTTTGTTACAGATCCAGATACTTTGGGTGCAGAAATTAAAGAGCCATACATTCTTTTGACTGATCAAAAGATCTCTGCGGTAAAAGACCTTCTTCCTGTGATAGAGAAATGTGTGCAGTCGGGGAAGAAAGATTTGGTGATTATTGCAGAAGAGGTTGAAGGCGAAGCGTTGGCGACGCTAATTGTGAATAAACTAAAAGGGATTTTAAATGTTGTATCGGTAAAAGCTCCAGCCTTTGGAGATAGAAGAAAAGAAATGCTTCAGGATATTGCTACGTTAACAGGTGGAACAGTTATCACCGAAGATGTTGGAAAGAAACTTGAGAATGCAGAGATAACCGATCTGGGTAAGGCATCTAAGGTAGTGGTTGAAAAAGAGAATACAATGATAGTTGGCGGTGAGGGGAAAAAGAGTCAAATTGATGCAAGAATTGAGAGTATAAAGAAGGAATTTGCGGCAAGTGACAGCGACTATGATAAGGAAAAACTTCAAGAAAGATTGGCCAAACTCTCAGGAGGTGTAGCAGTTCTCGAAGTGGGAGCAGCGACTGAAGTAGAACTCAAGGAAAGAAAAGACAGGATAGAAGACGCTTTAAATGCTACAAGAGCTGCAGTTGAAGAAGGCGTTATACCAGGTGGTGGGATTGCTCTGTTGAATATTGCGCATGCTATGGGCGTTGTTAAGCTCTCTGGTGGTATCAAACTTGAAAATGGGACTGAAATTAATGGGAAACGAGTTGTTGAGAAGTTTGAAAATGAAGGAGAGATTATTGGATGGCGAATATTAGCTATAGCTTTACTTGAGCCGATAGGCCAAATTGTTACAAATGCAGGATTGAATGCAGGTGTGGTTATCGACCGTGTTATTCGAGAGCAGAAGAAAGAAGGCTTATCTTGGGGGTTTGATGCTAAAAGTAACGAGTATGTAAATATGAGCGATGCAGGGATAATGGATCCAGTGAAAGTCACACGACTTGCACTCGAAAACGCAGCTTCGGTTGCTATGATGTTGCTTACAACAGAGGCTGTGGTAGTAGATATTCCCGAAGAAAAGGATGAAGGCCCAGTGATGCCGCAAGGCGGTATGGGCGGCATGCCAATGGGAATGTAGGCTGACAGAAGAAGATTTTGAGAGAAGGGAGTCTTTCGTGGCTCCCTTTTTCTTTTCTATATGAATCTGTTAAAATCCCTTGTATATAGCATTCGAAATGATAAAGAAATACATATTAAACTTTTGGGTGTGGTGGTACGGAGCAAAACTTCGTGAAGTTCTTCAAACAGTTTACTCGTTTTGGAGCTTATCCCTTGCGAATCTAAATATACTTGCTATGCTAGGCAATTTATTTGTTCCTATGTTTAGAGATCAGAGTTTCACCGGAAGGGTAGTGAGTATTTTTCTTCGTCTGGGCTGGGTGACTGGAGGGACAGTGATTCAAATCTTGATAACGATTCCAGCTGTTTCAATTATCGTTATTTGGCTGGTATTGCCGTTCCTGTGTATTTATCAATTTATTCAAGCATTCTTTTTGTAAGTATATGCCGGAGGCCGAAGGTCAGCACAATGAAAATCTGAGAGAATCCCTTATTCAGGCTACAATCGACTGGGATTACTTGAGAAAGGGAAAGGGGGTGCGTAAGGTTGAGAACGTTCTTCAAGTTGTTGTCGGAAGAATTCTTCTTTGGCTCTCAATAATCATTGAACTTGGGGTTATAGCTTCTGAGTTAATTCAAAATAGAGGACTTGATCGGATTCTACATCCGCAGGGATTTTCGGGCACTCTTTTTTGGGTGGTTGCGTTCCTGTTGATCTATTCTTTGTTTCTGCTTAGGAACAGGGAGAATTTTCTTGATGAGAGAAGGAAGTATAATTTTCATAAGCTGTCCAGGAAGGTTTTAAAGGGAAAAGAGGTGGGAAGGCTCGAGATTGCGGATTATATGAATCATAATGCGATCTGGCTTTTTGACTATATAATTAATGTGAATGTTGATAACTATCTGGCTGAGCTTTTTGAGAAGCTCTTGAAACTCTCCCGTCCACAAGCTGTACTTGGCAGAATGGGTCTTACTCCAGAAAACCTCAATGTAAATTTACTCGAAGAAAAATCGCAGCAAGAAAAGGATAAGACTATAGAGCAACTGCTCAGGAAGAGTTTAATTTTTGCTTATGAGAACGGATTGAAGTATCTGAATGAGGAAGCAGTTATGTACATATTTATGGAGGAGTTCTTGAAAGATCAGTTGCTTAGTTTGCAGGTTTTAGAAAAAGATCTTGTGGGGATAAAGGTGTGGCTTCGGAATGAAGCAAAGAAGACAAAGTATGTTGAGGAGTGGAGAAGCAGAGTAAGCATCAAGCCAAAGACAACGGTCAATCGAGCTTATACTTCACGCTTCACGCCAACTCTGAACCAGCATGCAAGAGATTTCACACAGGAAGTTATAAAAGGAAGTTTCAAAGTTTCCATTGCTCGTGAAGCAGAACTTGATCAAATGGTGAATATTCTTGAAAAGGGAGACAAAAGTGCCGTTCTTGTTGTAGGAGAGCCTGGAGTAGGGAAGACAACCTTGGTAAAGAGTCTGGCGATAAGAATGGTTGTAGAGGACGTGCCTCCTAAACTTCAGGATATGCGGCTTGTCGGGTTTGATTTCAACAAAGCATTTTCTGGATCTGAAAACATAGAAGAATTTAAACAAGTACTGCACAATGTTTTTGAAGAAGTTTCCCAATCAAAGAATGTAGTGCTGGTTCTTGATAACGTTAATCAGATGCTGAATCTGAGATCAGAAATCTCCGGAGAGATAGCAAATATTATCGTAGATGCCTTTGATACTTTTAATCTGCGCATGATTGCGACTACTGACAGAAGTCAATTTACTAGGTTTATCCGGCCGCACAGAGCTCTTGCCGGTATTTTTACGCAGGTAAGAATGGAGGAGCCTAGCGATGAGGTTGCTATGCAGATAGTCATGGATGAGGTGCCCGGGATTGAAGCAGATTACAATGTGAAAGTTGGTTATGGAGCGATTAAAGCTGCTGTCGAACTCTCTCACAAGTTTGCATACGACAGAGTTTTGCCTGATAAAGCTATAGATATTATCAAAGAGACAGTTGTCAGTTTTAAGCATCTTGCCGGCAAGAAACCGCTAGAATTTGATGAGGTTGCGCATATGGTATCTTCGAAGGTTGGGGTTTCACTGGGATCGATCACGCAGGATGAGTCTGAAAAGTTGTCGAAACTTGAAGAGGAAATGCACAAAAGGGTTATAGGTCAGAACGAGGCAATAGACGCAGTTTGCGGAGCTCTGAGGCGTGCTCGTTCAGGGCTGAGTTCTTCCGGAAGGCCGATCGCATCATTTCTCTTTTTCGGTCCGACTGGTGTGGGAAAGACTGAAGTCGCAAAAACAGTAGCAGCCGTATACTATGGCAGCGAAGAACGTATGGTAAGGATTGATATGAGTGAGTATCATGAGGAAGAGAACTTGCATAGGCTTATCGGTTTTGCTTCAGATACAGGAGCATTTGAAGGAGGTTTTCTTACTGAACCTGTACATTCGAACCCATTTTCCCTTGTGCTTCTTGATGAAATCGACAAGGCTAATCCTAAGGTACTGGATCTTTTTCTGCAGGTTTTAGATGAGGGGTATCTCGATGATGGGCTTGGACGAAAAGTAGATTTTTCAAATACAATAATTATCGCGACATCAAATGCTGGGTCATCTAAAATCGCAGAGCTGATAGAAAAGGGAGAGGATTATGAGGGGGTGAGTGTAGGCGGACTCGAGCAATTAAAAAAGATTTTTAGAATAGAATTTCTAAACAGATATGATAAAGTAATAATGTTCAAGCCTCTCACAAAAGAAGAAGTAAAGCTGGTAGCGAAAAAGTTTGTTGAACATACACGCTTGAAACTTTTAGATAAAGGTATTAAACTGAGTTACGGTGATGAGCTCTTGGAGAGACTTGCATCTTTAGGGTATAATCCAGTATTCGGAGCTCGTGAGATGCGCCGGATAGTGCAAGAGGAGGTGGAGAACAAAGTAGCGAATATGATAGTGAGGGGAGAGGTGAGGAGCGGTGGAGAGGTGAAGTTATGATTTATAGTGAAGTAGATTTAAATAGTAGAATTTTAAAATGAAAGAGAATCTCGAGCATCGTAAATTTATCTTTTTTGTAGTAGAACTAATAATTATCGGGGGTATATTTTTATTTGGTGCTGGAACTTTTAATGAGATAAGGGCAGCTATTGTTAAGGATGGTGATTGTGAATATGATAATGTAACAGATATACTTACAATAAGAAACAACACAATTGGAACAGGTGGTGATAAGATAAATATTGAAGCTTTCGTATACTTTGATCAGATAAATGCTTGGTCAAAGGCAGTAAAGTTTGTGGACGAGGATCCTGCGCAAACGGGTGTTGTTACATACAATCTTTCAAGTTATTGGAGAGGAATGCCAGCTTTTGAAGATAAGAAGATTTTTGTTAAAAGAACTGGTAATTCGGATTGCTATACTTGGCTCACGAACGGAACTCCTTTTGGTCCTAATACAAATGGTTATTCCCATGTTCTGTCTGTAAGTAGTGTTGATGAGAATTGTAAAATTACTCTTAGTAATGGGTGTTTGGGTAATATAGAATTTAGGTATACTGGGACTGTCTTTAAGAAGGTTATATACACACTTACTGTAGATGGGAATAAAGATCCATACTGGACTGGATATGGTTTTGGTCTGGGTAAGGAAACAATTCCGATAAATTTAGACCCAGGACCCCACTCAGTTGAAGTTGAAATGCTATTGGGAGGGCCAGCGCACTCGAATCCAAAGTGGACTTCTCACATAAACGGTGCTCCTGATGGGACAGATTGTTCAAATGTTGGAAATCCTGATGTTGCAAAAACACCTAAAGATCCTTCTTGTAAAGAAATTTGTCAGTCTGAAGTAGGACAGAACTCTACGGATTGTTGTAATTGTGTATGTGGGAATTCAGATTGTAACTGTCCAACTGGGGATGACGGGAAAGATGATTGTTCAGAAACCTATACAGGGAATGTATGGACTGAGGTAGGATGTATCACTCCTAGCGATGACGGTATTGTTGTTGCAGTAATGAGGGTGTTTGTTGGTATAGTGACAGGGCTTTCCGTTATCCGGTTTATCCAAGCAGGCTACATGATGAATACAGATGATCCCGAGAAGATGAAGGAGGCAAAGGGAATTATTGGGAGTGCGATAGCAGCAATCGCTTTTGGAGTATTGATACCCATAATTTTGAACTTTGTAGGGATAGATATACTAGGAATTGGTAAAATATTTGAGTAGTATAAATTAAGATTATTATTAATAAAACATGCCGAAAAGGATCTTTCTAATTATAATAATCCCTATCTTTCTAGTGCTATTTCCAGTAAGTGTAGAAGCACTTTCTTGTAGTGATTGCCCGTCTACTTATCCGGGAACGTATACTTTGTCCCGGGACTTATGTGCTGCACAGGCATATCCCTGTATGAGTGTTTGTGATTATCCAGATGATCCGGCTAATGTATACTGTTGTTGTTTTCCAGTACCTACTACATTACCTTTTTGCGAGGATGTTTGTTCCGCTAGCGCGTTCCCAATAATGAAGAGCCACTGTGAAGCGACACCTGATAGAGGTTGCACAAAAGATTGCAAGGGCATCCCCGGGGATGTAAATATTTATTGTTGTTGCAAAGATACTCAGCAAAGCCCGGGCACATTACCAAGCCCAACCGGGCTTCAGAACTTAGGGGAGTTAATTACAAAGGCAAGTGGGGTAACAACACCTTTGGCAGTTGTTGGATTTATTTTCACTGTAATTTATGCTGGTTTTGTTCGTATGACTGCAGCCGGCAATCCTGACAAGGAAGGGAAGAGTATGAAGATAGCCATTGGTGCTGCTGTGGGATTCGCTATAATAGCACTTGCGCCGCTTTTTGTTCGGATTATGGCAAGCTTACTTGATATAGATACAACCCTTGTTACATAAAAATATTGTAGTTATGAGTAAATAGTAATGTTTAAAAAGTGGACAGAAATATTGGGAGTTGATGAGAATGTCGTCGGATCGGGGGACTCGGATCCCTCTGTATTTCCCAGGCTAGTGAAAACTGCCCTATTGGTAGCTATTGCATTGCTGGCTGTAGGTCTGGTAGTTGTGATCTTCTACGGAGGGTTTACCTGGATAACTGCAGGAGATAGTGATGAGAAGCTTCAGAAGGCTCAGAAGATTATGAAAGATGGTATCATGGCGATTCTGATAGCCTTTGGATTTATCTTGGTCTTTGCTATTATAGCGGGACTTCTTGGCGTAGATATTACCGACTTTAGTTTCATAGATGAGGTTTTTAGTTAATTTGCATACAAGTGATCTATATGAAAAAAGCTATTAGACTTACTATTATTTCTATTACCGTTTTTCTATTGAACTGTGTACTATTCTCAAACCAGCAAATTAGTGGTGTCAGTGTAGCTGCATCGAATAATGATGATGTATTAGTACCTGGTGAAGGAGATTTGTTTGATGAGATTTTTGGTTCTGGCGGCAGTATAAGACTCAAAATCCTGAAACCTCTGAACTATTGGGAAGGGGATACGTCAATCTGGGTTATACTCGCTGTTGTGCTTTCAAATCTATTTATAGTTCTTTTCCTAGCATTGATCTTTGCTATTGGTATAGGAGCGATGCGACTGGTCAGTAGTCAGGGAAATGAAGGGAGGCTTCAGAGTGCGAGTAAGTGGCTGAAAAATGCAGTTGTGGGCTTTGCTGTAACGATCATAATGTTCATAGTCATAAACTTGGTGACCTTCTTTCTTGGGATTGGAAGCGTCTTTTCTCTCGCCCAGAACCTGGCTGTCTGTCATGGGGAGACACTGTTTGAGCACAAGGGAGATATTGATGAATCTACTCTTCCAGACGGATGTACCTGGGAATGCACTCCTGCTGATTGGGTTTGTAACTAATACAGAATGTCTATTCTGTTTTTTTTACTTGCAATTTTGTTTTTATTTTGCTAATCTGGCATATATTTGATATAATTTCAAAGTTAATTTATAAAGTTTTGCACTATGAATAAGCTAAAAAAGCTATCTTTAAATCTTGCATCAAAAGTGTTTGCAGTGACTGGCGTCAGCGGAGCACTTCTTTTTGGTATGGCTATGCCAAGTTATGCTGTTGATCCTGCTCCTCCTGCTCCTCCAGCCGAAGGTAGCGAGAGCGGTGTTCTTCCGCCATTTATACAAAGTATTATAGATGGTTTAACAGGGGGAGATGATACTTTGAACGCGGATGAAGTCAATAGTTTTATTAACAAGAGGGTAAGGGTTGCTCTTACAGTACTTTTTGTAGTAGTATTTTTAGCAGCGATTATTTATTCCGCACTAGCTGCAATCAAATTTATCTCAAGTCAGGGTGAATCCGGAAAACTAGAAGAATCAAAGGGTGCTATCAAGGCAGTGCTTATGGGTTTTGCTGCTATGATTCTAGCGATTATTGGTATATTTGCAGTAATCTTTATCCTTGGTGGAACGTCTGCTCCAAGTGCCAATATTAATGTTGATCCGAATAGTGTCCCTTAATCAAACATATCTAAAAGCAAACATTTAAAAGCTTCAGGTTTCTGAAGCTTTTTTTATTATCTGAAGGATTAAGCTAGGTGAGTTTCTACGAATAGACGCACATAGATCTCGAGCTGCTTATAAAGATTATTTCCTATATATGAGCACGGAAGCATTATCTTCATAAGTTATGGTCCAACTAGAATCTGTTCGGAGAGCATTTACTATAGGGTCGCTAGGCTTAAGAAGAACTACTGTAATGTTATAGCTCTCAAGCTTTTCTTTCCAGTCGGATATCTTTAGATTTCGGATCTCATCTTGTTCTTTAAGAAGTGATTTATCACCGTTCTTCCATGAAGGCATTCTTCCGTCAATGTACAGTTTCTTTTCAGGATACTCCCAGATAAGATACCCCCCCCAGCCGAAAGCGTTTAGTAAATTTCCTTCTTTTGGATTTTCCTTTAGATAACGAGTAGCATACAGAGGGTAGCCGGCGTACTCAAATACTTTGTCTATGTTAGTATTTAAGTTGAGATATAGACGGAAATTATACATAAGTACTCCAAGCGAGATGAGTAGTAGAAATAATTTTGCTGCAAAAAGAATGATGTTTGGATCCTTTAGATAATTTTGTACCTTTTTAAACCCGGTTACCTGTAAAACCGAGGGAAGGGAGATGAGAACAAAGAGGGGTAAATTTCGAATGCCCTGAAGTGTCATGATGACAAAGAACAGAATTATGATTACCTCATTCAGATTGATACGCTTCCTGATGAAAATAGACAGAAAGACGAAAAACGAGAAAATGTAAAAGAAGAAGCCGCTTGATGCTTTGAAGTTGGGAGATAGCCATTCATTGATAAGGTCCCCGGTATATGGCTCAAGAGAAAATTTGGCTGACTGAAGAAGAATATGATATCCAAATGGAGTTATGAAAGTTGCAGCTATCGAAGCAATCATAATTGAAAAAAGAAGTTTTAAATTAGGTGCATTCTCTCCGTAAATCGAATCTTTTTTATTTATTAGATTGAATCTTCTGAGTATTGCTTTAGCTAGTTCAGAAAAGGTGATCATGGATAGGAGGGCAAGTCCTGATAAAAAGCCCGGGTGAAGATTTACCCAAATCATGAAAATAAGTGGTATGAGATAGATCAGTTTGCTTTTATGTCTTAAATATTTGATTAGAATATGATAAACAAGTATCGTTCCAAGCATAGAGAACATCTGCAGACGGATGCCGATCATAGGCATTGTAAGAAAAAGTCCAGCAAAGATAGCGAAAACCTTTACCTGTTTAACCACCCTCTTTGAAAGGTTTGTGTTTACAGAAAGAATGAATGCTGTCAGAGTAATAATCGCAAAAAAAACAGCAAGAAGCAGATATCCCCCTAGTCTGTATGTAAGAATTGTAAAGATGTGAGCCAGCCACTCGTAGTCGTAAAATTTAAACTCTGAAAAAGTATAAGAAAAGGGGTCATGTGAAATAGGACCTTGTTCAAGTGTCAGTTCGCCGTACTTTAGGTGCCAGAACAAATCAGGATCTGTTGGGATGAAGAGAAGTATTGTGACAATTAAAATTATAATAGAGCCTGTTACAAGGGGTGTCCTGTAGAGATATAAGTACAGCTTTTTCAAGTAGTTCATGTGTTGAGCAATAAGATTTATCGTATTGATTATAATAGAGTCAAGCCTAAAACTCCATAACTGTGTTTTCCTAGCCCAGTTAATGAGTTCTATAAACCTACTTGTGGTTACCTAAGAACTTTTTGTTTCAGTGCTAGGCAGGCGTCTTGTGGACCGAGTCTTCATAATCTTGAATATCACCTTTACTTGTTTTTTGGTATAATAATTGTTAAATTATGATTAATCTACTTTTGATTGTTCAAATATGAAGATTAAGAATTTATTGAGAGGCCTTTTTTTGGTTCCTTTGACTTTAGTGCTAAAAATAAGTGGAGTAAAAGCTGCGGGAACTATAAAAGATGAACCTTACCGTTTGCAGGAACTCGAAGTGATTTTTATAGACGCATTACTTGCTCTTTGGGCTCTATCCATTCCCTATTTCATATTTACAGTTATCTATATTGGGGCTCAGTGGATGCTTGCTTTCGGAGACGAACAAAAACTAGCTGGTCTAAAGAAGCGAGGAGGAAATGTCGCAATAGCATTTGGACTTGTTTTTGGAGGCTATATATTTGTTAGAGTAATGATTATCCTGCTGGCACTCCAAGATCCGGGAAACTGCTTTACGACAGGATTTGATCAGTTTGATAATATGGCTATCTTCAAGTTCTTTTTCCCAGGAGTATGTACAGGAACAGTTTAGAGATTTCCCTGTTTGTTTATATTCACATTTTATTGAGATTTTTTCGTAAATATTAGATAATTAGACATATTATCTTTATCTCTGCCTTATATGAAAGCTTTGAGAGGCCTTCAATGTTTGAAAAGAATAGAGCTTTATTTAGCGGTCCCATTTGTCTTGCTGCTCTTGTTCAACTCCCTGAACTTGCCCACCGATGTATTTTCAAAGACACAGGATGATATTGAGAAAGAAATTGATCAAAAAGAGGAGGAGCTTAATAGCTTAGAGACTGAACTTCAGAAAGCAGAGCAGACGGTTGCCTACTATGAATCCCAGATGGGAGGCTCGTCTTCACAGCTGGAAAACATCGAGAATGAGTTGAATAAAGTCAAAGCGGAGCTGGATGTCAATAAAGTAAAGCTTGATAAATATAAGAAGAATCTAGAATTCATTGAGCTGGATATGGAGAAGAAGCAAGGTGAAATGAATGAGAATTTAGTAAATGTATATATAAATGACCGTCGGGGTCTTGTGGATGTGCTGCTTTCAAATGGTGAAGTAGATGGGTTCTGGAAGGACTATAAGTATCGGGAAACTCTGCTTGATACCGATATCGAAAGTATAAACCAGATGGCACTTGAGGCTGAGTCATTAAGGAAAAAGAAAATTGAGTTCGAGAAAAAGGTCGGGGTATTAAGCGATGAAAACAAAACTCTGGCCGAAAGAAAGCAGGAACTTGAGGATCAAATATCATATTATAATTCTCTTGCTTCTCAGAATGCCAACGTTCAATCGAGTATCAGGGCTCAGATGGGATCAGTACAACAGGATATCGAAGGATTGAATGATGATTTGAGGAAAATGATGGACGAAGAAGCTATTCTCATAGGTGATGTGAACGGAGGAACAAAGCCTCTGGTCAAAGGAGAATATTACTTCTATGGAAGAGGTCGGGCGCTCTACCAAGGACATGGATTGGGCTTTTCTCAATACGGTGCATATGGAGGAGGTAAAAATGGAATGAGTGGAACGCAGATCGCAAAGTTTTATTATTCTGGAACCATTATTGGCACAGCTTCTGGGAATATAGATGTTATCGGTTATGGCACTATGGATATAGAAGTTTATGTCTCGGGGTTAGGAGAAATCCCGGATAAGGCGTGCGGGACACAGTCACAAGTGAACTCCAGGCCTGATAAGTACAGGCTGGATGACCCCAATACTATTTGGGACTGCTGGCCGGAGAATGCCATTGAAGCCCAGGTAATAGTAGCGAGGTCTTACGCTCTGGCTTACGGTGGGCCGATTTGTACTTCTGCAAGCTGTCAAGTTTATAAAGGAGGAAATGCTAAAAAATGGGCGGCTGATGAAACAAAGGGAAAAGTACTGAAATCTGGAAGCAGTATTATCAAGGCATATTATTCCTCGGACAATAATAATGGGTGGGGAACAGCTACACACAGAAATCCGGTATGGTGCTGGGATTTCTCTGGGAACTGCGGAGAGGGCTTCTCATGGTTGCAGGGAGTTAACGATTCAAGTTTTGCTGCGAAGGGATCGTACACTGACTGGATGTGGAGAGCGAATAGTTATTCTTTAAAAGAACTTCAATCAATGTTAGAATGGTACAGCAAGGCAGGATATTCATACCCGAGTTCAAATGATGTAAAAAATCTGCTGAATAGTGTTGGAAGTTTAAAAGATATACAATTTGTGCGGGATGTTTCCGGGAGAGCAGCTAAGGTCCGTATTGTGGGAAAAAATGGTGCCGGAGATATAAATGGTGAATTTTTTAAGATAATTTATAATTTTTGGGTGGGGAACGAAGTGCCTTCGGGGGAAGTGGATCCTATCTTTAGTTTGACTTTCTACTTTCGTCAGGTTGAATAATTATTAATAAGAATTTATGACTCACAAACAGGAAAGATTAAAAGAAATACTGCCGGAGCAAAGAGACGGAACAATAAGTTCTGTCATTATCATGCCCGACAAACTGGAATTTGAAACTCAAAATCCAAACGAGCGTGTTTTTATCATGCTAAGAGCACATCTTGCAAATAATCTCAGCTGGATAATTACAGGTATAGTTTTTTCGACTATTCCTCCGGTTGCTCTTTACTTTCTGAGCCTAATGCAGCTCAATCTCGATTCAACTCCTTTTTTCAGAGAGAGTTATATCGTTGTGGCGCTTATGTTGTGGTATCTATTGGTATTTACTTCAAGTTTCATGAAGTTTCTGACTTGGTACTTTAACATCTATGTGATCACTAGTGAGCGTGTTATGGACTTTGACTTCAATCCTTTTGCATATCACAAGATAAGTGAAGCCAGTCTCGATAACATAGTCGATGCGACTCAGGAAAGTATAGGTTTTCTTCCGATGTTCTTCGATTATGGAGATGTATATATTCAGACTGCCGGGGAAAGAAGAGAATTTGACTTTCTCTCAGTTCCAAGGCCCTCTTGGGTACGAGACAAAATAATGGACTTGAGAGATCTGATGGTGCGACAGCCTGTTTAGATTAACTATAATTTAACTAAGTAAGAAATGGACAGCGAAAACTTACTGATCCTGGTGGCTAAAACCCTGCTCTTGGTTCTACTTTTTATCTATTTCCTTTTATCGATTTTGATTGCACGGCAAGTTTTTTTGATGAATAAAGCGATCAAAACCAGAATGAAGGGATGTCTAAACTGCCTAAGCCTAGTTCAAATTTTCCTTGTTCTTCTGATTCTGATGGCAGTTATAATAGTGAGGTGAGGATATGGTTTTATAATCTGTTATGCCTTTCTACTACTGACCTTTTTAGTAATTGATAGGATAAGTGTAGATTTCGTTAGGAATATTCTTTTCATTATTTGAAGTTGATGGTAGGTAAAGTTTTTTGATTCAAGGCCTATTGTGAATGAGGATACAATCTATTATTATATAGTACATGTTGAGATTATTATTTATGAAAGAGACGCAAAGGCTAGAAACAGTATTTTTTGTTGGGAAGCCAAAGGATGGAGGCTGGTCTGGAGTTTCTGTCAAACCAGAATCTAGTTCTGGGGTTTTGGAACTCGGAAGATTATTTTCACTTGTGACAATAAAAGCACCAAATGAATTTGACAGCATAGTAGCCGGAGGACTCCTCTGTGATGCAATGCAGGAAGAATACTATTCAGCAAAGGCGGAGAGCTCTGTCGAAAGACTGGCGAAGGCTATTATGGCGGTAGCAAAAAAGCTCGAGTTCTTGCTGCAGAGAGAAAATGTTGCTGCTGCGGAAGGGATAGATTTAAGTATAGAAGCTTTAGTTGTTCAGAAGGGTTTTGTATATTTAGCTGTGCTTGGTGAGGGAGGAATTATGCTTCTAAGGGATGGTGCTTTGATAAACTTGACTGAAGGCCTGAAAGATCTTTCTGGGAGAAATCTTATTAGTAGTGGGAGCGGGAAATATGAAATT
>JAHIVN010000031.1 GCA_018816645.1 Patescibacteria group bacterium | reverse complement strand
CAAACGATCTTAAAATCGTAACATGTTTTTGCTTTGTAATCCGTCGACGTTTATTTAGTATCATTCTGCCCTATATCATAACAGATTTTTACATTTTTTTATCTGTTATCTGGGCAAGACCCTAAATAAATAGGAAGTATGAACTTCCTGCTAATTTAAGTACTCAAAATTTAAGGCATTTATTTCAGGAGTATATTTTCCTTTTACTATTTCCAAGTTTTTAATTCTTAACTTACTTTTCTTGTTTCTTTCGTTCTATTCTATTATACTATCAGTATATGAAGCCTCCCAAATTTACTACCAGATTTGTTCTATTCAGTCTTGTAATAGCGGTATTTGTCGTTAGTTTAATCTGGCTTTATGAAGAGAAACTCAGGCCAAGGGTAAAACTGGACACTCCAACAGAGTTACCTGAGTTTGGAGTTAGTTATATTTATTCCACAACAAATTATTCACAATTCTTAGATGATGCCAAAAAAGACTTAAAAGAAATTAAAGATTATGGCTTTTCCGGCATAAAGATAACTTTTCATTTTAAACAAAATGATGCTACTTCTGCTATTCTTGCTGAAGAAGCTGCAAAGGTTGGAATATATCCTATAGGCCAATTAGTCGGACACAATTCCAAACCTCTAGATAGATCCTTTAATAGTGATGAGATGACTTTTTGGCTAGGATACACTAGGAATACTGTAAAAGAAAATAAAGATATAATTTACTTCTGGGAAGTCTGGAACGAACCAGATATTGCAAAATTTCGTTATGGGACACCTCAAGAATACTTTGAACTTTTAAAGCAGACTTACCCGGTTATAAAGGAAGAAAATCCAAATGCTAAAGTAATATTTGCAATCGGTTGTGTGGATAAAAATGGTATTAATTTTTTAAATAAAGTTTTAGAACTTGGAGGCGGGGATTATTTTGACATACTGGGTTTTCATCCTTATGCAGGAAATCCTTATATTAGAGAAGATGTTTTTAAAAGCTCGATCAAAGAAATTAAAGAAATACAAAAGAATAATAACAACAAGTGGCCACTTTGGATAACTGAAATCGGAGTTCCGACAAGTGAAGTCAGCGAACAGGAACAGGCAAATTTAGGGTCTATGGTTTTTCAAAAAGCCAGCGAAGAAAATATGCCAGTGATCTGGTTTTATTATTCAGATAAACAAGCACCAGGAAACATTTTAGAATCAGGTTGGGGCTTAATCCGTGAAGACGGAACGAAAAGGCCACTGTTTGAGGCTTTAACAGAGATAATTAAGTAGTAGAAAAAAACTATTCCAATGATCCATCATCCAATTGACAATATGCAATAATAAAAAGATGATCTCGAATGAATTAACCAAAATTGAACGGCTTTCAAAACTCACAAGAATAGAGCTTACTTTTAGTGAGAAAATCAGATTTTCAAAGGAACTAAACAGATTTACGGAAAGTACATATCTAAAAAAAGGGAACACCAGGAGGCCAATGAGTCATCCTGCAGGGCTTGTAAACTCGTTTAGATACAGAGGAACACGTGCACCATTATCACAAAAAGATGCTTTGAAGAATTCAAAATCTATAAGCAATGGTTACTTTAAGACAAATCCGGAGTTAGTTTGTTCACAGGATGAAGAATAAATTATATTCAAAAACAATTCATGAAGTGTCGGATCTGCTTAAATCCAAGAAGATCTCAACTAAGGATATCATTGACGAGACCAAAGAGAATATCGATATGTGGGAATCCAAAATTTGTGCTTTTATTACCTTATGTGACTTTTCAGGTTCTAGAATACAGAAAGGCCGTTTAGCAGGAATTCCATTCTCGGTAAAGGATAATCTAAGTACAAAAAATATCCTTACAACTGTCGGATCAAAGATATTAGAAAATTACACGCCCCCTTATGATGCTACTGTTGTTGATAAGTGTAAAAGTTCGGGAGCAGTCATCGTCGGGAAGACAAACATGGACGAGTTCGGCCATGGTTTTACTACTGAAACTTCTGCATTTAAAACGACATTAAACCCATGGGATCTAAAAAGATTACCCGGTGGTTCATCTGGAGGTGCAGCTGCAGCTGTTGCTTGCGGAATGGGCCTGTTTGCACTTGCTACTGAGAATCTGGATTCACTGCGGATGCCGGCTGCTGTTTGCGGCGTTGTCGGGCTTAAACCTACTTATGGCCGATGTTCAAGATATGGAATCATTGCCATGGCCTCATCACTTGAATGTCCGGGTGTTATTGCACGAAACGTAAATGATGCAGCTTTGATCTTAAGTATTATTGAAGGAAAAGATGAGAAAGATGCAAATTCGATCAGCACAGAAGCATTAGACCTTTTATGCTTAAAAGCTAATAAAAAACAAAATTTCAGAATTGGATATTCACGAAATTACCTTGGTGATGGCATAGATCCAGCTGTGAAGTCTGTGTTTGAAAAGCAGATATCTGCCTTGTCAGATCAAGGGTTTGAAATCTTAGAAGTGGAGATCCCGGATCCTGAGGCTGAAGATTTCATGAACAATATAATTTACCGCTCAGAAGTATCAAGCAACTTAGCTCGATATGACGGTATTCGTTTTGGATATTCGGCAAATGATGTGAAAGATTCTTTTGAACAATATTACAAGACTCGAAGTGCTTTCAGTTCAGAAGTGAAAAGACAAATAGTGACAGATACTCTGGCGGTTGAGGAGAGCGAGAAGCTGGGCAGATTGTATATCGAAGTTCAGAAGCTCCGCGGCGAATTCTCAAAAAAGTGGGATAGATTATTTAAGAATGTTGATGTCTTGATAAGCCCTTCAGCTCCGAATCTGGCATTGCCTGTTGGATTTGGCAAGAAAAGCGGCTTTATCGGCGGAGTCGTTGAGAAGAAGACTGCAGATGAAGGCAAGGGGTATATGCGACTTCAGGGGATGTATTCTGTCCCGGCTGTGCTCTATGGCTTTCCTGCAATTTCTATTCCTATCAGATTGTCTGAAGGTGGTCTTCCAATTGGGATAAATATTTTTGCAGACAGATTTGAGGAAGAAAAGATGCTGTGCTTAGCGAAGTTTATTGAAGAAACAGTAGGTTTTAGGGGTCTGATAAGCTAGTATTTATTTTTATATGTACCAAAATGAAAAGTCTAACCAAAGAAGAAAAATCAGTAATCGAAAATAAGGGAACGGAGAAACCATTTACCTGCGAGTACAGGAATCATTTCAAGAAAGGGAAGTATATATGCAGGAAGTGTGAAGCAACACTTTATAGATCAAAGGATAAATTTAAATCAGATTGCGGCTGGCCAAGTTTTGATGATGAGATGAAGGGAGTTGTGAAAAGAGTACCTGATGCTGACGGAGTACGAACTGAAATCATTTGTGCGAACTGTGGGGCACATCTAGGCCATGTGTTTGAAGGTGAAAAGTTGACAGATAAAAACGTTCGACACTGTGTCAATTCTATATCACTTGAGTTTATAGGGGATGAAAAGCAATAGGATAATCCTAGGAGTTTGAAAATATAGAATTGTGGTTGGAAAGAGGGAAGGGACACGTATAATAGTAACGAATTAAACGCATATAACGAATGAAGCAGCTATTGTATCCTACTCTTAGTTATAAGGTGATTGGTATATGTATGGAGGTTCATAACAAACTTGGACCGATGCACAGAGAAAAAGTATATCAGAATGCTGTAGAAGAGTTATTCAAATCTCGAAATATTAAATATTTAAGGGAACAGAGAATCCCATTATATATAGATAGAAAGAAGATAGGTAATTACTTCATTGACTTTATTGTTGAAGAAAAGATGTGTTTAGAATTAAAAGCGCACTTTTACATAATGAGAAATTTTGATATGCAGATACTGTCGTATATGAAAAGTTTAAGATTGAGATTAGGAATTGTTGTAAACTTTAGGAGTGAGAGATTATGGTCAAAAAGGTTAGTTCTCCCAGACAAGTATTTATGCTAAAATTTGTTAAATTAGTTAATTTGGTTTATGAATATGTTTGTTCCAGTTATTGGTCTCGAAGTCCATCTTCAGTCGAAAACAGAATCAAAAATGTTTTGTCCTTGCCCGGCTGACTACTTCGGAAAAGAGCCAAATACTCAGACGTGTCCTACGTGTCTTGGCCTGCCGGGGGCATTGCCGAGCATAAATGCAAAAGCCATCGATCATTGCATCAAATTGGCTCTAGCACTTCATTGTAAAATAAACAAAGAGACAAAGTTCGACCGCAAAAATTACTTTTATCCGGATTTGCCAAAAGGCTATCAGATATCTCAGTATGATCAGCCAATCGGCTATGAGGGATTTGTTGAAATAGATATTGACGGAGATTCACGCAGGATAAGAGTTACTAGAGTACATCAGGAAGAAGATACAGGAAAATCAATTCATGAGGCAGACCATACACTACTAGACTTCAACAAGTCAGGTGTACCGCTTATCGAAGTGGTCTCCGAACCAGATTTCGAAACTGTTGAAGAGGTCATCGAATATTCAAAAGAACTTCGCAGGATTGTTCGGTACTTAGGAATTTCAAATGCAGATATGGAAAAAGGCCAGATGCGGTTTGAGTTAAATATTAGCCTTAAGGAGGCTGGTTCAAAAGGACTTCCGGATTATAAAGTTGAAGTGAAGAATATTGGTTCAATCTCAGTTCTTGAGAAGGTGATCAATTTCGAGATTGAGCGTCAGACAGTATTACTGAAGAAGGGAAAAAAGCCTGTGCAGGAAACGAGAGGGCTGAAAGATATGAGCGGGGAGACTGTATCGCAGAGATTCAAAGAAGGAAGTTCTGATTATAGATATTTCCCGGAGCCTGATTTACCGCCTATCGAAATAGATGACGGCTGGATAGAAAGAATCAGTGAAGAAATCCCGGAACTTCCAGGGGATAAAAGAAAGCGGTTTGAAAAGCAGTATGGGATTGAGAGGGATGTGATCCGAACGATTACTGTGAGCAGAGCAAGAGCTGATTGGTTTGAAAAGGCGGTGAAGGGCGAATCAAAGGAAGTTGCTATTGAGGTGGGGAATTGGTTTATTGGAGATTTTATGAAACTCCTTAATAACTCAAAGCTCAAAACTCAAAGTTCAAAATTAAAGCCGAAGTATTTAGTTGAATTGACCGAGCTTCACAAATCTGGAAAGATATCTGGAACAGTAGCAAAACAGGTACTTGAGGAGTCATTCAAAACTGGTAAATCTCCCAAAGAAATTGTTGTAGAAAAAGGACTGGAGCAGGTGAGTGATACCGGTGAATTAGAAAAAGTAGTTCAGAAAGTACTCAAAGCAAATCCAGAAGTTGTTGCAGAAATCAAAGCGGGCAAAGAACCGGCTGTTCAGTTCTTGGTTGGGCAGGTGATGAGAGAGACAAGAGGGAAGGCAAATCCAAAAGTGGCAGAGAAGGTGATAAGAAATGAATTGAAATTAAAGAGCTAATTTATCTAATTCTGATTATTATGAAAATCAAACCCGGTATCTACAAACACTATAAAGGACATAAATACAGGGTTATTGGTATTGTTAAACACAGCGAGACTTTGGAAGATTTGGTTATTTATGAAGCTCTATACGATAATGAATTGTCAAAGCTGTGGGTGAGACCACTAGAGTTGTTTATTGATGAGGTGGAGTATGAAGGGAAGAAGATGAAGAGGTTTGAACAGGTAGACAGTGGTTAGTGATCAGTGATCTGTAACTCTGGAATTCTTGAGATCATAGTTCAGATTTGCTTCTGAAAAGTGAAGTGCTCATGGAAATATTGTAAAACTACAAATCTTCTCCAATTTATTCTATAATGTTGTGGAATAAATTATTAACCATTCAACTATGTTTAAAGACCGATTTAATCCGAAAAAGTTCGGAACACTACTTAGTTTTGGGTGCATAGTCTTATTTTTATTGTTTTTTCTTCCGTCATTCTTTGTTGTTGTAGACGCTGGGGAGATAGGAGTTTATTCGCTGTTTGGTAAGGTAAGTGATGATCCTTTGTACTCGGGATTTAGATTCAAAGTTCCTTTTGCCAAGGTAGTGAAGATGTCAACGAGGACTCAGGATTATACTATGACAAGTATTGAGGAGGACAGTGAATATCTGACCTCGACTGCGGGTGCCAATGATGCTATTGAAACTCGAGCTAAAGACGGGGCACGAGTATGGCTGGATATCACAGTACTGTATCACTTGAATGCGGAAAGCGGACCAACTATCTATAAAGAACTGGGCACAGATTATGTTGAAAAACTTGTTAGGCCGCTGATAAGAAGTTCGATTCGAGGTGTTGCGGCAAATTATACTGTGACTGAGATTTATTCTTCGAAGAGGGCTGAAATCCAAACTGAGATATATGGTCAGATGGAGAAAGACCTTTTAGACAGAGGGATAACACTCGAGGATGTTTTGCTTAGGAAAGTAAATCTCTCACAAACTCTGTCAGACAGCATAGAGAATAAGCTTGCCGCAGAGCAGAACGTTGAAAAGGCAGAACTAGAGGCAGATAAGAAGAGAATTGATGCAAAGGGGCAGAAAGATGCGCAGGAGATCATCACTAAAAGCCTTACTTCCAGATATTTATATTATCTTTACATCCAAAACTTAAAAGATAATCCGTCTACGATCTATGTTCCAATTGATCCGAATAATGGAATGCCTTTGTTTAAGGAGATAGAGTAGTTGTTTAGTAAAATAATTAGTAGTTAAGTAGTAAAGTAGTCGGGTGCTTATTCATTGCTATCCAAATACTATTTAACTCCTAAGAACAGTACATTACATTTTACAATTAGCTCTAAGATGGCAGGGAAACAACAAAAGAAAACAGATCAAAGAAAGAGAAGAACAATCCGTGGTGAGATAAGTCATGCAAAAGAGGAAGTCAGAGATACTCTAGCGTCAACAACTTCTCTCATTATCTCGGCACTGACGCTCGTTGCCGGTCTTGCCTGGAACGATGTCGCGAAGGCGCTATTTGAAAAATTGAAAGAAAATTTAAGCGGGTGGGGAGAAACTGTCGGCCTTTTTTTGTATGCGGTTGTTGTTACTGTTATTGTTGTCTTGGTAGTCCAGAGGCTAAAGACTCTGAAGGAAAAAGTAGGGGGGAGGGCAATTAAATAATTTTCCAATTGTTAGATATGAAAGAAATAAGTCTTACGATTGATTCCCTGGGGAAAACAAGTGAGTTGGCTGAAAAAATAGCAGCAAAGGTTAAGGGTGGCGAAGTTATTTGCTTGATTGGAGACCTTGGCGTTGGTAAAACCTACTTTGTAAAGTTCTTTGCGCAGGCTTTGGGAATAGAAAGTGAAGATGTGATCAGCCCGACTTTCGTATATTGGAGGAAGCATAAGGGGAAAGATTTCAAGCTGAACCACTTTGATTTTTATAGAATAGAGAGCGACGAAGAAGTTGAGGATATAGGGATAGAAGAAGCACTTGAAGAGGGAAATGCCGTAATAGTAATCGAATGGGCAGATAGAATCGAAAAGCTTCTGCCGAAAGATCGCCTGGAAATTCACATTACCTACTTAGGAGAAACCGAAAGAGGTTTAAGGCTGAAAGCTTTTGGAAAAAGAAGTGAGAAAATTATTAAAGATTTAGATTTAAAAAAAGATTAACTAATTTCTTCTGATTGAGATTTCTTGTTGTTGTAAAACCGGCATTTTAAATATTGTGATATATGAAAATATCCCGAAAAGTAAAGAAGATTCTGTCTGAGTCAGAGTCTGTAGTCATTCTTATCTCGAGACCTATAGACCTCGATTGTATGGGAAGCGGTTTGGGGCTCAGAGGTCAACTGATAAAAGAAGGGAAAATGGTTGACCTGGTTTCTGCATTTGACCTTCCTGTTCTTGCCGAAGTTCTGCCACAGACAAGCCTGATCGAAAAGAAGAATGTAAGCAAGCTGGACTTTGATAAATATGATTTAGTAATTACACTTGATGGAGGAAATGCAAGACAATTTGCTGATGTAGCCTCTGACAGTGATTTCAACTTTGGCGGGGCTTTAAACATATTAAATATTGATCATCATCTGGGAAGTATGCACTTTGCAAAATATGAGATATGGGATCCCAAAGCCTCATCGACCTCGGAGGTTCTTTTGAGTACGTTAATCGATATTGATCTGCTAAGTAAAGACGAGGCAACACTATTGTATGCCGGACTTTTGGGTGATACGGGAAATTTCAAATATAATTTCTCGGCCAAAACTTTGCAGTTAGCATCGAAGCTAATTGATAAAGGAGCGGATTTCAAGGTTTTGGTAAATCAATACTTTTACAGCAATCAGAAATCAGATTTCAAAATACTTTCGAGAGCGATGGATAGAACGAAATTTAATGACAAGTTGGGCTACTCGTATTTAGTTGTTAATGAAAAATTATGGAAAAAGGAGCTGAATGTAAAGCACAAGGAGATGGAAAGTGGACTATACTTATACAAAAACATCTTTTTGCGTTCTATTGACGGGATAAATATAGGTTTTATACTAGTCAAAACAGGGAAGGGCTTTTATGTTCAATTTAGGGGTAATTCATATCATAATAAAATTCCTTTGTTCCAGATTGGTAGTTCGATGGGAGTTATAGGACAAGGCCATGCGAATGCGGGGGGTTTTATTGTTGAGGAGAGTGATGCGGAGGTTCTTCTAGAGAAACTTGAAAAAGTACTTGTTAAACTTGTGCAAAAGTATAATCAATTATGAAATATATTTTGGGGTTGCAGACAGCAGAATATCCGAATAACGTAGCTTTGTTGAACGAGCATGGTGAGTTGATTCGGCAAAAGAAGCTCGATGCAAAAGAGCAGACGGTAGAAAGACTTGGATCATTAGTTAAGGAAATAACTAAGGGCATAGTTAATGAAAACTTACTACTTGTAGCTGTTTGTCTTGGCCCGGGATCATATACAGGGCTTAGAGCTGGGCTTGCGTTTGCTAAAGGGTTTTGTCAGTTCACAAAAATATCTTTGGTTGGAGTATCTGCCTTTGAAGCACTCCAGGCTAGTCTTCCAGGGAAGGAAGAGATAAATGTTCTATTTGATGCGAAGAACGAAAGAGTCTTTTTCCAAAAAAAGGACAAGCTTTACGTTGATGATCTTTCAGCAGCTCTAAGAACTGTTGTTAGCAAGTCAGTGTTTGCTGGATCAGGTGCTGTTGCATATAAAGATCAAATTGCGAAAAGCTTAGGATTAAAAACGGGATCATTGAAGATATTAAGCGACGAATTGTTCTCAGTGGGTGTCGCGAAAGCTGCAGTGAAAGCCTACAGAGAAAATCCTTCTATGTATTCAAAAGAGTACTTGTATAATATCAAGCCTCTTTATATACTTCCGCCAAATATAACTTATAACTCAAATGTCCCAGCCAGAGGCTGGCTTGCCTGCCGATCGGCATGATCCCTATCTGCGCAGGCAGGCGCCTTTGGCGGAAAAACTTAAAACTCAGATGTCAAGATTTAATGTAAAAACTTGGAAATTGCTTCCAAAGATTAGTACGAAAGATTCAAAAGAATTACAAGAATATCCTGCGATTATTCGACAGTTACTTGCGAATAGAAATATCAAGACAAAGCAGGACGCAGAGAATTTCCTAGATCAATTGTATGTGAATTTCCATGACTCATACAAGATGCATGGAGCAAAAAATGCGGCTGAGGTTATTCTCCAAGCAGTCAACGAGAAGAAGAAAATAATAATTCATGGTGATTTTGATGTTGACGGGATATGTTCAACTTCGATTCTTTGGGACTTTCTTTACAGAGCTGTTGGTGCAGATGTTCTGCCGTATATTCCCAGCCGTTTCGAAGAAGGGTACGGGATGACAGATAAAAGTCTGAAAAAAGTAAAAAGTCTCGGTGGTGAGCTTGTAATCACAGTTGACTGTGGTATAAAAGACGCTGAGCTTATCAGCAAATGGAAGAAAGCTGGACTTGAGTTTGTAGTAACAGACCATCACGAGCTGGAGAAAAAAGGCAAAAAAACAATTCTTCCTCTTGATGCTTGTGCCATAGTTCACCCAAGTTATCCGAGGAGTAAGTATCCATTTGAAAAGCTCTCAGGAGCTGCAGTTGTATGGAAGTTAATTCAAGTCTTAGCGCGGGAAAAGGCTTTGGACTTTGACACGGATGTATATCTCGATCTAGTAGCCCTTTCAACCGTCTGTGATGTGATGCCGCTTGTTGATGAAAATAGATCGATAGTAAAAAAAGGATTGGAGAAAATCAAAAGGACAGAGAGAGTCGGGCTGCTGCGACTCATATATGATGCAGGACTAGAACCTGCCAATACGGAAACTTATCATCTGGGATTTATTTTAGGACCAAGGTTGAATGCTGCAGGCCGTTTGGATCTTGCAATTGAAGCGGTGAAGCTTATGGTAACGAAATCCAGATCAAAGGCACGTGAGCTTTCTGGGAAATTGAGTGACTTGAACCGGAGAAGACAAAATATACAGAAAAGAATTTATGATGATGCTTTGGCTCAGATAGAGAATGTTGGGCTTGAACGAAAACTTTATTTCGCCTGGGGAAATGATTGGGAGGAAGGTGTGATCGGTATTGTAGCAGGCAAAATATCAGAAACTTACAACCGGCCGGTCTTGATAGCAACTAGAAAGGGGAAGGGCTATACAGGTTCTGCAAGAAGTATTGATAATTTCAACATAATTGATGCTATCAACTCACAATCAGAAATTCTTGAGAGATTTGGCGGTCATCCTCAAGCTGCCGGCTTTTCAGTATCTGCTGAGGCAATTGAGCAATTCAGGGATAATCTTTTGGAAATTGCTGACAGAGATCTGGCGGACGCTGATCTGGTAAAAGCTGAACAGGCAGACTGCGAGATAAAGCTGAATCAGATTGACTGGGATCTGGCCGATTGGCTTGAGAAATTTGCCCCCTTTGGTTTTGGGAACGAGAAGCCTGTATTTATATTGAGAAAAGCAGAGATAGGATTTATCAAAACAGTCGGACAGTCAAATTCTCACCTGAGCCTTGCATTTCTGAATAAAGAAACCGGAGAATATCTGAGCGGGATAGGTTTCAACTTGGGCGACATGGCTAGGACTTTAAATCAAGGAAACTTGGTTGATGTACTCTTCTCTCTTGAAATAAACGAGTGGAATGGTGAAAGAAAATTGCAATTGAATATAAAAGATATTAGAATCGGCAGTTAATCAAAACAGAAATACTTTTTAATCACATTGATGAAAAACCTCGAGAAATATGCGCAAAAACTTGCTCAGCATCTGCCGCTTGTGATGGGGCTGACTATCCTTGGCATGGATGTTGTTGCTATTGCTGCTCCAATTCTGGCACATTTTGGCTTTGATGGAACTGCACATATCATTTATAAAATCTACAGCTTTCTGTGTCATCAGCGCCCCTGGAGATCTATTCATCTTTTTGATTATCAAGTTGCCTGGTGTACTAGGGATACCTTTATTTATCTTGCGATGGGCTTGAGCGCACTTTTTGTTCATTTCTTTAAGGTGAGAGGGGTTAAATGGTATGTAGCCGTACTTTCTCTGGTCCCGTTTGCTCTTGACGGGACTGTCCAACTGATTGCCGAGATTTCTGGAACTATAAATGGCCAGGAGACATTTTTTTATGCTAGTACGAACTTCCAAAGAATACTTACTGGGAGCATCTTCGGTGCTGGTGCCGGCCTTTGGCTTTTCGGGCTTTTGGCAGAAACGATAGATGAGGAGCTCGTTGCGAAGGGTGAAAAGGTGAAGGCACTTGCGAAAGATTTCGGGAGGAGTTTGAAGTTCTTTGGCCTAACTATTATCATTTGCCTCATTACATACATTGGTTTTGTTCAACTTTGGAATGTTACTTCTGAAAAATATAAACCGTCAGGAATCCTGGATCATAGGAGGTACTTTCCAGGGGTAAATTATGAAGAAGTAGAGGAGTGGAAGCATGTAGTTTAAACAATTAAGAATTGAGAATTAAAAATGTAGAATAAAAGTAGAATTTTCCATTTAAGATTGGCGTTTGTTGATTTTTATTTTCCTCAAATTCCAGGTTAAAAGAGAACAGTTCCCTTTACTATCTTGCTTCTCTTATAAGAGAAATAAATTCTTCTATAGTCGATTTCGCTTGCTCATCACAACCCATTATTGTAACACCATCTACAAATGGATTCAGATCCGTCATCATTTGGTATAATTCTTTGCTTGAGGCAGTTCTTGCATCTAGAACAGGCCAAAGTTTAATATCAGGGTTTGCCTCACGAGCGGTCTTAGCAATAGACTTAAAAAAGGAGACATAAGACTCAGGAAATTCAGACCTTAAGCCAGTCGCATTTACCCCAAAATTATCAGTTTGCAGGGCGAGCTGGTAAATCATTTCCTTGTCAATGTAAGCATCCCAATCAATATTTCCTTGTGCATAGATAACTTGGCTAGCGCTCAGACTTACTCCGTTACGCAGAACAGATTTCCACGAAGCTCCAACAATAAGCTCCACCCCATCCTGTTTTAATCCTGCTGCTGACTTCTCGATTGCAGCTGGAAGATTTTCTTTTTCCTCGAGCGGAGTCTTATCCCAGAGCTCGTGATCATAAATTATAGTATCCACCTTTCCTAGCCATGATTTTTCTGTATCAACAGCGTGGCTAAGACTAGGAACATTCCAGCCTACTTTTCCAACAGTAAGTGAGGGGATATCGTCAAAAGTTTCTTTCAATCCAAAAACAACAAAAATATCTTCTGTCCTAGCCCAAGAACTGAACCACTCATCCCCTAAACAAGATCCAACGGCTAAGGGGATATAGGTCGAGGAGCTTAGGGTTTCGCTATTGGTAGTCTGCTTTTGAGATAGAAAGACCTTTAAAAAAAGTATTAAAAGAAGGAGAGAGGGGGGAATAATCAGCAGTAAAACAACTTGTCTAAATTTATACTTACTGTTAATTTTATCAAGGTGATGACTTAGAACTGTCTTCATAAACGGTTCTCTTTTATTTTCTTGTTTCTTTTCAATCATTAACTTAAGTATAATATGAAACGACACGAAAGAGTAGCATTGACTTGCCTGTAGTAACTACACAGCGATGTGGGTTCTGGACAGATCGAAATTTACAGCCCCGATAATCGCTGGGGCGTTTCGTATTCAGTTCCAGTACTTTGGTGGTGAGATATTTCCCGGGTGTGAATTATGAAAAGGGAAAGCATGTGGTTTAAAACTAGAAAAGTTTCAAAGGCTTGGGAGGTAGGATTCCGTCTTTTATTTCTAAAAGTTTACGTCTATCTTTGAATCCAGAGACTAATGAAATATGGGTTTTTAATGTTTTAAATTCTGTTGCCAAGAACGTTATTAACTCCCTATTTGCCTTGCCTTTTTCAGGAGGTGCTGCTATTTTTACTTTAAGTGTCTCATCATCCAGCCACCCTACTATTTGATTTCTCGATGCATTTGGAATAACTCGGATTTTGAGCTTCATATGTTTCCTATTCTAATGGGAATTTCCGGCAAAGAGCGGCTACTTCCTTCCTGATAGCCAAGATTTCAGGATCAGTCTTGAGTTTATTTTCAAAATTCTCGAAGTCAAGTTCACAGTATTTTCTAGTGATCTCCATAACTTTGTTCATCCATTCAGCGATCTGCACCATTTCTTTTTCTTTCATCCCTCTGGTTGTGACGGTCGGTGTTCCGAGGCGGATGCCTGAGGGGTCGACTGCACTACCTGTCTCAAATGGAACAGTATTTTTATTTGTAGTTATGCCGGCAGTATCAAGCGCTCTTGCAAAATATCTACCAGCTGAAGTACTTTCTTTTATTCCAACTGCCAGATTCTTGCTTCGAAGATCTATTACGAGCAGGTGCTTATCGGTGCCGCCAGTCAGAACATCAAATTCCAGCTCAATTAACCTATCTGCAAGAGCTTGAGCGTTCTTTATCATCTGGGCGGCATATTGTTTGAAACTATCAGCCATAGCCTCTTTCAGACAAACGGCTATTCCTGCGATATTGTTGTTAAACGGTCCTCCTTGTATCCCTGGAAAGACTGCTCTATCGATTGCTTGTGCCAAGTCGCCTCTCGATAATATGATAGCTCCTCGAGGCCCTCTGAGAGTTTTGTGTGTTGTCATAGTGACAACATCGGCTATTCCGACTGGATTTTGGCAAATGTCTCCGGCAACAAGACCCGCCTCATGAGCTATGTCTGCAAGATAATAAGCTCTAACTGACGCAGCAATTTGAGCTAAGCGCTTGTGGTCTATCTCACGCGGATATGCTGTTCCTCCAGAGATTATAAGCTTCGGTTTTTCCTGAGCTGCAATTCTTTCTATCTCATCATAATCAAACAACTTTGTTTCTTTGTCTACCTTGTATTGGATAACTTCAAAAAACTTCGCTACAAGCGAAATAATCTTGTTCGTTCCTTTGTAAACTT
>JAHIVN010000030.1 GCA_018816645.1 Patescibacteria group bacterium | reverse complement strand
TGTTAAGCTTTAAATCAAATGAAGCAACTATTTTATCACAATGTTGCTCAAATCGGAATTCCCGGAGACAGGAACAATCTCGATCCAGATAAGCCCTCGGTTTAATGGGATTTCCTTACCTTCATCGTTGAGAAATTTAGTTCTCGTTGTCCTGGAATCCTTTTTCCAGGTTCCAGTTATCTGCTTGCTATCCAGGAATATGTCTGCCTTTCCGCTGCCAATAGTTGTAAATACTATACGGCCGTTCTTATCCCCTGTAGACCTATATGGCACATGTTGAATTATTATGTTTTTCACAGTAATTTGTTTGTTGTAGTTTTCATCAATATGGGGTTTCCCTGCCAGGTACCTCAAGTAGGTATTACTATCCTTGTCGTACACCCAGTTGACTTTGTAGCTTTCGGAGCTCAGGTTCAAAAATTCTATGGAAATCTCTTGTGTAAGTGATCTGGATTCCTTGCTTGCGTCTTTCTTAAATTTCAATGGTTCAATAGTACTAGGGCCTGTCCAGCCTAAGGTTTCTGCATCTGTCCATAAGGTTTTGGTTTCAGAGTATGCAACGTGTTCCCATGCGATGCCCTTGTTAAATTTTTCGGTATCTCTCCAGAAAACACCTCTTCCATACCAGCTGTAAGATTTGATGTTGTATTTTTGAATGTAACTTCTTGCGTCAGCGTCCGGGTCAATCACATCTTCCCAGGGCTCGTATCCGGCTTGCCCGATATTACATACTGGAGGATCGTTATACTCTGAGGACCAGTCAAGAAAATAGGTTCGCAGACTTCTTATAGGTCCGACCTTCTCAGCTTCTTTCCCCCAGAAGACAGCTGCAAATCGAGTGATTCCGCTTTCTACCAAGGTTTCATATACAAGGTCAGCATCAAGTAATCCTGCCTGTGGCCTAGCATCTGGATGATTTTCAATTACCACAAAAAGCGGTCTTTTCTTTTTGAGTTCTTCAAAATCTTTCTTTGTATATAATTCTCCGTTTATAGGGTTTTCCTGGTCTTTGATTTCTGGTGGCGGCGGTAGCTCTTGTAAAAGAGAAGCCTGTTTGATATTTTCAACTTTAAGCAACTTGTATGAGGTGTCGATCGTTTTATGACCTGGAGTTGTGATTATGACATAGCCGTATATCAGGGCAATAGAAGATAAGCCCCCAATCAGAGATATGAGTAAGAGTATGATCAGTTTATGAGAGGATGGCATTTTGGAGAATCCTGCCTTCCAAATGCGGAACTTGTTGCGAATTCTGTTCTTTATGCTCAGCTTCGGAGGATTATTCAGTGAAGCATCCTTCGGATTTTCTTCTGTATTTAAGTCGACGTTTATTACCATAGGCAGTAGCAATAAGTATTTAAACTTTTATTACACTATCAAGCACCTCACTTTCCTCTTCGGATAATTTATTCTCACATTCTCCCTTATTTATCTGCTTGGCATAAACTCTGGTTAGCTGTCGTTGATGAAGGCTTGTAAGTATTACACCATTGTTATTTTGATCTAGAAGTGCCAGGATGAAACTCTGATTGCCTCCGGTTTCTTGAAACGGATTGTATCTTTTAAATCCAACCTTTTGCAGATTCTTTTTAGAGAAATCTATATAATCCTCTAAGGCTTTCTGTACTTTTTCAGACTTGTCGACAGCACTGCTGATTCGCTCGAGATGAACTTTTAGCAATTTTTCAAGGTTCTTTCCGTTTACTCCGGCTATCAAGCTTTGGAAATTGGTTTTCATATTTCTAACCTGTAGAAATAAATAGACAGCTAAGCCTAGTGATAGCAGTGAGGTAGCTAGGAGTAAGGCTTCTATTAATTGGATTTGCATTATTTTGTTTGAACAAAAGTTAGCGATTTCATATTAGCATACTTTAAGGTGTTTTTGAAAGCAGGAAATAGTGAACCGTAATCCATAAGCGGCAATCCTTAATCAGTGACTGAAATCCATAAAAGCTCTAAGGCTGAAAGTCCCTAAAGCCATTAAGGCCCTATAGCTTTCAAATTTGAATGACCACGCCATAGGCGAGCAAGCAATAACAAATGAGCACTAAATTTCCAGAAATTAATGACCAGCAATTATTACATGTAACACATATAACATATTACATATCACATTTTACATTTTACATTTTACATCCACCTCTCTACTTGTGAAGGCATATATTTTATGTTAAATTTACAAAGTAAATTTGTTTGGTATCTAGAATGACTACAAAGCTCCAGTCTATATTAAAAGTTGCAATTCTGCTGTTGATCTTTGTTGCTCTGGGAATGGGCGGCTGGTTTGTATATACTAACTTTATCAAGGGCGATGGGACAAAACCGCCGGAAGAAGGTGATGTCGAGCTTATTTGGTGGACATTGTGGGAGGATGAAGAGTCTCTCAAGGTTCTCTCGGATGCTTTTACTTCTCAGAATCCAAATGTAACAATCAGAATAGTTCCACATCTCGAGAAAAACTATAAGGACAGGCTTATACGGCAGCTGAATGCACCTGAAGAAGAACGACCAGATATTATTCCTATGCACAATACTTGGCTTCCGCTCTTTCAGCGTTCACTCTCTCCCTTACCTTCAACCGTACTGAGCGAGAGTGAATATGCAAATACATTTTATAATGTGGCTCTTTTTGATTTCAAAGGATCTGATGGTCGTATCTATGCTATTCCATTAATGTATGATGGAATAGGCGTGTATTACAATAAAACACTCTTGAAAAAGGGAGGGTTTATGTTCCCTGAGGATAACTGGGATGATTTTGCCGATCAAGCGATGGCATTGACTGAGTATGATGCGAAAGGAAACATCAAGGTTGCAGGTGTATCAATGGGAACTGCAAGTAATGTTCAATTTTCGTTTGATATAGTAAACCTGCTTATGCTTCAGGAAGGGACTACTATGACTGATGCCTCTGGGAAAACAGCATTTGCAAATGATCCTGAAATGAAAGCTGGCAGGGCATTAAAAACTTATGTCGACTATACCGTACGTTATCATGTGTGGGATCGAAGCCTTCCAGATGACATAGTTATGTTTACTGAGGGCAATCTGGCAATGATGTTTGCGCCAAGCTGGCGGGCACAGAATATAATTGATGCGCTTGAGTGGGGGGGAGGAACACTCGATTTTGAGGTTGCGCCGGTTCCACAGCAGCCTACCTTTTTGGGTGCTCAGAAGAACTGGGCAAATTACTGGGCCTATGGAGTAATGGGAAATTCTGAACATTCGGAAACCGCTTGGAGATTTCTGAAATTTATAACAGAACAAGATCAGTTGAGGGCGTTTTATGAGAAGTGTAAAGAGGTCAGGGAATATGGTGAAATTTATCCTAGGAGAGATATGAAGGATGAATTAATCGGTGATCAGTACGTAGGAGCTTATGTGAAAATGGCGGATACGGCAGTTACTTGGAGGATGGTTGATTCGGAAAAAGTAGCACTCGAGTTTAACGCATTGGTCGATGAGGCTGCAAGATCCGGCGGATACTCAATTTCAGGTTATCAGAAGGCTTTGGAGGGAATTGCAGTGACAATTGACCAGATCATCACTTCAAGTTACCAGTAAACTATCTTAATGAACTATCTTTAGTGGGAGAGAAACCAAATCTAAAATACATAGCTAGAAAAGGTCGTGATCTCGGTCTTGATGATATCAACTTGAGTGAGAAGAAAGCTCTAGATTTATCGACATTCTTCTCAACAATTTTATTCAAAAACCCGCCTAGATTTTGGGCAGTTTTTGTCATGATCCTCACTGTAATCACGATTGTTTACTTTGCTGTAGTGAATATTTCGAAAGATGGTCAATACAGTAAAAATGGATATCTAGCAGTTAGTCACAACAGAATTGAAAACTATGATGTTTATTCAGATGTGAACATCTCCTTCAGTGCGAAGGGGAAGTATGTTAGCAACTTGGATTTTGTAGAGCTGGATATTCCTGACTGGCTTGTTTCTGGAGAAGAACAATATGTTTACAATGAAGGAAGTCAGGAAGTTTATAATGAGATTTCATATTCAGGTACAATTGATCAAGAAAAAACCGAGAGATTTGCATTGCTGGCAAAAGGAAAACGAGAAATTGACGTATCAACCTGTAGAGGATGTGATACTGATGCACAGTTTTTCTATTCATTGTCAGAATTCAATCTCAATTCAGCTAAGTGTGATTCTTCTGCCGTTTGGAGCAGGAATCCTTTAGCCTATGACCTGGAAGGTTTATGTACTATGTTTGAAAGTGAGTGTTTGGCACCGGCTTCATGGCGCCAGTTTGAGGAAGAGGAATCATGTTTTGTGGAACAGAACTTAGCGGAGCTCAAAAAGTTTCCGGAAGATAAGGTTCTAAAATTTTCTAAAAATTGTGAAGGTGAGTATATGCCTTCTAAATTTATAATAGATGAAACTATAGAGGCAATCGACCTGGATGGGGATGTTGTCCGATTCAGCATCGAAACACCAGATAATTTCCTTCGTGTGACTCAAGACACTGTTGAAACGATTACAAAGGAGATTTCGGGTCAGAAAGGAAGGACTTATCACCAGTATCTATACTCAGCAATTTTTAAAGGAGATATTACTCAGAATAAGATTGGAGAGACGATTCCAGTCAAAATCAAAGCTTGTGATCATCGTGAACAATGTTCAGAAATAAATTTTAATATAGCTGTTTTACAAGAGCGTAGTTGTGATTTTAATCTTCCCGACACTGGGGATATCGAGATAAATCTTTCGGTGCCAAATGATAGGCAGGTACTGAGAGGCGAGGATAGTATTGTCTGGGAAATGAGCGGCAGCGATCTTTTTGATGTAGAGGTAAATCTCTATCGTGATGACTGTGAGGATCTCATAGAACATCTAGCCAGGTTAAATAAGTTGAGTATAGAGCCTGACAAAGGCTATACATTTACCTGGGACAGTCAAGGCTATGAAAGCGGGGATTATTGTCTTGGATTGATTGCATCTGATTCACTTGGTGCAGGTCAGACAGCTGTGTCGGATTTTGCAAAAGTAAGCGTGGATAATCTCAATCAGGCTCCTTATATTACAAGTAAACCTGAAAAAACGAGCATTACAACTGGAGAGAAATATGAATATACCATTAGCGCGATCGATTTGGATGGGGATCCGCTGAATTTTGACTTTATCGGTTATCCGGATTGGTTGTATGCTGAAGGAAAGAAAATCTCGGGTTCAACCGTGATCCCGGGGACATATACTTTTGCAGCCTTTGTTGATGATAACCACGAAGGCTATGACATAGAGATAGTTACTATAAATGTAAAGCCTCCGGATAACCACCCAGCTCTAATTGAATTCATTTACCCCCTTTCCAACAGTGTTCTGAAGGGGAAGACAAATGTAGTCAAGTGGGGAGTGGTGGATGATGAGGGAATATCAAAGGTCGAATTATACTATTCTGGTGACGGGAAGAAGTGGTATCTTCTAGGGACTTTTCCAAGCGGCACGACAGAAAAAGTTTGGGATGTGTCATCGCTTTCAAATGGAAGCTATTATTTGAGACTCGTTGTTACAGATTCAAGTGCTCAAAAAGTTGCAACCTCTTTAGTTTCGGCAAAATTCTACATAACCAATGAGATAGATGAACCACAGGGGAATATTGATGGTGAGGACAATTCGGTCCCGACCATAGAGAACCTTACTCCTGAACCGGATAGTCAAACGTATTCACTCCGCCCAGTAGTTTCTGCTTCATTAGCTCCTTCAAATAATGCAAAGATTACGGTTGATGAAACAGAGGTAAAGCTGGATGACAAGAGAATTAATGATCAGTGTGATGTCAGTCAAGACTTAGTTTTGTGCGAGATAACTGAGGATTTAGAAATCGGCAAGCATAAAGTCCGTATCAAGATAAAGGATACGGTGAAGAAAAGCGCAACTGAAGAATGGTACTTTACAATAGTAGAGAAACAGGAAGATTCTGGGGATACGGAAGACAGTAATAGCGGATTGGGATATATAGAAATTCCTTGGATAAATGCCAGGATCAGTACAGATATTCTGAAGATTTCAGGAGCTCTTTGTTGCTCAGCATTGGCTTTGATCCTTATTCCCTGGCTTGTATATTGTTACTGGAATAAGTCATCAGTCAAAAAGGAGTTAAAGCATCAGGTGCTTGAGAATAGTCCAGTATTACCCCAGCCAGAAGTGAACCCCAACAGCGGCTGGCAAGGTTATAAAGACCCGGCTCAGGAGAGCTATCCTGAAACAAGTGCTGGAAGTGTGTCTCAACCTCGGGATACAACTTCTCAAGAGGCCAGCGATAACACTAAGTCTCCACCAGGAAATTTTCCGGTGAATTATTAGAAGATAATCTCTGTTTCCGGATAGTTTAAAAGCTGAGGGCAGAATTCCCCAGCACTGAGCGAAGTGAAGGGGTGGGTATGAATGCTTAAGGTCATGTGGGTACTTTGTAAGTACAATAGGGTTGGATGAAGAACAGATAATAAAGTATGTGAAATATCAACAAAATCAGGATTCAGGTCAAGCGAAGCTTGAGATTTGAATTAGTGCCGCACCACTGAGCAGAGCGAAGGGGCGTGGGTTTCTACATTTCCAGACTATTCCAGTTCGGATAATGGAGTTTATGCAAATAAGAAATTCTTTTGTAAAGAACCCCTACCTGTCGACAAGTAGGAAAACACATACTTTTTTTCAGTAAAAAAAGTATGCAAAAAACCTTTGGGGTGAGACAAATTCCGACAGTATACAATCCAATTACAGATATCACACACAGGGAGTTGTCCCACCCCAAACCCCACATGCACGCAATTCATATATGCTGATAAAAAGCGATTGATCTTAGGCACTTGGGGTCCGGGGTTTTCACGTTTCAAAGCAACCGATTTGGAAACAAATATTTCAAAAAACTTGTGAAAACCCCGGCGACTTTTTTGGATCATTTTTTGGTCGTGCAAAAAATGATCTATTTTGCTTATTTTTTAAAAAGAAGATCAAGGCAATACATTCTCACCCTATGTTATATATTGTAAGCAATGACTGCCTGGTTGTAGAGTTAAACTCTGCAACCAGACTTCAAGCAAAGTTGATACAATAGTATCTTGACTGATTTAGTTAATAAATTTTACTCAGAATTTTTAATCCCCTTCTCCCTTAGAGGTTAATCTACTGGAACCATTATTTTGTAAGCTACTCATTGCTGTGGTAATATTCATTTGTGAGAACTAAGACGGGCGGCAACAAATACTCCAAATTTGAGCAGAAAATGTGAAGGGATTCTAGCCCCAAGGTTTGCGCGCTTGTCAAAAAATGGCTTCGGTACGCGAACCAACCCCCAAGCAGATGCGAGGGGGTTTTTTCTTACTTCCCTGATTATCTATCTGTCGCGGGAATTAATAAGGCTTTAGCATATCGGAAGCTGGTTTAGAGCTGGAGCTGTGCTTCTTCCTCAATTTTGACAACTTAGAAGAATAGTATATAGGGGAAATTATCACTTCTAAAACCAACTGAACCAGCAGGTGTGATTAGGTGTATTAAGTGGATTATTGTTTGAATATCGAGGACAACGGGTTACCTGCCAGAGATAGGCAAGCGGATAACGGAATTACGGACAACTTACTACGGTGTAAGGTATTCATCTGAAACAGCAGAAACTAAAAGCGTTACAGTCTGCTTGTTATTATCAGTTCCTTCGATAAGGTAGACCGGCTGAAGATATTTTTGACCGTCATACTGAATTCTGTAAACGATTTCAAACTTTTCAATAGTGATGATACTTGGAATCTCCCCTTCAAAAGGTATGACCAGCTCCGCTTTTTTTTGAGTGACTTTTGATATTGCTTCTTCAGGTGTAATTGTGGGATATGTGCCGAATCTACTCAAATCAACTGGTCGGTATGCATAGAATACTTTCGTTACCTCATCGTTTAGATTTATGAGAACACTGATTTCTCCGGATTTGGAATCAGAAGATTTCAAAGCTGACTTTTCTATAACAGATGAGAAATCTACTTCTAAAAGAGATGCGTTTTTATTGTTATCTGTCGGATAGTAATTCATTCCAATGATGTAAAAATACTGAAAAGAAACTTCATAGTCATCGGTGTACGGCCATAAGCCAAGGTTTTCAAGCTTTGATTTTGCAACTACTACTGCTTTATCTTCTTTCAGAAGATACTTACTGGATGAAGCAAATGCTTGGTCCAGCTGAACGGTGATAGTATTGGAATTAATATCCAGTTTGATATATTCCTGTTTGTCGATATGACTATATAGCGTGATGCCTGTATCAGGAGTTTTAGCCTTCAGTCCAAGCTTTTCAGCTACTTTCAAAGCAAGTTCTTGCCTGGGGAAATGGGGATTGTATTCATCTGCTTGATATACTTTGTTTATTGGTTCGATAGTTTCCAGATTAAAATCGGAGTAATCAAGCTTGATCGAATTCTCGTAGTTTGCACTTACTGGAGACGGCAGTGTCCCAAATATTGGGGTAATCGAACTTGATGGAGTTGTTTTATCACCTCGAAAAGTCATAAATGCGGCAAAGCCGATTACTCCGAGGAGTATCACAACTATCATCACTATAAATGTAATTTTTGCTTGGGCTCTGTTCATCAATCTTTGGTGCAATGTTCCATTTCAGGTAGATATGTGTAACTTGTACAAAGTTTTAATAGTTCTTCATTACAAGGATTGTATGGACGCGACAGTGTAGAGTTTCTGCTTAAAGCGAAATGTATATGACTAGCGGTAGAATAACCCGTTGAGTCCATTTTACCGATTACCTGATTTCCAGAGACTTGTTTTCCTTTTGTTACATTCACTGACAAAAGATGTCCGTAAAATGACCACTTATTATTTCCATGATCAATACTAATATACAGGCCAAGTCCATCGTCGCCTAGATTCTTGACCTCATCAACAATTCCATCTCCTACAGCATAAATATTTGTTTCTTGTGGTGCTGCAATATCAATACCTGCGTGCAAAGATTCATCACAGTCAGCTATACAGGTGTTTCTTGATGGCCCTGGAGGGAATTGTTCATTACAGCTTATTACACAAAAAGGATCCTTTCTCATCCTATGACAGGAAGTAATAATTGCTCCATCGCTCGGCTTTACGGGAAGATACTTCAGTTCTCCAGACAATTCCCCATCTCCATTTATACATACTTCCCTTATAATTGGCTCTTCATCATTTGTGATACTGTTTCCGTCTTTACCTATTATCTCGTCTATTGAAATAGTTAGTATATTGCACAGTTTATCGTCTTCTGACGGAAGTAAGTTTTTTAGAGTATCATTGAGTGTGATAGTGAACTCCCTTCTTATTCGCCCGTCCGACGAGTGCTGTTCAGTTACACTTAGATTATTATTGTTTAGTATGAAAGTATCAGCTGGTGATACGCTTGCTACTGCTCCTGATGGTACACCATTAAACTTGTCATTCTCGCTTATCGTAATCGATGAAATGTCATTATCACTGAAACTGTTTATCCGGTATTCATATTCATAGCTGACTTGAGTTTCTGACGGCTGGTCTTCGTACTGTTTTGAGATGTCAGATATATAGATACTTTCTGGATCTATGACGATATCTTCGGCGCCGCCTTGGGCTGGGGTTTCATAGGAGCCTGATAGTTCTGTGAAAGAATTATTCTCTATAAGAAGACTTCCACCCAAAATTAGAAATGCTAAAGATATAGCGACACCCATGACATCGCCTTTTAAAAGTGATTGAAACAAACCAATTAATCCAATTATTCCTGAACCAATTCCAGCAATGCTTTCCCCTAGGTTCTCGAACAGTTTAGGGAAAGTTTTTTTAGCCCAAGACATGACATTCTCCCATATACCAATTCCTGTTGCTGCTCTCAAAATTTGATCAATAATTATCAGTCCAGTTCCAGTTACTAGAGTGACGATTAATACTGGTAAGGTAAAACCACCAGCTAACAGGGCGGCAAGACTTCCAATGCCAATATAAGGACTCAAGACTCCGAAAATCCGGCCGATATTTCCAAGGGTAAACCCCTCCTGCGTAAGTTTATCCCATAACCCAATTATTCCCCCACTTTCGGCTAGAGTCATCATTCCAACTCCTATATCAAAAACAGCACTGATTGGGGCAAATGGTCTAAACAACAAACGTGAGAACCAAGTATCTGGAGCTGCAGCTCTTAGACCTTGCCATGCCTTTATCCCCAAGTCTATACCCACTGGAGCTAAAGCAAGTGGCAATGGAACTCCTAGACCGCTCAAAAACAGGCTAAACATGATTCCGTCAACTGGTATGTTCCTAAAAATAGCGGAGAATGTTTTGTATCCTCTTGGAATGTTAAGTTTGTCGAAATCTAACCAGGAAGTATTATATGCTTGTACAAGTCTAGCCCAGGTTTTATGGTACCCAAAGGGAAACTTTGCCAGAAAAGGGATGCTGAGTCTTGTAACAATTTTATCCCAAACGGTATGTAGCAAGTCGCTTTTGGCTAACCTTTGAGCAATTCGATAGGCCCGATCCTCACCCATATGGGCGCCTCTCCAGAAGTTTCCATAACCCTTTACATTTCCTAAGTATTTTGAGTTTAGAAATCTATTTGATAGAAAGCCATCAACAATTTTATAACCAGCGTAACCTCCTCCGAGCATTGCAGCTGTTACTGGATTTGCTCCCAGCAGCGCTGTCCCTAAAAGGTATATACCAGCTCCTTTGAGAACATTTCCAGCAACGATACTTCCCGCTGTAAATGTTGTCCTTAGTGGCTGCATTACATACCTTCCAAAGCCAGATAATCCCTTCATCATGGCCCCTCTTAGCTTATTTGGAACAACTCCCATTCCTCCTGCCCACTCCATTTGCGCACGCATAGCATAAGCAGGGGAGGCTATCCCTCCGCCCATAGTATATGCATCTCTGATATGGCCAAAAGCAGCTCCGATCTCGTTTACTGCTCGGACAAGTCCAGTTTTATTTAATACCCATCCTACTCCTGCGCTTATAGCCGAGCCGATTGTTGCACTTATCAAAGCCCCTATGATGCCGATCTCTCCATTTATATACCGCTTCACTGCTCTAGCCCTTTTAGCTTTAAAGTTCTTTTTGAAATCCAGATTGAGTGCTTTATGTGCTTGACCAAGAGAGAGTCCACTGCCCGTTCCTCTTCCAGTCAAATTGTCTATAAAATTCTTTTCAAAGTCTAATAAAGATCTTCCCTGATTTGAAAGACTCCACTTGTACAGCATATTCCTATAGCCATGATTCATCCATTTGACGGGTCCAAGTGTAAGTTTCCCGTTTGGAGCTACATCAACCCAGCCAGTTAGCTCGCTCAGCCAATGAAGCATCATGCCGCGTGTATACATTTCAGAGTTCAACCATGGTAATGTTTTCAGTTGGGCCTCTTGCCCGCTTATTCTGTCTGCGTACGCCTTGAATCTCTCACGAAGACCCCTAGGAATGAAATTGCTGTAAATCGATTCAAATGGATACTTAATAACTGAAAACGGATTTTGAGTGAATTCATCGACTCTTCTTTGGAAGTCATATGCGTACATCTGCCCAAACTGCTGACCTGCTCTGTGCTGGCTAGCTCTAATTCTTTCATCATACTCCTTTCTAAATTGTCCGTAGGTATCAGGATCTCTGCCTGCAAGTTGATCCATGAGCTGATCATTTGGATCTACATCTGCTTGCCATTTCATAAGTGCTTGTCTTGCATCTCGAAGTCTTCGGTATCTTTCAACTGGACTATGTATTTTCTTTGCATCTGCATATAGCTGAGTTGCCTGATTATAAAGATCTGTTTTTAATTCTCTAGAATGAGCCTCACTATAGGCATGTTGTATCGCGCTTTGTCTGGTGGGTGAAAGTCCGCCTGTTCCTATTGGAACGTTTGGGTGCTGTGTAAGCAAATTTTCGCCACTTGTGATATTAACCTGTCCCTTTCTTCCTATATCAATAATTCTAACTTCTTCAGTTATTCCGTGCCCGGTTGGGTCAACTTTCCAGTGAACAACTACGCGAGAAGGTACGGCTTCTCCTCCAGTTTCAGAGATGATTGTTCCGGCAGCCTTAACTATCTGTCTTGTAGTGTGATCTATGATGGCAGGATCTTTTATTGCCAGCTGGGCTGAGACAATCTTTCTAACAGCGGTGTCCATCTGTTTCTGTAAGGCGACGTCTCTATCAAATACTTGGGCGAAATCATGAACTTGCTTTTGAGTCTTATGCAATGGGGTTGTATCATTCTCAAGACGGCTTGCAACTGCTGATATCGCTGGAGCGGCAATACCGGCTAGTTCCTCAGTAAGTTGAGTAATAACAGCTGCTGGTGGCTTAGCTCCGAGACTATTCAGCATTGCTGTAATCCCTTGGCTCATATCACCAGCAAGACGATGCTTTGTTAGTGTATTTCTTATCTCGTCTTGTCTCAACCTTTGACTTACTTGAACCTGAGCGTGTGCTTCTAACTGATCTTTCCGATACTGATCTGCCTGAGGAGTTCCGCTTTTGATACCTGGGGGCAGAGCAATTGATCTTCTGGCTAGCGCTAACACATCTACTCTTGGATTTCCAAATTCATCAAATATGGGAGAAGATTCTAGTGCGTCGGATGTAGGCCCGTTCAATGTCGCCAGAAGTCTCGAGGGCATCCTGCCTGCAGCATTGTATCTGGCCTCGACCCTTCTAGTCGGTAAAGCGGGCAACTTGTTTTCAGAAGCAAGTACATTGGGTTGCTTCGGACCTCTCAGGATTCTATCTAGCCGGGCTTGATAGGCCATCTCTGCACGTTGTTGTGTTATTTGCCTCTGAAGCTCGGACGATGTTCCTAGTTGCGCTGTTAATGGTCTAGCTTTAGCTTCTGCATATATGTCCTGGATTCTCTGTTGCAATTTGCGTTCTTGTTCTAGCCTTCTTTCTTGCGGTGATACTTTGACTTGGACTGCTTGAACAGCTCTTTGAGCACGTCCTGCAGGTAGCAAGAGCGGAGGCGGTTGTTGTAAGTTTAGTCTGCTGGGTAATGTTGGAAGTCTAGTTGGAGAAGCGATAGTTGAGGTTCCTACGGCTCCCATAGTAGCAAGGTAATCCTCTCTTGAGATAGCCCCCGAAGCTCTAAGTGAGTCAAGCAATCTTTGTGCGAATGGAACGTCTCTGTAAAATTCCTGCCAATCGGCGAATCCCAGGGGTCTGGCTAAGATATTGGCAGCGTTCGTTCTAGCGTTAACAGCTGTATAAAGATCATAATTTCTTATCAGTGCATTAGCTCTTTGTCCACCGTATAGTTTTTGTATGTCTGCAGGCGTCAGTTGATTTGCCATCTTGTTTACTATTGTTTAAGTGCAGTAATTTGAAAGTATTGTGCTAATGTTCTCTATATGCTATATTCTCAAAGTATATAATACCATAAAAAATAAGTCTATGAAATTATTAGAACTCGTATTCCTCAAAATACGGCTTATATACGTCAAAATTCTTTGCTTTATGGACAAGGTAAGGAACCCGATAAATAAGAAACTCCCAAAGCTTTTAAAACTTACCAGATATGGTTTTGTGACAACAATGATATCGGTTATATTAGGGACAGGCTTGGTTCTGGGAGCTGAAGAAGGACAATGTACTAACCTTGAAAGATATAGTGGAGCGTGTCTTTATACAGATCCATCGAAGGAAAAGGGAAATCATGACTACTTCCTACAGTGGGTCAACAAACAATTTGAGGGTTTCCGTTCATATAACGAAACAACCGGTGAATATGAGACTAAAGGAGGGGTCATAGCTGCTATAACAAATTTTGATTCGGCAATTTTTACGAATACAGATCAGGTCAGTGGAGTCCGATTTCTTGCCAACACACTTGAAGAAGCAAAAATAGTTTCTCCTGCTTATGCTCAAGCTACTGGCTACACAACTTTGCAGCCGGTCTTACTTATATGGAGAAAGGTTCGGGATATAGCTTTGACTTTCATGCTGATAATCGGAATGGTAATTGCGATAATGATTTTATTGCGGGTACAGTCTGGTCAAGGATATGTAACCTTGATATCGGCCCTGCCGAGGATAATAATGGCAATTTTGTTGATAATTTTCAGCTACGCTATAGCTGGGCTTATGATAGATACAGGAAATCTCGTTTCGCGTTTCTTGGTTTCAAGGGGGCTATTTGTTAATGAAGAGTTTATTCCACAAGGACTTTTAACTCATGTTATTTATTCAGGACCTAATAATATTAAGTACCCATTGGACTGGGATGGGGCCTTGGATGAGTATAACAGTGGAGATCCGACAACAGGGGAAAACTGGAAAACTATGAACATTTTTAGACTAATGTCGGGGATGACAGACTTCAGCAATTGGGGAGCGTGCAGACCAAACTGCAACATATCGAGCATCATAAGAGTCCCTACTGGCTACCCGATCATTGATGGAGGGACGGAAGCTCTTGAATTCTTTGGCGAAGCTCCCGATGCTTTACTTGAGGCTATTTTGAATATTTATCTAACGATTCTTTCCTTGAGAATATTTTTCATGCTAGTGCAGGCATTTGCTGAGTTAGTGATACGTACGATTGCGGCACCAGTTCAGTTTCTGGGTATTCCGCTTTCTGGATCAAAGCCATTTGTCGATTGGTTGCGCGGCGGTCTTGCGGATTCTCTCTGTTTTCCTGTATCATTTCTTTTGATGTTCTTAGCTGCTTTCTTTTCGAATCAATATATGGCTCCATGGTGGTTTAAACAGGATTTGGTTGTATTTAATCATGCACCGGAAATGCTGACGCATACCGTAAGCTCAGTTCAGTTCGTCGGAAACATCATAGCTGTAGGTATACTTATGATGATACCAAATGTTAAGAAGCAGCTGGAGCAGATGTTGACTGTTCAAGGTATGGGTGGCGGAGCTGATGCAAGTGGATTGAGAGGTCTTGTATCAAAGATACCGGTAGTAGGTTCTGTCGCAGGATTCCTTGGAGCATAGCATCTGAATATTTCTATCAAAGGACATTCGTTTCTTAGTACTGGGGGAGTCAGTCCAATTCACATAGATGATTACACGATAGAAGCTTAGAAATAAAAACGTATTATTTTCCCTGTGCTGCATTAACTAGTTCTATAGCCTTCTTGAAAACATCGGCAACATACGTACATCCTTGTGTTGAGTAATCTGCTACTTCCTTCGCTGCAGCATAATTACATTGCTGTGTTGTTGGATCGTACCAGAAGTAAGCCCTTACTTCTTCAAAGCCTTCTTCAAGAACAACATTTATTTGCTCTATTCCGGAAACCCCAGTAGTTTGCTGTATGACCTGCTCAACTATTTTATGTACAGTGGGTGGTGTCTCAAAGCCCATGAGAGTACCATGTTGAATATACTCTTTTAGGAGTTCGGGAGCACCAGTGGCTATTCTCTCTTGAACAGCTACCCAAGATTCTTGTAATTTCTTTGCGGCTTCTTCACTTATATCTATGCCTCTTAGACCTCTAAAGACTAATTGAGCGCTTCTCCAAAGTAAACCAGCTGCTAAAATGGGGCGGAAGGTTATTATTCTTATAAGGTCTCTCCACGCCTGAGCTTCTCTTGGTCCCATGAGCAGGGTTCTCTGTATTCTTTCTACACTTAATCCACCAGCTATTACAAGTCCAAGAACAAAGTTACGTAAAGATTTCTTCTTTAAGGGCTCTGCAGCTACCTGAAGAAAGTATTCGAACCACCCTCGATAAATAGGTCTCCCTTCGACCATCTTAGCAAATGAGCCAACTGGTTTAGCACGTAATCTAAACTGACCAAGTAATGTTTCTGTGATGAATTTTAGGTGTCCAAAAGTAGCACTGGTAAGGCCAATATCAAGGCTTTCGAGCCATGTGATAGCACGGTCAAATGAAAGAGGAAGGTTCACTTGTTCTTGATGGAATGCTCCACGATTTACGACTGGTCGGCCAGTGGATCTGATATGCCCATTCGCATCAATTCCAGTATATTCAAGGTCACCCCCAGCTGAATGTTGTAAAATCAGAGCACTATGTCCGTCAACTGTTTGGTAGTTAGCTGTATTCCTAAGAAATCTAGCAGGTTCATCTATAAAAGCAAAGTTTAACCATCCCCCTGTTCCTGTAGATAGTAGCCTGTTAAGAAAATATGATAGAAAAATCTCTCCACTTTCGAACCCAAAAAAGTCTAGATCTGCACTATGTGCTCGAGCTATTATAGATCCAACGATCAAAGTATTAAATGTTAATCCGGCAATTTCCTCTGGTCCTGTAGTCCCAGAAAACCATTTAATAGCTTCAGACGGGAAGGAAAGATGCATTCTTGTACTGGGTCTTCCTCCCTGCATAGTTCTTAAACTTTCTGCTCTTGCTGAAGGAGAACGGTAAAGTAACATGTTCATAATATGCCCAGTTGCTTCATGTAAGTTTCCTTCAAGTACTGATGTGAGATGTTGTTCCCAGAATCTGATCAATCTCGGCCTAAGCAAGGCGCTTCGATGTATTAGAATATACAAAATATCAGATTCCTGAGTAGTGTAGAAGGTACCAAGTCTATCAGCATCTTGTCCGAAGTAAGTTCTTACGATTGGATATTCAACCCACCCATCAGGAGCTTGTCTTCCATATTGCCATCGGAAAACAAGAAGGCCGTTTGCAAGATTGGCTCGAGTTCTTAAAGCAGCAAAATATTGATTGAATGCGTCAACCCGGGGATCGTTTTCCGGTAGTCCCTCTCCAATTTTCTTAGCTCTGCTAATGCTTGTATTATAATTTCTGATCTCAATGTCAACTCTTATACCTTGAGATCGTAACAGAGTTCCTGTTACCTGAATCTCTTGATCTAAGCTTCTTCCTGCTTCTTTAGGATTTATTATTTGCAACCTATCCCTGGGAGTCAATGGTTCATGAATATCAGGATCAAATGGTATATCAGCATCTTCCATTTCATCAATCCTTCTGCCGCTATCAGGATCGACTGCTTCCGCTTGTCTACGTCGCCTACCTCTATGTCGCTCAGGTCCACTTCCTTGATCAGGGGGAGGTTGTGGAGCTCTGTGCTGAGCCTGAGGTGCTTGTCTTCCTGTGCCGGGGACTTGTGTTCTAACTGGTCTTCTTCTCACTTGGTCAGTTGCGATTCCTCTGGCTTCTAGTACAATTGCTTCGAGTTTTTTCATTTGAGCCAAAAAGCCAGCAGATCCTTTGTCCAGTAGAGTTGGGGCCTTGACCAGTCCCTGTAGAGCGGCCAGATCTTGGTTTGCTGCAACATACTCTAGGACAGTAGCATAACGTGCTATCTGTTCATCAGAAAGCTCTTTTAATTGTTCGAGCTTGTATACAGCTATATCAAGCAAGGACATAAGTGCGGCCGAGCGTAAAAGTTCAAGATTTACTTGTTCTCCTGGACGAACAGCGCCAGCTTCTTGCAGTGCCTGAAGAGCTGTTGCATACAATTCCTGTAAAGCAGCTCTGGCTCCTAGTGCTTGCTCGCAATCTAAGTCTCCTGTTGTAGCAATTTCCCTGAGTCGGTTTACCTCATCTCCGAACATAAATTCGAGTACAGGCCTATCGAACCGATCCAGCCAAGCTTCAGCAACATCTTGGATCATGTTCCTATATCCCTGTATAACGGGATCTGCATCTTTTAATGCTTTTCTGATAGTAGCTACTATGAGAGTAAGATCCTTAGCGAATGCAGGATCCACCTCACCAGTTTTACTCATCCTTATAAGCTTCTTGTCAATTCTACGTTGTGTGATTTCTGTTGTAACTGTAACATAAGCACTATCCAGTTTTCCTTTTAATCGTCTTAGGACATTTGGTTTTTCTGACTCTGCTCGCAAAGAAGGGACGTCCGATACAGCCAAAGCTTCTTGCCTTCTACCAAAGCCTACTTTTTCGGCAACACTCCTCATTCTTCTTGCCAGTTCAGGATTAACCTGAGCTCTGACGATTTCGATAGCTCGATTTAGAGCTGGTATCTCAACACGAGGCTGAGTAGCTCTTTCTCGACTTAATCTTCGTAGCCAAGCTGGTTGTGTTTCTCCAAGGTTTATCGGTTGTGCTTCGGCTATGCTCATGTTAGATAATTTAAATAATTTTAAGTTAACATTTGGATTGCCAGATCAAAAGCTTGTTGTGGTATATCCATCTCTTGTAGCTCAGGGAAATCATTTAAAAATGTTTCAGGTCCATTTGAATATCTGTCAATAAGTCTGACGATGACAAATGCCATTTGTTGGAGTACTGCGGCTCTTCGCTGATTATCTCCTGTAAGAAATTCATACATTCCCACTAGCCTCCTAACATTTTGAAATTCGTGCGCTATTAGTTCTTCAACCTCTGCATCTAGCCCCAATGTTATCATTTGATCAGCTGGAACTGGGAACCAGAAAGCCGGTCGAGTAATATGGGTCAAATCAACACTAGGCCATTGAACTAAATTACCCAGTTCTTGACACAATGTTTCTACGATTGGATAGGCAGGCGAGCTAGTTCGAATTGCTCTTGCACGGTCATTAATTCCTTGGTGACGTACTTCGAAAAACTCCTGTCCATCATCTGTCACCCTGTAAACGACCCTCAACTCTAGAGCCACCATGTTCTGAAATTCTGTTGTATTTACAGCTTCGCTCCTAGCAGTGTTTAGTCGAGTAGGTACAAACATTATCTTATATACTGTGCCTTCCGGACTTCTAAAATCTTCCACGATATATAACTGGTACTCTTCAGTCTCTTGAGCATATTCTTTTATGAGAGCAATTCTTCTTGGAAAGTTATTAACGTGAGGAAAGGTCAAAGCGTTTCTATCAGAAATATAGTTTGCTAGATTGAGGCTTAGTGCAAGTGTCCCTGGAAGTAATCTCGGACGCACGCCTGAGGTTTCTGATAAAAGAACGACGGTACTTTGTTGTAGTAAAGAAAATGTTTCTCTAAGAAGTAGAAATGTAGTCATAGCTTCTCCTCTCCCTTGCCCCATATTCTCTAATAGTTTATTCGGTGCAATCTGATCAAGGAGTAAAATGTGTTCTTGGACTGAAACCATAAGATTAGCGTGTATCTGTTCAGAAATTCCAGCCTGTTGGCTGAACGGCCCTTCATGTCTTCTAGGGAAATCAGGTTTCATAACTGGGACGGGGCCTGCTCCATCACTGAAGTCCATATATGCGATTTGAGGGCTTCCGGAATCATCAAGGAATGCTTGTAATTTGAATGAATAAAAATTGGGTTTGCCAGCTTGGTCCTGCGTATAATAATACTCCCATGCTTCAGCCCTTTGCTCTCTCCCATCTGTTGGGACAAGGTATACTTGTCTTATAGAATAATGCAGCTGTTCAGGACCTCCTCCTCCTTGACTTCGGGATCTAATCGGATGGATTGAACTCTCTAGCAAATATCGTGTAATTGAAGTATGAACTACTCTACTTCCATCTGGAAGTGGAGTAGAAGTATTCTCAGAAAATGAGGGAAGACTTATGGTTAGACCAAATGGACCATTTCTTGGTCTGGATGCCACCTGAAAAGGGAGATCTTCTATGCGTCTTGGTTCTGTGAATGGTACTTGAGCCAGCGTTCTTAATCGGTGGTGAATTTCAAAAAGTACTGTGCTGTCAAGTATCTGCCGAATTTCATCTTGTACTTCTACTTTTCTTTTCAGCGCAGCATCAAGTTCTGCAGCAATTAGACGCTGTTTTTGAGTTCTTTCAGCTACATCGCCACCTAGCACCATAATCGGGCTACAATAAAATTAATTCTTCGAACATTATTATATCAGATCTAGATGCAGAAATCTATATTATAGGACAGTTACCACGAGCCTTCTCCTCTACCACTATACACAATTCTACCCAAATTGGCAACCAGATGTATGTACTCATCGGGAAGATATTACCCACCTAAGACTTGCAAAGGAATGGAGCCAGGTGAGAGAATTGGGTAATACTTTACATTACCAATGTCTCAACCATGACTCCAATCATATCTTA
>JAHIVN010000003.1 GCA_018816645.1 Patescibacteria group bacterium | reverse complement strand
CTGTAAGGAATGAGTAAGTAATGAAATGACATCTGTCATCAGAAGTGGTGGTTTAAGCTATAATATTGTCATTTTATAAAAAACTACAATTGAATTCAAATGAAGAATTCTTTTTAAAATTGGAATTAGTCCAAAGAGTGGATATGTCAGAAATTAGCCCCTAGGGCTTGTCATCAACTTCAGATAATAGTGATAACTTGGTAGTTTATGCCTAATTACTGATATCATTATTCATTAACCTTTATATGGTATTCAACAACTCTTTTATTATTATCATATAGGAAAATCGCATCAATCTTTTTTCCTTTCAGCACTTCAGGAATTATATAGAGATTATCTTCCCACATCTGTGAAGCTGGAAGCTTATCTGTCGAATACCAGTTAGGTTTTATGGGCTCGGTTTCCGTCGGTTCTCCTTCCCATCTAGTCGAGGCGTAGATGTATACTTCTTGATTCCAAGCCGGTTTGTTTGGGAAAAGAAATATTACTTTCCCGATTCTTGTAAGTTCTTGAAGCTTGACCTTGATTTCTTCCTCCACTTCCCGAGCTACGGCTTCTTCTGCGGACTCGCCATTCTCAATTTTGCCTCCGATACCAGTTATCAAATACTTTCCTAGGTCTAAAGCAACTTTTTTTCTTAGTCCCAATAAAACTTGTCCAGGTTTTAGTAGGTAGCAGACTACGGCTTGAGTAAGCTGTGGTTTGGACTTCAAGTATTCTTCTATTTTTGACATTTCAAAATTCTTAAAAATTAGATAATCGACTTTATCATTTATACAAATAGTTGTATATGCACATGTTGCACATTCTTTGTACATATTATAAACTCTGTTTATGAAGATTTATTTTACCTGCTCTACAGCTGAGTTTGAGAGATACAAAAAAGCTTATCATATGATTCGGAGCTTAATTATCAGCGAAGGTCATGTCTTGACCAGAGACTGGATTCCTCATACAGAAGAGATGCTTCAGAAAGGAAAGACAAATATTGAGCGGGATATAAAAGAAATTTACAAGTCCTGCATAAAAGCTATAGATGAAGCTGAGGCTGTGATCATTGAGGATACTGTGTCAAACTTCAGCACTGGACATCAAATTACAATAGCATTGCAAGGAAGAAAACCAACACTAGTTCTTTGGCGCGGTAAGAAACACCGCCAGTTTGAGCAGATGTTTGTTCATGGTATTGAGTCAGATTTATTGGAAATAGCAGAATATTCGGCCAGTAATCTTGACGAGATAATCAAGAGTTTCATAGCCAAGTATCAAGATAACAAAGAGAAGAGTAGGTTCCATCTTGTTTTAAGCGGTATGGAGAGGAAGTATCTTGACTGGTGTCAGTTCAATAAGAAGAAGAGCAGAACAAGAATTATAAGAGACGCCTTGCGGGAGAAAGTGGACAAAGATGAGGATTATAATATTTATCTAAGAGGTAAGAAAGAATAATGATTAATTGTGCAAATCATGTAGTTATTGGTCTAGTTTGTAGCACCCAGATTTTCCCTTCTTCAATTGCCCATTCTATATCTTGAGGAGTTTTACTAATCTTCTCGATAGCAATACCTAGTTTTGTAAGTTTTCTTATCTCTGAATCAGTAAGTATATTTAGCCGGTTTCTCCTATTGATTTGTAGTCCTGCTCTTTTTACTAGTACTCTGTCTGGTTCGACAGTCCCATCTACAACTTTATCTCCAAGCCCGGTAGTTGCTTCTATTACTATTTCGTTTTTGTTATTTGTATTCATATTCTTTGTAAACATAACACCGGCTTTCTGAGCATCTACCATTTTCATCACTAGGACGCTCATTTGTATTGAGTATATTGGGATGTTATTTGCATATGAATAGATAACAGCATTTTTAGTAAATACGGATGCCCATACTTCTTTAATCTTTGTTAATAATGATTTTTTGTCGACTTTTAAAAAAGTTGCGAATTGACCTGCGAAAGAAGTTTTTTCACTATCCTCACAATTTGCTGAGGATCTGACTGCAACAGACTTCTCTTTCAGGGAATTAAATGCTTCTAAAATCCCTTTCTTAAGATCATTTGGTATTCTACTTTTCTTGATCTGATTTTTTATCTCTTTAGCTAATTCACATAATTCCTCCTTTGATCTGCTCAGGGTCATATGTCGAATTCGCTCTAGTAATCCATTGCTACTTAGGAATTCTGTAAATGCCTGACTGGTAATTACAAATGATTTTGGAATATTATAATTTCTGCTATAGAGCTCAAATAGCTTCTGAGCCTTATTCCCTATAAAGGATTTATAATTGTTTACCCTTTTGCTTAGAATTAAAGTGTGGGGAATCCTTTCTGGATTTTCTTTCTCAGCTACAAGATGGTTTCCTTTCAGTCTTATCCTGACTAGCTCGCCTGAGTTGAAAGTTTGATTTCTTACGTAAACTAGTATATGTCCTTTTTCTCTGAAAATGGTGGCTGCGTGTGCTGTTGTAACTGTCCCCGGGAACAAGACTATACTGTTCGGACTTAGGTTATAAGCAAGAGTAGTGAGAATGTCCCATTCTCTTTTTTCTATAACTTTATGATCGATAAAGATGATTTTTCCATTTGTTGTTGTTTTTTCTATATCACTAATTTTTTTTACTGCCAAAATTTTGCCTGAGCTGTCTAAATCTTTATTCTTAGATTTTTCTATCGTGAAAGGTGTACATTCTATGAAATAGTGCTTGTCTTCTATAATGTCAAATTCAACTCGACTTGGCCCATATAAATTTATGATTTTTTCGAAGTCTTTTGCGATTATCAGAATCTTTAAATCACTTATTACTTGAGAGTTACGATATTCTTCAGGAATTTCTATTGTTTTAACTTTGAAGTTATCTGTGAACTGAAGACATTTTGTTTTTCGCAAGATATACTTGCCAACAATGTTATCTCTCTTTATGTTCACAGCGTAGTTGTCATGCGGAAATGCTTGAACGCCTTCATCCATTCCGTAAATTGCCTCAATTACTACCTCTTCGGGATTATCTTTTGAAGGGGTGATACATCCTCCGACAAGTGGGAAAACTGGATTTATCAATGGATGAAAAAAAGCAGTTATTTCTGCTCCTTTTCTATCAAATTTATTATCGATTGCAAAATCAAATATGGATTTAATCTCTGAGACCAGCTGTGAGTACTTGGTAATTTTAGAAGAATGTGGGCCGGGCGGGTTTTTGATTCCTGGTACGATGTAGGCTCTTCGAGCAATGATTCCCTTGTCTTTGTGGATATTAGTTATCTCCTCAAATCCTTCTTTTAGTTTAGAGAGAGTCTTTTTATCAAATGATCGATTCTTTTTGTATTTTTTGAAAGCATTATGAGTGACGATTTTAACTGGTGAGGGGTAGCTGACGCCAACCTTGTTTAGATTCAAGAAACCGTTTATTCTATAATTCAGACTATTTTTGTAATCCTTTAAATCTATAACATTCATAAAAAGTGCTTTACGAATCAGTTTATTTATGGAGGCTATAGCTTCTATTTCAGGCTTTGGATAAAAGTGAGGACGGTGGGATTCGAACCCACGACCGATCGGTTAAGAGCCGACTGCTCTACCAGCTGAGCTACGTCCCCAAATTAGTGACTCAATCTTTCTTCTACTTTTATATCTTTTAAGATCACGCTCAAAAGAAAGAGCTTCATTTTTTGTATAGAATCTCTTGGTCCAAACTATATCCCAATCAGAAGCACGTTTAGTAAAAGATCTTTTTCCTCCACCTCGACTACGATTGTGATACTTTAATCTTTTAATAGGATCAGAGCTTACTCCGATATAGAACTTATTTATTTGCTTGCTGTAGAGAATATAAGCGAAAAACATGTGAATGATTATAGCTTATATTCGAACCCACGTCCCGCGAAGCGGGATAAGAGCCGACTGCTCTACTGCTGCCTGTCTGTCGAAGTCCCGCAGCGCGGGACGAAGACAGAAGCTACGTCCCCAGATAAGTAAATGATCAATTCACAATGACCCCGCCTGAAACGGGCAGGCAATGTACAATGACTTGCTCTCTTCAGGGTATCAATTCTATCAAGAAACTTGTAAAAAGAGCAACTATTTCCTATAAATCAGAATCATTAAATTCGAAATCCTAAATAAGTTCGAAATCCGAATTCTGATATCCGTGATAATTTTGGATTTCGGACTTCTAATTATGCACCCAGCAGGACTCGCCTGTTCGCCGAGTTTTCTGCCTTTGCACGAGACTTCGACAGACAGACAGCGAAGGTGGAAACCTGCAACATCCGGTTCCGAAGTTCCGATCCCGAAAGAATTGCGCTCGGAGGGATTCGAACCCTCAACATCCGGTTCCGAAGACCGGCGGTCTATCCATTGGCCTACGAGCGCAATTCTTTCGGGACTGTTCAATTGAGCTACGGATATACTTGATCGGAACTATCCATTGGCCTACGGGTGCTTGTACTTATGCATAGATATTACTGTATAATGATCGCTGTAATTATATTGAAAAATTACAACAAACTCAATTTTTATTTGAACTTCTATGAACGAGAATGAGCTTACGATACTTGATCATATAAACAAGAACTTGAGAAAACTTCAAAAGAGTATGTACAAAAGCAACTCTTTGAAATGGAACTTTTTCAAAGGACTTGTTAGCGGAGTGGGGTACACAATTGGAGCGACGATAATTTTTGGGATACTGCTAGCCATTCTGTCGAAGACTATAAATACAGTTGACGATGTGCCGGTTTTGAATAAAATTATTCAAACTATACAGATCGATGGGGTTATTGAAGAGAGTAATTAGATCAAATGCTTTTTCCTGATACACCTCAACACCTGAGCATAAATTTCCTTGTGGCCTTCTGAGTTTGGGTGCAGTCCGTCATGAAGAAGCTTTGTATAATCCAGCTTTTTCCAAGTTGAAAATATGTTAATGAAAGTAACGTTTTTCTCAAGAGAGACACCTTTTAAAGTTTGGTTATATTCTTCAACTTGGCCATTGTTATAAAATTCTAACTTGTTCCAAGAGACGGGGTTTGTTCTTAATTCATCAACTGGCGTAAGTCCAAGTAGAAAAACATCTTTTACCATTTTCATCGAGAGATCGATGATTCTTAAAAGATTATTCCTGTACTTTTCTTTGGAAACAAAGGAGGTTTTATTTTCTATAAGTTTACAATCATTCAAACCAATAGCAATGATTATAGAATTTCCTTGTTCGCGTTTTGGTGTGAGTCTTCTGCTTCCTTCAATCTCAATTCTTTCCAGTATAGAATTAGAATTTATCCCAGAAATACTCAGGTCATAGACTTGATTAAACTGACTTTTTTGGAGCCAGGCCAACTTTAAAAGATTACACCATCCGCCGTTTTGAGGGTCGTATATTCCTAAAGAGATGCTGTCACCAAATATACAGAGTCTTGCCATAGCCTACCACTAATTAATAACCAAATTATAGCATGTATCTTTATAGAGTTTGTTATAACAGGCCTGTGATAACAGATACTAAAACAGATTAAAACAAGGGGTTTGTCTGTCTGCCCTGTCTGCCGCCAGAAAGTCGCCAAACAGAAGAAGCTCCTTGCCCTAAGAGTTATCTATAAATTGTAGTTTGTTTTCAAAGCTTTGTCTTCGATCTCCTTCTTGATGTCTTCAACAAATTTCTCGAATTGCATTTCTGGTACTTGCTTTCCATCACGCATTCTCACAGATATAGACTTATTCTTTGCCTCCTTATCCCCAACGACTACTATATAAGGTATCTTCTGCATTTGTGCTTCCCTGATCCTGGCGGAAAGCGGATTCGATTTATCATTCAACTCAACTCGGATTTCCTGGGTTTTTAGGTTATTACAGAGATCTCGCGCATATTCACTTTGCTTTTCTGAAACAGGCAGTACTACAACCTGTACAGGTGAAAGCCAAAGAGGCAGCGCTCCGCCAAAGTGTTCGAGAAGAACAACAAGCAGTCTTTCGTACGAACCTAGTATTGCCCTGTGTACCATAACTGGAGGAACTTCTTTTCCTTTTTCATCAATATAGCTTAACTGGAATCTCCCTGGTGAAGCAAAATCCACCTGAACAGTCGGAATCTGTACATCTCTTCCCAGGGCATCTTTGAACATAAAATCGAGCTTCGGGCCGTAAACGGCAGCTTCTCCTTCACACACACGAGCATCAAGTTTCATCTCATCGGATACTTCCTGAAGCAGCTTTTCACATATATCCCACTCCTTAGAATCGCCTATATATTTATCAAGATTTTCATAATCTCTGACGGATAGAGAAACCCATTTACTTTGCCATAGGCCGAGAGCTTCAAAGAATTCTTTTATTATCCTTACTATGATCTTTACTTCCTCCTTTACTTGATCTACTCTGCAAAAAGAATGACCATCTTCAACAGTAATTGCGATCACTCTTTCCAACCCCCGAAGTTCTCCAGGCTTTTCACCTCGGTACTGCTTGTTTGACTCCATGTATCTGATGGGAAGCTCTTTGTATGATCTTGGCCTTGAAGCGTATATTTGTGCCTGGTGCGGACATTGCACAGGTTTCATCGCCCAGTCTTTGTATCTTTCTGAACTTACATGAAGGATTTCTTCAGGATACTTTTCTGCATGACCTGATAATTTATACAGATTTATCTTTGCTATATGTGGAGTTATCACTTTCTCAAACCCATACTTTCTGCAGACTTTTTCGATGTGTTTCTGAAGCTCTTCAATTATTACACTTCCCTTTGGGGTATAGAGCGGTAACCCTGGTCCGACAAGATCTGAGAAACAAAAAAGATCAAGCTGTTTGCCAAGCTTCCTATGATCATTTTGCTTTGCCTTTTTCAGGTTTTCCAGATGCATAACCAGCTCTTTTTCTGACTCGAAAGCTGTTCCGTAAATTCTTACTAGCATCTTGTTTTTCTCATCTCCTTTCCAGTAGGCTCCAGCAACCGAAAGCAATTTCACGGCTCTTATATCATCTGAGCTTTTTACGTGTGGTCCTGAACAGAGATTTATAAAGTTGCCGTTCTTGTAAAAGCTGACACTTTCGTGTCCTTGCTTTTTTAGGTCCTCAGCTAGTTCTCTTGAATAAGGCTGATTTCGTTCCTTGAGAAAAGAGATCGCTTCGTCAATTGATTTGTCGGATCTTACAAATTCCTGTTTTTCTTTGATTATTCTAATCATTTCATTCTTTATGGCAGGAAGATCATTTTTCGAAATCTTGACCGCCTTAGGGAACTCAAAGTCATAATAGAACCCGTTATCGATAGCGGGACCTATGGCCAGCTTGACACCCTTATACAGATTCATCACCGCCTGTGCAAGGATATGGGCGCTTGAATGCCTTATTTTTGATAATTTATCAGATTTATCTTTTTTCATCTTTTTATACTAAGAATTAAATACATATTACTCAAAAAATAGAAGTTAGTACAGAAATCCTATTTACTGGCTTAAATGAAGTTATTTCTCGGAAAAGAAAAAACTCCCGCTGCTGGGAGTTTATATTTGGGTGAAGAATATAACGACCAGCAGGCTAAGCCTTGGTCGTGGTAGTCCTAGATACTAGTTTATAGATTGAAATATCATTCATGCCATCATTATATCAGCTTTGGATAAATACTTTCAAATTAAGTATAATCTTACAGAAATGAAGAAGAATACTATTCATAAGCTGATATTAGGGTGTTTTTTTCTGGTCGGAATTTTTGTATTTTGGGACTTTTTGCTTTTTTCGAGGCTGCAGATCCAAAAAAATCATGACTATCTTGAAAAAGCATTGTCTCTTTCGAAGAAAATGGTTGATTCTGAGTCTGAGGAGTTCGCATTTGTTGATGCTGTTGCGGAGGATGTAGTGAGCCCAAATGTGAAGATGTTATCGGAAACTTATGAAACAGAAGAAAAAGTTTTCGACTTTACTGTTACTGCAGACGAAAGCCTGAAAACAGGTAATTATGATCATTATTCTGTTGCCGGTAGCGATGGCGAGTATAAAGTCTTATTGCTGAACATAAGTATTGGTAAAAACAAGTATAAGCTTACGTTTGAAGATTTGAGCGGAAACACTACATACAAGGATGTTGAAGTATTTCGCAAAAGTCCATATATTCTTGGAGCAAGTACAGATGTAAAGATCTGGATCAATGGAGATGACCTTTTAGCAGTTGTAGCTAAAGAATTTTCATTGCCATCAGACTATTATCCTAAAGATTTAGTAGCTATCTCAGATTTTGGTGTTATAGGCCTTGGAAAGGGAATGGTAATCAGGAAGGTTGCCGCAGCAGATCTCAAGAAAATGAACGAGGCTGCGAAATCAAAAGGATTTGATCTTGTAGTACTATCTTCGTACAGGTCATACGAGACACAAATAAGTACTTATACTTACTGGGTAAATGCAGTCGGAAAAGAAGAGGCTGGGAAACGATCGGCCGAACCCGGTCATAGCGAACATCAGCTCGGGACAACACTCGATTTTACTTGTGCAGAAGTTGCTCAATCAGGAGAAAATGATTTCGGTAAAACAGGAGCTGGCAAATGGCTTGCAAATAATTCATATAAATTTGGTTTTATTCTCTCATATCCTCTGGGGAGCGAGGAAGTCACTGGATACAAGCATGAGGCTTGGCACTTTCGCTATATCGGAGTTGAAAACGCAGTGGAAGTACACAAAAGTGGGAAGATTTTGATTGAGTATCTGAGGGAAGCAAAGTTGTGATAAAGTGGTAAGATATGAAGGAGTAGGTAATTTATAAATGAACTAAAATGAAGCGTAGGAAAATAGCAGTTGACATAACCTCATTTAGTGATCAGTACAAGGATCGCGGTATTGGCACTTATGCTAGAAACGTTGTATCAGAACTTATTAAAAGTGATGATTTCGAATGGCACTTACTCGGATTTGTTTCCTCCGAACACTTGTTTAAAAAAGAAGACATGTTTTTTCACTCTTTAGGTGAGCCCAGTCTTTCCACACCGAAGAATTTTTTCAGATTTAAATCCAGCTTCCTTCCTCTAATAGAAGAAATCAAAACAGATCTTTACTTCGCACCGCATTTTGAGAGAGGTCTGCCGATCGGCAGTACAAAAGTAGCACTTATGATTCATGATGTTTCTCCCTTTCTTTCCAGTAAATATTCAACAAAAGGATTTTTTACAAATCTTCTAAAAGGAATTTTCTACAAATACAACCTGGGAAGAGCAAAACTGGCTGATCTGGTTTTGACCAATTCGAATTTCACGAAGGAAGAGCTGGTAAAAATCGGATTCAGAAGAGAATCAGTTATAGTTACGCATCTTGGCTTGTCAAAAGACTTTGATTTATCAGGCCTTGAGAAAATCGAAGACAGAGGATCAATATTAAAGAAATATGGGATTACTAAGCCATACATCCTCTATTATGGAGGTTTTGAACCAAATAAAAATACAGACAAGTTATTTGAAGTTTTTGCTAAAGTCCGAACGGAAACAGATGTAAAACTTGTCATAGCTGACAAAAACTTTGAAACTAAAGATGGAGTTATCAACGCAAAAACAACGGAAACCAGAAGAGGTCTAGACAAAATTGAGAATTTAGACTTGAAGAATGATGTTATAATAAAGAGCTTTTTCAATTGGAGGGATCTCCCGATTATTTGCGCTGAGGCCTACGCGTTTGTGCATCTCTCGAATTATGAAGGGTTTGGCCTGGCTATCCTTGAGGCGATGTCAAGCGGATGTCCGCTGATAGCAGCAGATCGAAGTTCATATCCAGAGGTTGTTGGGGATGCTGGACTATTGGTAGACCCGGATGACGTTGATTCGACAGCAAAGGCAGTCCTTAGTGTTATCACAGATGAAATGTTAAGGGAAAAACTGAGAATAGCCGGGAAGAAGAGGTCAAAGATATTTAGCTGGGAGGCGTGTGCTGATCAGACTTTAGCTGCCTTCAAGAATATATTAGATAAGTAAATCATACGATGGGTCAACGCAATCTCAAGATTGGTTATGTCATCAAGTACTTCCATCCGATAAAAGGCGGTGCTGAGAATAACCTCTTGAACATAGCTTTGAGAAGTGTCGAGCACGGCTATGAAGTACACGTCTTTACATCTGACAGGAAAGGGAAGGAAAGGTGTGAGAGACTTGAAGACGAGTATGAGGGGATCAAAATTCATCGGTCAAAGACTCTGTTCGATTTCAGTCATTATCTAGGCGTATACCCATCCCTGTTATCAAATATTCTAAAGTACGATCTTGATATTATTCATACCTCGGGCTTCGGCTTCATCTGGCATGACTTTGTATTGATTCTGAAAAAACTATTCTCAAGAAAAACGAAGTTTATATGTACACCGCATGGCCCTTTCATGGCTCTTGGAAAGTACAATGTTGTCCAAAGAATTTTGAAATTCAGCTACACTGCTGTTCAAAGACTGTTTCTTAATTGGCTGTATGATGCTGTTATTCAGGTGAATACTTTTCAATGGCAGTGGATACTCAAGTATGGAATCAACAAGAAGAAGGTAGTGTTTGTGCCAAATGGGATTTCCTCAGATGTTGTTAATACTGTAGTATCGGAAAAACAACTGAAGGATTTCAAGAAAGAGCATGATCTCCAAAAGAAGTTTATCATAAGCTCGCTTGGAAGGATTACTGAATATAAAGGGATTCAGCACCTTGTACAGGTTTTGCCGGAGCTGCTTGAAATTAAAAGCAATATTGTACTTTTGATCATGGGACGTGATGAAGGATATGTGAGGAAACTAAAGACGCAGGTCGAAAAGCTTAGACTCAAAGATAGCGTCCGCTTAATCGTTAATGTGAGTGAAGAAGTGAAGTATGTCGGGCTTGAGTCTTCCGAGATTTTCTATTTTGGTAGCCAGTGGGAAGCTTTTGGGATTGTTCTGCTTGAGGCGATGTCCAAGAGCAATGCATTCGTTTCAACTAAAACAGAGGGCGGAAACTTTCTTACGACCGATGGGGTAAACGGATATCTTTATGATTACGGAGATACAGATAAGCTCTTGGAATTATTGAAAGATGTCATTAAAGACGAGGCGAAAATGCGAGCAATGCAGAAAGAAAACCTTGAGCGGGTGAGAAAGTATACTTGGGGCAATATATATATAAAATACTATTTACCGATACTCGATTCATTGATTGGAGGCTAAAAACTTCTTTCTTTGATATAATTAGGGGCATATTTTCTATCACTATGAGTAGAAGCGAGAAGATAACAAAAAGGGTTTTCGAGATGCTTCCGGGCCTTATTTCCTGGTTTGTCATCACTTTGCCTATCTGGGGCGGGCTTCTTATGCCTGAGATTACTGCATATTTTATACTTAGCTTTAATGCTTTCTGGGTTTACAAGTCGCTTTCATCAGTTATATTTTTCACGATAGGCTTCTTCAAGATACGCAACAATGAAAATGTTGACTGGATGAGCAAACTAAGGAGACTGGAGAATGTTGAGAATAGTAGCAAACAACTTTTACAGGAGGTAGAGGAGCTGAAATCCAAGCGCTTTAGTCCGATTTACTTTGACAAGCGATCAGAACTCAAATATCCTTCCCTTGTAAAGAGGTTGATTTTTAGTT
>JAHIVN010000029.1 GCA_018816645.1 Patescibacteria group bacterium | reverse complement strand
TGCACCTCCTTTTTTAACAGGAATGCAAATATTCTTTGAGAATTATCAAAGATGATGGGTTCCAGACCCGTATGTTCCGCTCTAAACCGTATGTTACGACAAGACCCGTTCCCCTAGCCGAGAAACCCTTATTCTCATTGATAATAATCACGTGTGAAAAACCTCAAACGCGAAATATAGCCTGTAAGGTGAAAAACACACAAAAGTCGATATGAGTAAACACTATTGATTCTGAGTCAGCAGAATTAAGGTTCTAGCCTTAAACTTCTTGCAGTTTCATAAATTACTCTCAGTGTTCTTTGTTCTATTCGTTTGTCTCCACTCCACTCAATGGGGTCCCCTGGTTGATATTCTCTGTGTTTGGACAAATTATATGTTAAAAACAAGTCGTGTATTAAAAAATCAATTTCGAATATTTGTCTTTCTAATTTTCCTTGATGCTCAGTGACCGGATCTTTGCTTTGTAATTTTGCCATACGTATAACTTTTATTTCGGGTTCTGCCCCGTGATTAAGAATCATGTCACAAATTGAGGCTGAAAACCCAAGTTCTCTTGCTAACATCTCTGCTCTTTTTGCATGCGGACCATCAGGATGGTTTATTTGTTTCCAAGAACCCGTTCCTACATCCTCTTGAATTTCGCCAACCTTAAAGATATCCATCATTAAAAGCGCAGCAAGTGATTCATCTGAAGCATCCATATCTCTTGCAAAATCTACTAATATTTGAGTTTTAACAGCATATGACGGAACATCTGGACCAGCAAGCATAGTGTAAGGTACTTCTAGTAATCTGCTTGGAGTGAATCCTTGTCTTTCAAGGTATGTTTTATAAAAATCAAATACTCTTTCTCTTAAAGTCTCATCCTGTATAAAATCAATTTCTGGTAAAATTGCTACAATTTGTTCTCTAAAAGAAACGGTGACAGTTTCTTTTGCAGTAGTTACATAAGTGGTATCTGGATGTAAGCAACTCATAATTGAAATATAAAATTTAAGATACTTTGACAAAAGCTATATAAAGAATATATAATCCTCATATCCTCGCGACTATAGGTTCGATTTTACTATAAAAATTTTAGAAAATCAAAGAAACTCTCTATAAAATAAATATTATTTTTTGAAAATGAGCAGTATCTTTTTAAAAAATATAAAAACTAATTCTTGCATAGGTCCAGTTATAAATTTTCCTACCCAAAACATTTTTTTTATTTTGAAAGGTGATATAGAGATTAAAAACAATGGGTATAAAGAGTCTTTATGTAATTACTTACTTCAAAATAATAATTCCCAGAATTGTGTTGCTAAAGTGACTAGAAACTCGTTCTGCAAATTTTTAAAAATACAAAACGCAGTTGTTGGAATTAAAATATTTGCAAAAGATCTGTTAACTAAATATAGAGAGTCCAATGAAGATGCAAAGATTAAATCATCCAAATTAGCATTATGGAAAATTATAGAAATTGAATATAAGTATAACATTAATAAAAATGGTAAAAGTTTTATAAATTATCTTTCCGAAGAAGAGTTTGGGAATTTTGATTTTGGTCATTCAACAAAAGAATACACTTCTGAAAGATATTGTGATTTAAATTCTGGGGATAAAGAGATTGCAAACCTGGATATATTAGATGCAACTGATAAGTATGAAAAATCAATAAAGTATTTTAAGGATATTAAATGTGATTACTTACCTAAAAAGGAATTAAATATAATCGCTTTTAATAGAGCAAATCTAGAGAAAGCGGTAGCAGATTTGACTTCTAAGAGTTTAAGTGAAATTACCTTAACCCCTTTAAAAAAATTTGAAAAAGAAAAGAATAGATGTGTTTGCATAAACAAAAGAAATGGGATGGTTTTTGGTATATCAAGTCATAGAATTAAGGTTAAAAAAACAAAGCATATTTTAAATCAAATTGAAATCGAATTCTGGAGCAGAATATTACCAAGCAACCGTAATAGTAGTACTAATGATCCATTATTGAAGTCTACGATAGAAGATTTGTATAAACTAATAGAGGATAAATTAATTTTGGAAAATTATAAACCATTATCAACAAAGATAAGTAAATATAATTTTATAAAATCTGTATCAGATGGAGAAACTGCAAAAAAAGGATATAAAAAAGATTCAGAATACCAAATGGATTTTTGCCTCTAGAAATTTATACGACAATTTTCATATTGATAGCCTCTTTCTGAGAGCATCTACAAATGGAATGAGAAAATATTGTGGTATAGAATGTAATTCGGTTCTTGCCTTCTACAAGGGCTTTGAATCTGAATTCTATTATCCTGATAAAGAGACAAAAAGGGCATGCAAATTTTTAATAGAAAGGTTGAAAAATGACAATAGTTTCGGAGATTTCCTTTACAAGTCTATTATGAACCTATCTAAGGATTTATTCAAAGTTTTTAACAAATATTCTTTAAATGTAAACTTCGGGAATTTAAAGTCTGAAAATATTGTCGATCTTTATCGCTCTCAATTTAATATTCATACAGAATTATACAATGTTGCTTGGGCAACAGAAACCCTTCAGGCAAAGAGATACGGTCTGTATGACTATCTCTACAATTATTTATTCCTTAAGACTAATTCGGCAGAAGAATCGAAGCAAGTACTAAACGATCTTCATGAATTTGATGAGATTACTTCTTTTAAGTTGGAAGATTATGAATTAATAAAACTTGCTAAAAGCTTACTTAAGAAAAAGGAATTTAAGCTCGATTTCACTAAGACTAGCACGAAAAGTTTTGCTAGTTTATTACCAGAGGAAATTCATAATAAAATGAGAAAGATTTATTTGAGATATTCGTACTTACAATATCATGGATTGAAAGGTCTTGGACTGCCAAAAATAGATTATCTATACAGAAAACTATTTAATTTGCTCAAGAATAAAGGACTTCTTAGTAATACAGATACTTTAATTCCCTCAAGAGAAGCTATTCTAAAGAAAAAGAAAAGGTTGTTTAGAAAATATGGGATTAATAAACAGTATCAAAATTTGTTTCTTTCTAACACTAAGTTTGGTATCTCAAAGTCATTCAGAAGATTAGCTCAACTGAAGAATTTTTATTATACGGATAAATTATTAGAAGAAATAGCAATAAGACTAAATATTAAAATAAACGAATTGTTATTTATTTCTCCAGATCAGGTTATCGATTTAATCAAAAAAAAGAAGAGTTATCTTAAAAACTTAAAAAATAAATCAAAATACTTTTTATATCTGTATAAAGATAAAAAAGAGTTTGTAGAAAGTGGAGAGAAGGCAAAAGATATAAGGAAATCTTTTACAAAAGGAATAAAACCTGTTGAAGAAAAGGTAAAACGTTTATATGGGCAGCCAGCCTATTATGGACAGTGTACAGGAAAAGCGTTTGTAATCGATAGCTTAGATGAAAGCTTTATGAAAGACTTCAAAAAAGGGGACATTTTGGTAGCAATTGATCTAGATCCAGATTTTATGCCTTATATAATTAAATCTGGAGCTGTGATTGTGAGCCAGGGAGGAATTACGGCACATAGTGCTATAATAGCAAGAGAATTTAAGATACCATGTATTGTAGCTGTAAAAGATATTACGAAACTAATAAAAACAGGAAATATACTTAATGTTAATTCAACAAAAGGAGAAATTGAGATTTTAAGATAGAAGTAATATTCTTAAAGAGAATAGCGGTTAATGGTCCACCATAATTTCCCGCAATAAACAATGATGAATGATAACAAAAGAGTAATACTTATTCTAGTAATAAATGAAAAATAACATTGTGATAAACTTAGAAGATATTATACCAGCTGATTATTTTCTAGTCGGGGGAAAAGCTTTTAATTCTATGAAGAGCATCTTTCAAAATGTGATGCCTTAAGAAGAGAAAAGTATTTTAAGACAAATAAAGGAAAAAGCTCACTTAGACTAATGATTCGAGACAGTCTTTGCAGGCTTTGTACTGTCCAAATTCAGTAGTGATTTTTTTACCTCTTCTCTTTTATGCAATCGGAATAGGTTCGCCTGCCCGCCGAAGCAAAGCGAAGAAGGGAATCCCTGCCTGCGTAGGCAGGCTTCTCTCTCCGCGTTTCGTATGTCTCTGTTGTAGAAGCCTTTCAATTCACTGTTGACTCACAACAGCAGATATCATAACCGGATTTATTTTCTTGCCTCTATCTTTAAACTCTCCAGAGGAATACCTTGATATTGTCTCTTACTTATATCCTTATCTTCCGATAAGATTTTCACCCTAAATCCTGCGATTTCTACAATTCGTAAATAATCTTCCTTTAAAATGGCTCCGCCAACACAGCTTGCTATTAATTGAGAATCTTCTCTTTGTTCTTTTGTTAAATCCCCCAACAATACAATATCGGAAACGTACATTCTTCCACCCTTTTTAAGCACTCTAAATGCTTCTGCGAAAACTTTTGATTTATCTGGGGCAAGATTTATAACGCAATTGCTTATAACTATATCTATAGAATTACTTTCAACAGGAAGATTTTCAATATCGCCTAATCGGAATTCAACGTTATCATATTTTAACGTTCGGGAATTCTGATTTGCCTTGGCAATCATTTCCTGAGTCATATCTACTCCAATTACTCGACCTGACATCCCAACCTTTTTGGCTGCAAGAAAACAATCAAAACCTGCACCCGAGCCTAAATCTAAAACAATATCACCTTCTTTGATATTTCCCATTGCAGTTGGATTCCCGCAGCCAAGTCCAAGATTTGCTACTGCTACAGATTTTATTTCCTCATCTGAATAGCCAATACTTTTTGCGATTTGATCATTTGCTATTGCATCATCACTGTTATTGCAGCAACTGCAACCGGTACTCTTGGTTGCAATTTCTCTATAATGATCTCTGACAATCTGTTTTACTCTTTGTTTTTTCATAACTTTAGTATTTGTTCTAAATTAATCTTTACCTTATTGGATTATATTTGTAATAAAAGAATACTACAATGTTTTCCAACTTCTTCCCCTCCAGAGGCGGGCAAGCCAAACTCTCCAAGCGGTCTTGATAAAGTTGAGGGCGATCGGAGAGATTGCAGGGGGAAGAACTCCAAAGGATAGGTTCGCCTGCCCGCCGAAGCTCGAAATGAAGTGAAGAGCATAGTAGGGAATCCCTGCCTGCGCAGGCAGGCCTCTCTCTCCGCCACGTAAAATTTGCTTCGCTCATCACGCGGCTGCGTTCAGTTTTAGAAAGGTTCCAACATTTATCCGCCCGGGAACAAATACTCACAAGGAACTCCTTCTGCTGGAGCAGGTCTCTTTATCATGAGAGGCCCGAAGGATCACCTGGTTCAGGAGTTACTCTAACTACCCGGGCACAGATTCTCACAGGGAACTCCATCGTTATCTCCATCCCTTATAGTACATCCACACTTCAGCTGAAAGTATGCTTCCTTACACGTCTGTATCTGCGTACATGTTTTGCTGCAGTTGCAAACGTATGTAGGTGTTACCGGAGGCAGAGGTTCTGGGACATTCATATCGCAGAAGTTTGTACAGGTTGAGTCCTTGACAATCTGTGAATAGGTTGAGCAGTCCCAGTTGGTATATATTGCTTTGGCGGTATAGCATTCTATGCAGTCTCTGCTCTTCTCTTTCCCCTTTTCGCACTCACAAGCGTCTCCCCACAAACCTTTGTTATTCTCTCGGGCTTCTTTTTCTGCCGACTTTAATTCTTCCTGATATTTATATGACAGGTTATAAGTGTATTCATGCGCATAGCCGCCGAGTATCATTTCTTTGTTTATAAAAGTGTCTTTCTGCCAGATGTAGAGGAGCAGCCTGTCGTACTTATCTCTTTTGTCCTGTGTTTCATCAAATTCTATCCTGACTTGTTTTCCTTCTACTAGAGATTTCATTTTCTCTGTTGCCTCTTTGCTGAAGCATTCTACCCCTTTACTGGGGTGTTTGGATTCGGGAGTATCGATGCCGATAAGTCTTACTTTCTCAATCTTTCCTTCGTAATCGATTTTAATGGTATCGCCGTCTGTGATGCTTACTACGCTGTAAGTCGTAGCCATATCATTTGAATTAGTAGCAGTAGGATGAATGCTTGCACCGGCAACTTCCTCGTGCTTGGGTTCGAATGTCGAGCCGATGAGAGCTATTAAAAAAAATGCTACTGAAAAAATACAGAGAAGGTAAATAGATATTCCTCCAAATATGATGATGAATTGCTTGATACCAAGAGAGCTTTTAGTAACTTTTTTATTGGGCATTTTGAGTTTTCTGGTAGAGGTATTGTAGCAGATGAAGTAGAGGAGTTGAAGAACTAGCCGAGTCACATCAGACCTGTCAGATCTGTCTGAACACAGGCAGGTGCTTCGGCTAAGTATATGATTACCTTACAAATATCATTGCCAAGGGAATGAAAATGCCAAATTTGACAATTAACCCTAATATCAATGAAAGTAATGTATTTATCCTGATTATTCTTCTGAATCCAATTGCAAATAAAGTTACCTCCCAGAAAGATATGAATAAATGAATAATAGTAGTGACAGTCATGTTGTAATTATCTGTCAATAGATTTATCCAGTCCAGAAGCCAGACAACGGGCATCACGACAAGTAAGCCCCATCCGATGACATTTAGAATCCGATCTGTACTACACTCAATTTTACAAAGTTTCAAGATGAGGTAAATAACATTGCCTGATAATAACCAACCAGCAAGCCCAAATACTGGTAAAAAGAATATTTCGTATTTGTAGTATTCATCATCGGATAGAAATGTAAGATAAGAAGGATGAAATGGTTTCTTATCCAGTAAATATAGGAATAGAATTGATGTAAGTGCGGTAACGACAAACCTTATCAGGATTGCATACAATCCCCACTGTGGAGCACTTCTCTTTTGCAACTCAATAAATGCTTTTTTAGGTTTTATAATTGTAAGGAACCAGAGTCTGATTAAATTCATAGCGAGATCCAACTTAAAGAATAATCTATTTTGTAAATCATTTTTATGGCTAATATTATAACAGATATTCTCAGCTTGATGTTGTCTTATAATAATTCTTATCTTCCTTTTTTACAAACTTTATAAATTTGATAGAATGTTAAAAGTTGATAATGCGAAAATGAGAGTTTTGAAATTTAGATTATTTAAAAATTTCTTTTTAGGGTTTTTTTCTCTCTTTGGAGCCAGTCTTGTAGATCTGATATAATTGATCGTAATAAATTTATCTTTATAAATATATGAAAAAATTTCTTTTTTTTATTGGTTTCACAGCCGTAGCTGTCATCATTGGAGGTTCGGTAACCGCTCTTATATTGTATAACCGAAGCAAGAACGATAATTTCTCAGAAAATTCTCAAAATGTAGATGATAGTGCTGACAATACAACGACATTTTCTAAAACAGAAGATGATAATGTTTCTGATCCGACTGCGGAGGATGTCATAAGGTTGTTCTTCGCATTGATCGATGAAGACAGACCAAATGAAGCTGTTCTTATGATGTCTGATAATCTTGTCGGAACAGACCCGATTCAATCGAACTCAAAAATACAGGCCTATGCCGTAACCTTTGATGAGTGGGAAAGTGTTCAGACTTTGTCAGTGGAAGAATATGATAAAGAAAATTGGACAATACATGCTAGGATATACAAAGTAAAGATCTCTATAATATTTATAGACAATCCGGAATACAATTTGAATTGGGACGAAGGAGAAAACACGAGAAGGGTAAGACTTCTGAGAGTTGAAGACAAGTGGCAGATTGATGGTATAGCTACTGGGCCTTGATAATTTCTCGAACTGTCTCCGAGAGTGTTTTCTGTGAATGTTCTATAACTTGATCTGTTACCTTTGTGGTTTCTTTGCTACTCTTCTTACAACTTCCAAATTCTGATAGAATAAAAGCAGTTGATTGCACGCGTCAATATGAACATAAAAGATTTCCAAAATGAAGTCGACAAATGGACAGCACAGTTTGATTCTCAATACTGGAAGCCGCATGAAATACTGGCGAGGTTGGTTGAAGAGGTTGGTGAACTTTCCAGGGAAATAAACCATCTATATGGTCCTAAAAGGAAGAAAGCTACTGAGGAAAAGAGACGGCTATCGGAGGAGATAGCCGATGTTATTTTCACTTTAATTTGTCTAGCAAATTCTAAGGGTATCGATCTTGAAGATTCATTGCAAAAAGTTATAGATAAAAGCTACAAAAGAGATAACGACAGGTACAGAAAGAAATAGAAAATTAGGTAATCAGATGATTACCTAATTAATGAATGTTGTGTGTAGATTTGCTGATTTCCACTTTCTTCTCACATGACAAAATTCTTTTTTTTGAAACAAATTTTGTAATTTCCTTAGAATATATAATTTATTGGTTATGCGGTCAGTGACCGCATTCTACAAGTTCTATGTGTTGTGTTATACTGACAATTGATTACTGTTTACTTCTTACTGCAATAATATGAAAACACTTGTCATCTACGACTCGCTTCACGGCAACACAGAAAAAGTTGCACGGGCAATCGGCGAAGGCATAGCTCAAGATGTAGAAGTTATTTCTATAAAGGATGCGGGGACTGAGAATTTATCAGATTATGAACTAGTTGTATTTGGTGCTCCAACACATGGCGGCAGACCGAAACCTGAGGCGAAAGCATTTTTAGACAAGATTCCGCCTGGTGCTTTGAAGAATGTGAAGGTTGCTGCATTTGATACAAGAGCTATTGCAGAGAAGCAGAAATTTCTGCTCAAGCTGCTTATTGGAATGATCGGATACGCAGCTCCAAAGATAGCTAAATCATTGACAAGCAAAGGAGGAAGTCTTCCTGTTGAACCGGAAGGATTTTTTGTAGAAGATACCAAAGGACCGTTGAAAGAGGGAGAGCTGGAAAGAGCAAGGAAGTGGGGAGAAGGACTAGGAGTGTAGAATGAAATGATCGAGAAGATTAAGACGATCAAGGTGATCGAAGGGATTAATGATTGTGGATTAGGCTAATTTTAACTGACGACTGAAAACTGATAATTGACAAGAAGAAAAGTATAATGTAAAGGCTAAAAGAGTACAATCCCGCTTGAACTGATCGGGAAAACGCTGATTTAACAATGTCCGAATCTCCTTGACAACGAATCCAACTAGTTGTAAAATGGCCACCAGCCCAAAAATTTTTTGACAAAAATCTGAAAATTATATTTGATTTAGAAGGAAATATGAAAAAAATTACAACCTCTCTGATGACATTTCTAGTGATTGCGTTTTTTGTACTTGTTATTTATCTCATGGTGCAAGCTGAGAAGGGGGGCATTTCCGTATAATCAATCTTAAAAATTGGAAAGTAAGACCTCCTGAAAAGGAGGTTTTGTTTTTTACTGGCATATGTCATGAATAAAATCTATGGAATTTAAGGAGGTGTTGTAGAAGAATCTATTTATGCTATGGCTAAGTATAAATTCAAAATTGTCAAAGAATTCTCAATTCGTATCCAGCATTATCTGATGAAAAGAAGGGATGTCTCGCCGCATGTAGTGGATACGATACTTGCACATCCTCAAGTTCTGAAACAATGCCGAAGTAGTCTATCTAGAAAATATCCAGGTTGGAAGCTTGAAAGCGGTGAAGGAGATCTGATAGACACTGCTCAAGCTGCCAAAGCTCTTTCTGAAGGCAGGCTGCGTGAAAGTATTTGTATTCTTGGATCGAAGGATTTGAGCAGGCTTTATGACTTAAAAATCATTGATAAAAACCTTCAGGATGACAAGGAGAACTACACAAGCTTTATGCTGGTTTGTAGATAACGTATGAAAATTGTCCATATCTTAGTGAAATCTGTATAAATGTTACATTCTCTTCCACTTTACGTTATCCTTGTGTTAAGATATCATAGTACAATTAATAACTATTAACTAAATATTTTCAGTTTTTTGCTAAGCTTGTCGTTGAATAAAATGGCATATAAAACAAATGTAAATTACAAAAGAAAAAGGGCTTACAAATCCCGGTTCAAAAAGCGGATCAAAGAACTAAAAGGGAAGAGAGAAAAAAAACAATGGAGCCGTTCAGCGCTTGGAAAGTCAGGACTTAAATCTAAAGTTAGAAAAATTCTTGGTATTTTTGCAGGCCTGATATTTATCGGGATATTTGTAGTTACGGTTTTTTCTCTTTCTATTGTAGCCAAGTATTCCTCAGAACTTCCAAATCCAGATGAGCCTTTTGAGAAAGCGCAGGAGATGACGAGCTATGTCTATGACAGGAACGGAAAAGAATTGTATAAGATTCATGGGGATGAGAATAGAGATATCGCCCAGATCGAAGAGGTCCCGCTTGAAGCGCAGTGGGCATTTCTTGCTGCAGAAGATGTTGACTTCTACACTCATAAAGGAGTAGATCTTGGAGGTGTTGTAAAGGCAGGCCTATATGAAGTCTTCAAGATAGGAACTCCAAGAGGAGGTTCGACAATTACCCAACAAATGATAAAGAATACAGTACTTACAAGTGAAAGGTCATATGAAAGGAAAATCAAGGAAATCATTCTAAGTTTAAGAATAGAGCAGAAGTATGAGAAAGAAGAGGTATTACAACTGTATATGAATGAGATCGGCTTCGGGGGAAACACTTACGGAGTGAAAACTGCAGCAAGAGTTTATTTCGGAAAAGAGGTCACAGATCTGACTCTTGGAGAAGCATCATTACTTGCCGGACTTCCGCAGGCTCCTGGTGTCTACTCTCCTCTTTTTGCGTCAGATATCAAAGCAGCTCGAGAGAAAGCCAAGGAAAGACAAGGTGTTGTACTCGACCTTATGCTGGCCAAGAAGGATAATATTAACAAATATGTTCGTGAATACAACGGTTGGGATTCGGATGAAGAATTTATCACAGAAGAAAAAATTCAGAAAGCAAGAGAACAAAAACTGAAATATAAGACAGGAAAAGTAAATATTGAAGCCCCTCATTTTGTTTTCTATGTTGAAGACGCGCTCCAGACTGGTGAAGCTAAATATAATGACGGCCATCCCTTTACCCTTTCAGAAATTGAAAGAGGAGGACTCAAGATTACAACAAGCCTCGATTTGGATCTCCAAAAGATAGCTGAGGAAACTCTAAGAACGGGTCTTGAAACTCATGTGAAAAACGCTGGTTTAGGGGGCAATAATGCTGCCTTAGTTACCATAGATCCCAAAACAGGACAGATTCTTGCTATGGTAGGGTCTGCGGATTACTTCGGAGAACCTAGTCCTGAGGGCTGCACACTAGGAGCTGATTGCAAGTTCGAACCAAATGTAAATGTTACTCTTTCTCTAAGACAGCCGGGATCCTCCCTAAAACCATTGGTTTATTATACTGGCTTTGAATCAGGGCAGCTGTATCCTTCTTATATACTGCCAGATTACCCCATGACTTTCGGCAACAATTATAAGCCCAAAAATTATGGAGGTGATTTTATGGGGCAGCCCTGGACTGCACGAAGAATGCTTTTTGAGTCTCGAAACGTTCCAGCCGTCGAAGCTATAGAAATTGTTGGTGTAACAAACTTTTTGAATACTTTAGAAAAATTTGGTTATAAAACTTTTACAAAACCTGAAAATTATGGTCCAGCTATCGCTCTTGGAGCCGGAGATGTCAAGCTGATTGAGCATGCGAATGGTTTTGCAGTATTGGCCACGGGAGGTATGCACCATCCACTATCTCCAATTCTAAAAATCGAAGATAAGGATGGAAATATTCTCTATGAATACGATAAAGATTCATCGCGAAAAGGTGTTCGAGTTGCTGATGAACGTGCTGCATATCTTGTAACTGATATACTCAGAAACTATCATTATACACCTCCAGCAGGATATGAATTTGCAGGAAAAACCGGAACGTCAGATGACAACAGAAACACTTACTACATGGGGTATTCACCTGAAGTTGTGACAGGTATCTGGGTTGGAAATAATGATAACTCACGTATGACGTATCAAGCAAGCGGATGGATGTCGGCAAGGCCTATCTGGATCGACTATACAAACAAGATTGTCGGTCGCTTTAAGGCAACTTCTTTCTCTAGGCCTGGGGGGATAGTGAGTGCAACTTCATGTTTAGACAGCGGGTTGCTGGCTAACGATAATTGTGATGGGATCTCGGATTTATTTATCCAGGATAAACTGCCGGAGAAGGATAATGCTCATGAGTCATACAAGGTATGTAAAGATCAGCAAAGTCGGTTAGCTCGAGATATCGACATTGAATTGGGTTATGCTGTCGAAAAAGTTTACCGCTATATCAAAGCACCGAGAGAAGATTGGCAGGGGTACTGGGATAAGATTTTCAACCAGTCCTTTCCTCCGACGGAGTATTGTACTAAAAACAGAAATCCTTCGGGAGATAATAAACCGTGGGTAGAAATATCAAAACCTCAGAACGGTGCTCAGGTTGACCAGGGAGAATCTCTCGCGCTTGATGTTACTGCATATTCTTCAGGTAGTGAAATACAAAAGATAGAGGTGTTTATCGATGAAACCTACATTACTCAGGCTACCAACAATCCATTTGTAGCAAATATCACTATTCCGGCAAGCATCTCAGATGGGTCGCATTCGCTTATAGTGAAAGCATATGATGCTGATGGGAGAACGGGAAGTTCTTCTGTAACGATAGTTGTAGGAGATGTTGTATCAATCACCTATCCGGCGAACGGAGCAACTATTACTTTTGGATCTTCGGTTACGATTACGGCTTTGCACCAGGGTGGGACCAGCGTAAATTCTGCCAGTGTTAGTATAAATACAACAAATTATGATATGACGGCAGCTGGCAGTAATACATATACTTATTCCTGGGTACCTGCAAGCGAGGGGACTTATACTATTCGTGTGACACTTAACTTGAGTGATGGGAGCAGCATTTCCTCAACTCAGATAATAGTGTACGTATCGATAAATGTTGAGCTCAATACGTTGTTTGGGGAATGTGTATATTGTCAAAAATACTCTAGTCTCGAATCTTACCTTTGATCTTGCTGACTGCCTTTGTTATTGATTCAAGATCACCTTTGATATCATCTTCTGTGAGGGTTTTTCTTTTAGACTGAAGAGTAATCTTCACTGTTATACTCTTTTCACCGCCTTTCTCGAAAATATCTACCATTTCAATATCTTGAAGGTACTTGCAGCCGGCTTTCGATAAGCTTTCTATCAGCGATCCCGCTTTGGTCTGCTTGCCTACCCATATGCTTAGATCTCTTGTAACACTAGGATACTTGTTTATAGAAGAATATTTTCTCTGGCCCTTTTTTAGACTGTAGAGCTTTTCAAAATCAAGTATGAATACAGCAGTATTCTTTTTGATGTCCCAGCTGGATAAAACTTTTGGATTTACATTACCCAGGTGACCGATGATTTCATTCTCAACTTTGATTTCAGCTTGCTGTTTCGAGTGCAGATAGCTGATGTTTGTGGTTTTTTCAAACTTCAGATCGTCAAAAAACAATTTGTCCAGGAGGGCTTCAACTTGTCCCTTTGTCTTGAAGAATAGTTTTTCATTCTCACAATCTTCACAAACGAGCCCGCCAATATTTCTAGGTTGGACGGGAATACCCTCTGAAGTAAGCTCCTTTTTATAGATTCTTGCAAGCTCAAAATAGGAAAATTTTTCGAAGTAGGCTAAGTTTTGCCTTACTTTTTCGAGCAACCCGGGGATGAGACTTGCCCTTAAGTAGTTTAGTTCTGGCGATATAGGATTAATGATCTTCATACAGGCCTTTATTTCTAGGAGTGTTTTCTCGTATTGTGCTTCCCCTGTGAAAGAGTATGTATAAATCTCGTCAAATCCTAGTGTCGCAAGTGTCTGCTTGACTCTTCTTTGAAACTCTAGAACGGGATTGATTGTTGGAGTGTTCAAATCTCTTTCTGGAAGCGTTGGCTTGAATTTGTCGTATCCGTAAATTCTGGCAACTTCCTCAACTAGGTCTTCTTTGATAGAAAGATCTTTTCTAAATGTCGGAACTTCAACTTCTATATTTGTTGCACTAGCCTCTGCGCGTTTTACTTTAAGTTCGAGTGATTCTAGAATGTTTATAATATTTTCTTTTGTCGGCTCAATACCAAGCAGTTTTTGAACACTAGATATATCAAAGTTTATCTTTTTTGTTCCTTCGGGCTGAGAGTATACATCTATCACCTCAGAAGCGATTTCTCCGCCTGCGATTTCAAGGATTAATTCTACGGCCTTTCGAAGAGCTGGGAGAGTAAGATATGGATCCTGTCCTTTTTCGAATCTCGTTCCGGCATCTGTTCTGAGTCCAAGTTCTTTAGACGATCGTCTGTTATTGTACATCTCAAAGTTTGCAGATTCTATAACGATATCCTTTGTGTCTTCGGCTATTTCACTATTTGCACCTCCTATTATGCCGGCAATCGCGATTGCCTTTTCGGGGTCACATATTAATAAATTCTTTTCTCTCAGATCACGTTCTATACCATCCAGTGTAACAATTTTCTCTCCTTTTCGTGCAGTTCTAACTATAATCCTTGGAGATTCAAGCTTATTGTAGTCAAAGGCATGTAAAGGCTGACCTAGGTCGAGCATGATGTAATTAGTTGCATCGACGATATTATTTATTGGTCGGACTCCTGTTGAAAGTAATCGAAGCTGCAGCCATAGCGGTGACGGCTTAATAGTTACACCATGAATTGCTATTGCAGTATATCTTTTACAATATTCCTCATTATCTACTTTTACTACAAGCGGAAGTGTTTTTGTAGGTAAAAGAGGCTCGTCGATCACATGATACTGAAGATTTGTCTTGAATATAGCTGCGACCTCCCTTGCTATTCCCAGATGCGAAAAACAATCCGGTCTATGTGTTAGTGATTTGTTTTCGATTTCTATAACAGTATCATTTATCAAAGTAGCGAGGTCCTCGCCTACCTTTGTTTCTTCGGGAAGTATCCAAATGCCTTCGTGATTTTCACTTAAACCGAGTTCTTTTTGACTGCAGAGCATACCAGATGACTTAACTCCCTTTATTTCATTCTCACAAATTTCTATGTAAGCGTGCACTTCCAAAGAGTCCTTTGGATTTAAAACCTTTCCTCCGGGTAATGCAACAGGGACCTTTGCTCCCTCAAAAAGATTCTTTGCAGCGCAAACGATAGTTCTTTTTCTTGCTGTTCCAACATCAGTGATCACCACTTGAAGTTTTGCAGATTTTGGATGGGGTACGATTTCCTTGATTTCTCCAACTAAAATGTTTTTTAGACTGGCTCCAAACTTTGTGAGCTGTTCGACTTCTGCCAGAGAAGCAGTCACTCTTCTCTGCAAATCCTCGTCAGAGACTTCGAAATCGTTTGGTAGATATTGTTTTAACCAGTTGTATGAAATTAGCATTTTTGTTTAAAGGAAAGAACTAAAACTGTCTGATAAATCTCAGATCTCCTGAGTGAAAGTGTCTTATATCCTCGATTCTTTCTCTGAGCATGACGAGCCGATCTACACCAAATCCCCAGGCAAATCCGGAGTATACATCGGGATCGATGCCTCCCTCTTTCAATACATAAGGATGGATCATTCCGCATCCCAGTATCTCGAGCCATCCCGTATATTTGCAAACGCGACAACCTTTCTGATCACATAAGGTGCAACTCAGGGCCATGCCGTTTCCCGGCTCGACAAAAGGAAAGTAATCAGGATCAACTTTGACATTCACATCTTTCTCAAATATCTTACTAAAGAATGTTTTCAACGTCCCTATCATATCTGATAATGTAATCCCTTTATCGACATAGATTCCTTCACACTGAAAAAGAGTGTGTTCGTGTCTTGGATCTGTGCGCTCATTTCGGAAAGTATGACCTATGACAACAGCCCGTATAGGAGGCTTTCTCTTTCTCAGTACTCTGTTCTGCATCGAAGAAGTATGTGTGATAGGCATAAACCCTTCCTCAGTCCAGAATGTATCCCAAATATCCCGGGCGGGATGTCCTTCGGGGATATTTAGACTAGTGAAGTTGTGATAATCGTCATCAACATCATATGGCTCGAAAACTTCGAAGCCCATAAGCTGGAATACGTCCTCGATTCTCCAGATCATCTGTGTATTTGGATGGATGTGGCCGAGATGTTGTCTTGCTGCCGGTACAGTTACATCAATATCTTTGGCTCTTTCAAGTGAGAACTCTTGTTCTATCCGACTTTGTGTCTTTGTGAAGCCAGTTTCCAGTGAAGTTCTGACCTCATTCGATCTTTTGCCTACGGCAGGTCTATCCTTTTGTGGTAAAGATTGGATAGATCTGAGAATCTCGGTCAGCTTGCTCTTGCGTCCTAGATATTCTATGCGGAGTTTCTCAAAGCCTTTTAGATCATTTACCTTTTTGAGGTCTGCTAAGCCAGATTTTTCAATTCTCTCTAATTCCTTTAAGAGATTGCTCATTTGTAGAATTTATGTAAATTTATGGAGTCTCACAGCTCTCAATTATACGTTTCTTGGAGAAGAACGTCAATTTGCTGTTAATCAAGTTGAATATGTCAATTTGGGAACATCTTAATAACCTAGGACTTGAGACTTAAGGGCTGTAGGGCCTTAAAGCAACATCCGGAATCCCATTAAATTTGCTTATGTATCGGGGTTGGAATGTGTCCAAGCCTTTTTGTCTTTGCTACGCTATTATGCTATCTTATATAAGTAAATTTCAGGATTTTCATGTGTTTGTAGATATTAAAAACAATAAGCGTGGCAGAGAAAGAGACCTTCAAAAATAAAGGAAATGCAAAATCTCTTAAGAGCCTGGCAATTATTATATTATTAGCGGCTATACTTATCCCTATCTCAGTCATAGGAGTTATGTATGTTCTGGAACTGAGAACCGAAGCAGGTCCTACCGAAAAACCTCAGAAAGTTGAGGTGACAAACCTTTTGGATACAACAGCGACAATTACCTGGACAACACCTTCTGCAGAAACAACCGGCTATGTAAAGTATGGAACGACAACCTCACTTCAGAATGTAGCTTTCGATATAAGGGATATTCAAGAATCTACTGGAAGCTATGAGCTTCACTACATTGATCTTCGCGAGCTTACTCCCAGCACTGTTTATTACTACGCTATGATTGTGGGTGGCAAGGAATATAAGAACGATGAAGAGTACTATAAATTCAAAACAGGGCCGATACTCGATATCATAGATACGCCTAAACCGGTAAAAGGATCTGTAGAAGATCCAAGTGGAGGAGATGAAGAGCTTGTGGTCTATATGTATGTCGAGAAGGATTCTAAAATATCAAACAAGCTTTCGACTATAACTTCAAGCAAGAATTATACTCTAGATTTATCAAATCTTCGGACTTCAGATTTAAATGATTTATTTTCTGATTTGGATGAAGCTACACTGCATGTATTTGCAGAAGGTGCCGGAAGAGGTGAAGGCAGTATAACAACTGAAATCCTTTCGGCTATTGACTAATGTTTTTGAACTAATTAGTTTGAAAAGATGAAGAATGCGTTTTTAGTACTATTTATTGTTTTACTTATCATCGCCGGCGGTTTGGGAGCTTGGTATCTATTGGGTGGCGGTGGAACTGATACGCCTCCAGTGACAGGCCCATCTACCTCTTCGAATAACTCAGGTAATGATACGACAGATCCAGGGGATACAGATACTCCAGATGACAGTAATTGTCCGACGGGTGTGATATGTCTTGGATCAGCGTCCATTCCTACAATCCCAACTATTATTTTAGGAAAAAAGGAAGTTTATGCAGCCGAGAATCCACCTGATTCAAACCAAGATATAGTTGATGATCAGCCTGATACTCCAAATGTCGTGAAATCAATTACTCCTCAAGCGGTTACTATAAGTAACAAAGATTTTAGAATTTGGTCTGTCTCCTGGGTTACTAAAGAGGAAACAACCGGGTACCTAAAATACAATTCAAATGCTGTGCAAGAACTGAAAAGCATATATGATTCTCGGGATGAAGATATATACGATTTAGAAAAAAGGTATACACACCTTGTGAGTATTACAAATTCTGATGAGGAGCTGCAACAAGAGGGTCTTAGTTTTACTTTTACCATCATTTCGAATGGAGAAGAATTTGACAATAACGGAACACCCTTTGAGTATGTCAATGCTCCTCTTACTGCTTCTCCCTCACTTCCTAATTCGGTAACGGTTACATCTGATAGAAAGGCTGGTACAAGTGATGATTATATAGTATTAGCAAGATTGATAGATGCGGATGGTGATAGGTCCACTATAGTTAGCAGCTTCTTTGATTCTTACGGAGAAGTAGATCTGATTATTGGTATAGCAAGGAACTCTGATCTGCGAGCATATTTCCCCTACTCTGCTTCGAATATGCTTGAAGCAAAGTTATATGGGCCACTTGGTTATACGGGATATGTCAAGAACGTAAAACTTTCAGATATTAGCGAGGATTTCTTGAGCATACAATGCTACAACACTGGGTACGCTGGGGATATCTTTGCATCATCCCATGGCAGCGATTATACTATTGGACAGATTCCAGCTACGACGACAACTACTACTACAACGCTTCCAGAACAGCCAGACGGAAAACTTCCATATACCGGCGTTGAGGATTCTTGGGCGTTTACGTCTGTTTTTGGCTTTGTTATATTCTTGATAGGGTTGTTATCTGTTATAGTCTATGTTCCTTGGAATCTCTTGAACATTCGCCGAATGTGGGAAAAGCAAGTTGTAAAAGATTTGGACGATTAATTGAAAGTTCTTTGTATTTATACTATATTATATCTGTTATATTTGAACAAAACTATTATGATTAACGAGAAAAAAGTGTCTCCAAAAGAGAAATCCTGTTTGCTGTGTAAGCGTTTTGACAAGAAATACATAATAGGTTTTGCAGCAGCAATTCTCCTTACTGTTGTTGCAGGAGCATTATATACACGGCTTAAGATGAGTCCAAAGGATATGTCAGTAACAACAGAAGGATCAGGGACATTTACAGTAAACTGG
>JAHIVN010000028.1 GCA_018816645.1 Patescibacteria group bacterium | reverse complement strand
TCATTTAGTTTTATCACTTTTATAAGTTGAAAATCGACTTACATCTACCTGTAATCTTATTATCTTTCACTTCGAAAAGCAACTGTTCAATTATATAAATAAGTAGTTTTATGGAAACTGAATCGTTAAATACTTAAATAGATTACTGAACGCATAATAATTTAGCTATTTTTTACTTTTCATATGTGCTTCATGTTGCTACAATATGGTTATGAACTTGATTAAAATATTGAAACAGGCAAAAGTAGACGGGACTGATAAACGGCTAATTCTGCTTACTTGTCTTAGTATAATTATATTGACGAGTAGTGTATTATTCATAGTAACTATTTCTTTCTGGAAGAAAGATGATTATTTTCTGGCAGATAATGTGCCACAAAATAATGAAAAGAATTTTCAAGTTGACGAGGGAAAAGAATACAAGCAGGGGGATAATGAAGATAGTGAGGGTAAAGAAAATGAGACCTCGGCGTCGGGTGAAAATAGCTCAAAAACTTCATCTGATGATGTTGACCCGGTTGACGATCCACAAAAAGAAGACGGAGAAATACCTGATAAATACTCCTTTGATAAAAATATTGTTTTATCATACTATTTTTATGATAGTGTGAAGAGCAAACTTAAGAGCGGGGATAAGATTTATGCCACAGCTATACGAAACAGTCCAGAGGTACCTATAACTGCTGAGAAATTTGCGACAGCCATTTCTCAGTTGAATTCGGTAAATGGAATTGATAAGGGAATTGTGAAGTCATTGAGTCTCTCATCTGTTGCTGATCTGGAGACGTACATCAGTCAAATTCCTTCATCGGTAACTTGGATAAGCTATAACATGGAAGGATCGATGACTCCTCTGTCGGAGAGAAATAATGTTGTGGAATCTCTAAATGAATTTTCAACGATAGTCCATTCTTCAGGACGTAAAGCGTCCTGGGGACCGATACAAAGCTTATTTGATACCCTTGAGGCAAGAGGCTTGCTGGATGATGTAATATCGACAATAGATGGAGTAGGATTTCAAGGGCAAAATATTCTTACTAACTCAGGGATGGATATTTTCGTTGCTACCGTTTCCATGAAGTATCAACTTTTCAAAGGATATAATCCCTCTGTCAAAGTCTATGTTCAGCTTGTGATAGACAATAATTCGGAAACTGATATTATAGAAGGGTTTAAAAATATTGAGAACTATCTCGAATATGCCGTGATATTTGGTCCGAATACAAGCGATGCCAAAACCAATCTGAACAACATTTTTGATGGACTTCGGACATGATATATAGCTAAATCAAAACGAAATTTCATAATAAGTTTTAGATTTAGCATATACTCGACTTATAAATCACTTACACATATAAGAAGTTTTTGTTTTTAAGTCGGTATAGCTTATGTATTATGCCTTATCAAGACAACATCTCCTTCGTTCACTGTGTAATCTCTTCCAACTAGGCGAATTCTTCCTGTTTCTTTACATTTACTCCACCCATTATATGTCACGAAATCTTCATATTTTACTATATCTGCAGCAATAAAATTTTCAGCGAAGTCGTTGTGTATGACTGCAGCAGCTTGTATTATTGTGTCACCATTACTGATAGTCCATGCCCTTGCTTCCTGTTCTCCTGCTGTGAAGAAGCTGATAAGCCCGAGAGCTTTGTAGCTTGCTTTGATGAGCTTATCGAGAGGTCTTTCTACAAGGCCAAATTCTTTGAGCATTTCATCCTGTTCAGTTTCGGCAAGCTGTGATAGGTCAATCTCCAGCTTTGCATCAAGAATTATAAGTGCTTGTCCTTGTCTTAGTTTCAGCTCTTCTAGAATTTCTTCATATAACTTTGAATTTATCTTTTCTACGGCTTCATTTATGACATAAATCATAGGCTTGTCAGTAAGCAGGAAGAGTTCCTTTCGAAACAGTCTGAGATCTTTGTCTGAAGGCTTTTCAACTTCGTGTGCGAGTGTCCCTTTGTTTAGATTATCCAGCAGCAATTTAGCAAGATCGACTTGTTCACCGATAGTTTTATCAGTTCTTGCCTGTTTTTCTAGTATCCCTATCTTTTTTTCGAGACTCTCCGTGTCTTTGATTATCATCTCGGTTTCTATGGTTTCGATATCTCTTCTAGGATCGACCTGCTTATCTACATGTGTTACTTTATCATCTTTGAATCGGCGGACAACCTGAACTATGGCATCAACCTCTCGGATGTGTGAGAGAAATTTGTTTCCTAGTCCTTCACCCTTTGAAGCTCCTTTCACGAGCCCCGCTATGTCGACGAATTGGACTACTGCAGGAATGATCTTTTCACTGTTTTCGATTTTGGCCAGCTTTCTCAACCTGTTGTCATTTACCGGGATAACTCCTGTGTTTGGTTCGATCGTGCAGAAAGGATAATTTTCTGCCGGGACTGAGTTTACAGTAAGTGCATTAAATAAAGTTGATTTCCCGACATTAGGAAGTCCAACTATTCCAATCGAAAGATTCATTGTTGCATCTGATAAAGAGATTAACGGCGTATTTTATCATGATTTCAATGCTGGATGTTAGTGCCGAAGTGGTGGCTTATAAGCTAGACTTTGTTCTTTGCTTTATTTCTGCTTGTTGATAGAATTAAGCAGGATTATTCCCTTAATGCAGGATATGAAAAAAAGAAAATATGACTATCCAGTTTTGGATCCGGTATTGATAGGTGATGATAAGGAGAACATGAGAGAAAATTGGATAAAAGATGCTCAAGTTCCATCATCTATCAATCAAGTAATCCTAAAAGCACGTAAAGCTATAGTCTTAGTTCTCTCTGGCGGTGCTATGAAAGCATTTGCCCAAGTTGGAGCTTATAGGGAGCTTCATATGATTATAAGTAAAACTAATGAGACTAAAAACACTGATTTAAAGGTAGATGCAGTTGTTTCAAGCAGTGGAGGATCATTTGCCGGAGCTGCTATTTGCTGCGGCTGGAGTCCTGATGAGTTGGAGGAAGAGGCGAAGAAAAGCATATGGTGGAGAAACCTTGTAAAGCTGGATATCGGTCGAACAGATCAGCTAGTGAGTATGGAGCCTTTGGAAGACTTGGTGAGAGGCTGGGGAGCAGAGACTTTTGAAGAGTTGAGAATACCCGAAATAGTCGTGGCTTATCAGTTGGATGAAGGAGCAGTTCTCGGATGGGGCAGTGAACCGGTGGCTTCCTGGGTTCGGGCTTCCTGCAGTATGATCTATAGAGTTAGTCCCCTAAAGTTTGTCGATAAACAGGACCAGCGAGTTGCAGAAATGGTTGACGCAAGTGATTATTCAGATAACTGGAAGAATCCTGTCAAGATTGCACGCTGTATTTTCCCAAATGCCTTAATAATAAATATTGATCTTTCTAGAAAGTCATCAGTATTCTCTAATAATGATAATATTGTTTCAATACGACCATTTGCAGGAATAAATCCAGTTGAAGATTTCCGATATACATTTACTAAAAGATGCAGGCAAGCTATCGAAAGAGGGGTCGTCTCAGTCAAGAAACAGAAGGATGTGATCGAAGCAAAGTTAGAAAGATTAATATAACCTCTATGCTTATTTTTGCAATATTTGAGTTAATGAGTGAGACTACTAAATTTCCGTTTCCTCGATCTCTTTTCCACTCATATCCGGATATTTATTTGGATAATGAGCAATTCTGACCTTTCCCTTTAAAGGTCTTATCCTTCCACTTGCAATTGCAGCATCTGGATAATAGGGTAGAAGATTCATCTCACGGAAGAGTCTTTGGAGCGGATCCCAGATCCTATACTGTTCTTGCCATCTGAGGGAGTCAAGGTCGTATAGTGTCAGAAGCATAATTGCCGACGCAGTTGAAAGCATTGTTGTGAGCAGTATGGAGATTATAGTGCTATCATTTATATAGAAAAGACAGAAGAGAATGATTACGAGCAGTACAATCAGAATGCTCCATTCGAAAATTGAAAGATGTGCAGTTACATTTGACTCAACCTGTTTTCTGTTCTTGGTGGCTTCGTTCATCTCATCGATCATATTATCGTATGCTGTCTGCTGTTCTTTCGTCTCCGGTTTGAGAAAGAGAATATATTCAAACAGATCATCTAGCTGTTTCTGGCTTTTATCGAAGTCATAGAGGAAATAATCCAGCTGTTCGATCAGGTAATTGTCTATTAGCGTCTTGATACGTTCCTGCACTTGTTCGGGAAAAAGTTTAGACGAAAGGTATATAAATTTAAGAATTCCGGAATCTATACGAAGCCCCTTCATGACATCGTTAAATCTACCATGGCTGTTTGCAGTATAAAAGGCAAGAAAGATGCCAAAAATAAATGAGGAGACTCCGAGAAGTGTCTGTACCTGATCACTTTGTTCTCCTCCTGTTATAAATGTAGCAAGAAAAACAAAAACAATGGTAAAAAAAGACGTTCGGAGTAGTACCTTTTTGATCTTCATGACTAGGAAACTAAGTTTATCAAGATTAATATAGCAGAAGAATCAGAACGGAGCAAAGATATTATTCCTCAAATTTATAGCTTTTCTATTGAATAACATCACTACTTAGCTTAATAGAGCCATAGATCAGAGCATTTATCGGTGTGTCAATATCAAATTTCTGTGCCAATCTTACAAGCGTTCCATTCAGTGTTTCAATCTCATTCTTTCTTCCACTTTCAATATCAACGAGTAGGGAAGACTTGGAGGCTGCCTCAAAGTTTCTGCTCAGAGTCATAGCGTCCTCAAAAATAGTTGCCGGAAGATTCACCCTAAGCTTCTTAGCAACTTCGATAGATTCTCGGACGCATCTTTCGTAAAGTGATGACGTAATATCATCTTCAAGAACTTTCCCGATTGGAGTCCTGCAGATTGCTGTCATACCCGAAAATGCGTTAATAAATACGTACTTTTTCCACAGATCTCTTGTTATATCGTCAGATACTACAGCATCTATTCCAGACTTTCTCATCAAGCTGGCAATTTCTTCTAGATTTTCATTATCCTTATTATCGCGATCGCCGAATATGATTTTTCTCGGTCCGCCGGTTTGGTTTATCACTCCTGCCTTTTCTTTTGTTGAAATGATATAAGCGAGGCCGGGGTAAATATTGCAACCGCTGATATACTTTTTGATCTCATCGTCATTCTCTGTGCCGTTCTGAAATGTGATAATAATAGTCTTTTCACGCACTACCTTTGATAATTCTTGTGCTACTTCTTTTGTATCGTAGGTTTTCACCGAGAAGAAGATGAAATCAGGGTCTTTTATCTCTGAAATCCTGCTTATTACATTCGGGTTCTTTATCTTGAAGCTTCCGTCCACAGCGTTTACTACTAATCCTTTTGATCTCAGCTGGTCCAGGTGTTTACCTCTTGCCAGGAATGTTACACTATTTTCAGTCTTTGCAAGCTTTCCTCCGAAGTACCCGCCGACCCCACCCGAACCGACAATGTATATTTTCATTGGTCTTGTTATTAAATGTTAATTGTTAGTATAGATTACTTTTTCTTGCTCCACAACTGCAGGAGATTTCCATCCGGATCCTCAAATGTTGCAAAGAAGCTTCCACCTGTAGGAGCTTCAAAAGGCTCTGCTACAAACTTCACCCCTTTTGACTTCAATTCTTGATAAGTTTTCTCGACACTATCGACCAGGAAGTTGATCATATGCCTCGCCGAGTCTTGATTTTCTCCTTTCACTTTACTATGCAATCCGATCCAGAACTGAGGTCCGCTTGCAAACTCATATAGAATTCCCGTATCCTTGGGGTGATTCATCTCAAGCATTTCCTTCATGCCAAGTGTCTCAGAATAGAATTTTCGCATCTCTTCCAGGTTATCTGTCCAGATGAGAACGCAGTCGATGTTTTTGAGCATTTTATAAAGTTAAGAAGTAAAATAGACTAAAAGCTTTTATATTGTTATATGGCTATGTTGTTGTATTGCTATGGAATCTGATCGAATAAGTCCTTGAGCACCTTTGATCAGATTTATACCTGCGATTAATCACTAAGCTTAAAATTGCTGCCAACAGAAACATTATCCCGATGACATTAAACGAGTAGCCGATATTATCAAATGTAAGTATCTTTGATAGACCGCAGACAAGGATCAGATAGATAGAGTTGTTAAACATAGACAGCGTTGAAATAGCAGATGCTCTGTACTTGGAATCGATTCTTAAGTTATACATTTTCTGCGTGAAAATAAATCGGTAGGCTAGAAGAATATTTTCCACAGTGAGTATGACTAGACCCCATATCTTGAATTGAGCTGACGATATGAGAATCAGACCTGTCAGCAAGGGCAGCAGAAAGTTTATCCTATTACCAAACAGCTTTTCGATTCTTGTTGCAAATAGGACGGTGACAATTTTGATCAGAGTCAAAGCACCAAAGATCCAGCCGATCTCAATCTCATTAAACCCTAGCCATTTGCTGTAAGGCTGTTCGAAGTAGGACATGAGCAAAAGTCCCCCAGAAAAGATCAATATATAATAAATTGATGTATATGTAGTTCTTTTATTTTTAAAACTTTCCATAAAGCCGAGTTTGAAATTTCTAAAGTAGCTTTTCAGAGAAAACTTCTCCGAATCGATTTTCGGTTCGCGGGATAAGAAGTATACTGCTCCAGCTACGATCAATGTTGTTCCTGTCAGTACGTATGGGAGGAGTGCTCTGATATCATAAAGATACCCTCCGAGAATTGTTCCAGCAAATAGAGAGACTCTGTAAATAGTTGTCTCGATAGATTTCACTTTTGAATAGAGATTTAGCTTTTTTATTTGTTTGAGAGAATCGTAAATGAGCGCTTCTTCTGCCCCGGACACAAAGCTTCCACCTATGGAAGAAATGGAAAATGCAATTAGATAACTTTGGAAATCAGTAGCATAAGCTACAAGAACATAACCAAGTCCTTGGACGATAAGTCCAATTGCCACAGTAAGTTTCCGTCCGATGAGATCAGCAAGGACGCCTGACGGGAGTTCGAATAAGGTGCCGACAAGAAAGACTACTACTTCACCGATGGCCATCTGCTCAAAAGTGATTATTCGCAGAAAAAATGCTACCCAGACAGGGATGATGAATCGAAGGCCAACAAAAACCCGAGTGATGTAGTAGATTGTGATGTTGCGTTTCATTACTGTTTTTTCTCTAGAATTATACAGTTTGTATCTTTTTCTACCAAAGAATGGAAGTTAGGACAGTGCTTATGAAGTTATTTATTGTTATTGGTAGTTATTTGGGATGACTGAATTTTGTCGGGGGAGGACAAAATTGTTTAGAATTTAGGAATTAGGACTTAGCGATTTCAACTATCCTAAACCCCATACTTGAATATCTCTCTTCTGGCATATCTGCAAAGCGGAAGGCACAGCGGCACATATCTTTGTCCCGCTGGTAAGTTCCTCCGCGAGCAACCCGGCGGGTGTTCAACTTCAAGTTCTCTCTGCCATCATTTGGATCGTAGGGGTATTTGAATTTTGACGGCCAGACGTCTTTCGTACCAATAGTAGTAGTAGTCCATTCCAAGACATTTCCAGCCATATCACTGCAGCCATAAAAGCTGTCTCCTTTTGTGGAAATTTCTCCGACAGGCGTTGTGTCGCCTATGAAATTATTGCAATTGCATTTTCTCTCATCCCATCTATTTCCCCAGGGCCAGGTATTTCCATTTGGTCCGCGAGATGCTTTTTCCCATTGGGCCTCGGTAGGAAGAGAATATTTCTTTCCAGTTGTTTCAGACAGTCATCTGCAAAACTCAATTGCGTCAAACCAGGATACTATTACCACTGGATGATTACCTTTATCTTCAATATTCGAATCCGGCCCATGCGGGTGTTTCCAATCAGCGCCTCTGATCTTTTTCATTTCACCGTCGAAGTGCATTCCGAAACCTTCTGTTTGAGCAGTTGTTTTATAATCAGTAGCCTTTATGAATATTAAAAATTGGAGGTTGGTTATTGGGAATTTTGAAATGTAGTATTCGGGTAGGTCAACCTTATGTTGCTCGAGTTGCCTTTCAAATAAACGCCTATCAACAGTCGGATTATTCTTGATTTGTTTGGATACTTCTTTTGGAGTACTGCCCATAAAGAATTCGCCGGCTGGTATTTTGATGAGTTGTATTTTCATCTATTGTTTATCAAAAATATTTCTCTATCTTAACAATCGGCTTTCCACTCCATTTTGAAATTCTCCTGAAACCTTTAAATGCAAACCCAAAGGAGTCTTGAGAGATCTTTTGCCATAGCGAGTATCGGTTCTTATTGAAATCAGATTCCAGCATCCAGAAATGAACCTGTTTTGCCCTTTTCTCTTTATAGAATTCTACAGTTTTCGAAAGCAAAGCCAAAGCGTTATTTTTGTTTTCATATTCTTTCAAGAATAAAACATGCTGGATTTCAGACTCTCCAACGTCGAAATGTCCTTCGACCGGCTCGCCAAAGATACCAGCTACAATCCTTCCTTTACCCTTAATGATAAATGACGGCTGTTCAGGTCTTTTGAGGTTAGCCCAGGATGACCATGCAAGTATGTCTTTTATCGAGGGGATATTATAGTTTTTCGTGTAACCTGACTTGCTGAAACCGTCAGGCTTGAGCGCCTTAAAGATGAAGGCTTCTGCTAGTTTAGCGTCCTTGGTTGTTTTTACTCTTGTAGGTTTTAGCATCAGATGTATTCGAACTAATGGGAATCTTCTTCCCAGTTATCCATAACGCCTCAAAAATAGCATCAAAGGTATTAAATATTGATCTGTCAGTAAATTTTAACGCCCAAGTTTCGGATTCTGTTATCGAGATCAGATACGCATTATTGTCTAGCAAAAGGATCTGAGACTCGATCTGAAAGTTGTCGAAATCAACAAACCTGAAGTCTCGCCACTTCTGATAGTGGGGATGTTTCGAGGACTGAAAAGCTATGATATCCTTTGATTTTTGTATATCTGGCACTATGGTTTTTTCCTTTACAAAATTTTTCCCAAGTTTTCTGAACGTATTTTCAGTTAAAGTGTTTACTCTGTCAATGATATTACCTACAACAGCATATCTCTCAAATCTAGTGATGTGCTTAACCTCGGTCGTTCCTCTTTTTGAATCTGTTTCTAGAATAAGTTTTTTTACCTCCTCAAGTCCGTTGTAAAACTCTACATTTGCATGTCTCGTGATGGCGAATTGTTTGCTGATTATTTCCAATGCCCTGTCGAGGCTTTGACTGTTCTTTTCAAGATCCATTTTCTGTCTTTCAACATAATCATACAATCGTGAGAGAGATACTGCATGAAAGCGTTTGACTTTACCCTGTTTGACCTCTACTACGAGGTCTTTTTCGATCAAGGAATTAAGAATAGCATAAATATTAGTTCTCTTGAGCCCTGTATTTGTTGCTATTTCAGAAGCACGAGGAAAGTAATCAGTACATTGCTTATAAACATCGATTTCAGCCTTGCGAAGTCCAACTTGTTTTAATAGTTCTGTTAAATCCATATTGACATTATATCTAACTATTGCAAAAATTAAAACTCGATGATTGACACGATAAAGGCATGGATTTCATAATTGAAGAAGTTCCACTTTCTTAAAGTTCCTGGGTCCGAGAAGGTTAACGGGTATCTTTTTTAGCAGAGGTTTTTGCTCTAGGTATTGATTGTAAGACAACACTCTTGGAACGAGTTTGTTTTTGTCAACTGTCAGAATCCCTCTGGCAACCCAGAACTGGACAAATGATCCATAGTAGGTTGACAGGTGGAGAAAGTCTTCTTTCGTTGAGCGATGAATTATCCCGATTTTTCCATCATTGAAAAGGTAATCCAGATCTTTGTTCCAGCCGCCTTTCAGAAGACTGTCATGGATAATTTTTCCTTCATACATGAACCTTTCTTTTTTGCCGGGGGATAGCTTTCCAGCTTCCTCCAGAATATCCCACCTTATATTTCTGCCCGATACTTCAAGCCTTTTGTGTCGTTCGGCTTTGCTTAGACTTCGCCAATCCTTTTCTACTAGTGGTCTATTTTCAAGAATTCTTTCCAATAAAGTTCGTTCGTCTTTCTGGTCTGAAACAACATTAAACCTTACCTTGAAATTATCAGGGAAGAATTTTTCAAATTCACAGATTAATTTTCTGAAAGAATCTGTGTATGCGTCGAGATCTTCCTGGGGATAATGAGAGATTACTTTTATCAGCCAGGCATTTGAAAAATAATCCAGAATTATACCGGGTTTGTATACAGCCAGTATAGGTGAAAAATACTCAAACATAAATCTGAGGTGAAAGAATTCAGCCCAATCTGCTTCAGGCGCACTTTCAAGATGCCATTTCTTGTAGCCTCCTGTCGGAATAGTAAAATTGATAGGCTCTTCAGATTCGATTGCAGAATTGATTCTTTGTTCTACCTGCTGGTGGACTTCGCATCCCGGAGAGGTTTTCCTAAATCTATTCGATAAGACCTTGTTCAAGATAAAGAAGCCTAACCCCATTTTCTTTATAGTTGTTTTGTCTTTATGAGTGACTTTATAGACCGGGAAATCCTGCAGCATACTTTTTAGATATTCTTGTACTTTCCTTTGCATCTTTCTGATAATCTATGAGATAATGTCAATGAGCGGAGGACAGGTTGTGGACCTGTATTGCTTCTTTGGACAAGAAGAGCTTTGTCGATTAAGCTACCTCCGCTTTTCTCTTATTTTCATTATATACGCAATTATATCTGTATTGTCAAAAAGTGTCAAGTGCCAATTGACAAGCCGTTGTGTTTTGAATGGTTT